>JAYVTR010000122.1:0-4518 GCA_043788625.1 Planctomycetota bacterium
CTGCATCACGCCCGGCGGACAGCCACGGAATTGACCCCCGCCCAATATGCTCGGCGGCGGGGAGTGCGTGGCAAAGTAGGTTCGTAAACCGGTTACGATAGAAGTATGTCAGGATTTAGCTAAGGAATTGGCATCCGCCAACTGTAGGGCATATTATGGACACTGTGGCTGGCTCCCCTAATCAAGAAGCATCCCCCAATTCATGGAATGAGTTGGAGGATGCTTTTCTTGAAAAGAATTACACTGAACTTATTCTGCTCCTGAAAAAGGGTGTATCGCCTAACAGCTCGGATGATTGCGGTAATACTGCTTTAATGCATGCATGTAGTATTGGATCGCTTGTGCTTGTAGGCATACTTATTTCTTTCGGTGCTATTGTTAACCAAAGAAATGCAGAAAATGAGTGTGCGCTAGGTTATCTTTGTTCATATAATGATTTAGATGAAGAGAATAGAATCGGGATCGTGCAAATTTTAATTGCATTCTCAGAGAATAAGTCACGCGAAGAGCGCCCAGGAATTACTTTTGCCGACATTGCGGAGTCTAAGGGAATGCTAAGGCTAGCACAGGAATTGAGGAAAACCAAAGAGGATGGGTAACCGTTCTGTGAAAAATAGAATGTTTCTAAGCTCCAGACAATTGCTGGAGCTTAGAGTTTTAGCTAGGTTTTAATCAAACGGGAAGATTCACAGTGGGCATATCACCTGAGGTCTGACAAGTGATGTGAGGAGTGCCCACCAGTGTGAATTATTACTGCGCAAAAAGTCAAGCGGCACTGCCGCCCCAATGGCATTCACTTACCCCCTGCGAAATGTCCAAATGGCGCGAGCCGTTGGCGAGGTCGTGAGCGTCCTGGCCTGCGTTTTTGCGCTGATCTGACGAGCCTTCGGCAGTCTCGTTCATAGCTTGGCGTATGCTTTCCCCACCCCCCTGGAATGCAGGCTGCCCAGAAGGCGCGATCCACTTTTTTGAACAGGTGGGTGCGATTGATTTGCCAGCGTTGTGGATCTGTCGGATCGATGGGTCCACGTTTGTCGATAAGCAAGCGCTACACCTGTGCTTCCATGGCTGCAGCCACGCAGAGCCAGGTCATGAGCGCGTACAGTTCCTGGACGATGAAATCAGCATCCTCGCTGTGAAAGTGTTCGATGGCGAAGGTGATCTTCATTTCGCGGTAGGCGGTTTCGACGCCCCAGCGCTCGTCATAGCGGGCGAGGATGGCCTTGGCGGAATAAGCAACTGGGTCCAACAGGGTGGTGACGATGACCATCAGATCGCGGGTTTGCCCCTTCTTGGGCCGGCCGGGCGGGAAGGAGCGGCGGATGAAGCGCATGGGAATGCACCGCAGTCGACCATCCGGATCGCGGATCTCGACCAGCAGCACCGCGTCATCCTTGCCGGATGCGACAAAGGCCGCGGTTTCATTCCAGGCGGATGCTCCGGTGGTCATCCGCACGACGATCTCGACGCCCTGGTCGACCAGGGTACCGATGAGCCGATCACTGGGAAAACCGCGGTCCATCAGCGCTACATCGCCTGCGCGCAGGTGCGGCAGCAGCTCGTTGACTCCTGCGCGTTCGCCTTGTCCGTCGGACATGACGCAAAAGCCAATCGGGAGCCGCGTCCGCACCTCCCACGCGGTGACGACCAGCGCCTGCGGCAGATGGCCACCGGTTGGAGTCGCCCAGCGCCGCCGTGCCGATGGCGACCGCGACGTCACCATCCAGGCGCCATCAAGCGCAATCCATCGCTGCTTGCCAGGTGGGCACACCACCGCACCGACCAACGTTTTTGCCTTCCCCCACCCGGCTTGAAAATCGCTCGTCCGCAACAAATGTCGCGCCTGAGAGAAACCACTGGCGGCAGGGCAATCCGTGAAGTCCGGAAACAGCCCCAGATCATGCTGACGCTCCAACATGTCCCTGATGCTCGTGCGGGTTCCCGAGCGCACGAGCCCCAGAACGCCCTGGAAAGCCCGACGGGCATTCCAGCACCCTGGCTTCGCCTCCCCTTGCGGAATGATGTCGATCACTTGGGTGACCAACGTGGAGAAGTGCAACGGAGAAAGGACCATGAGGCCACGAATTTTTTTCCGGGGCGTGTCAAGAGAAATATCGAAAATAACCGCAGACTTTCAGCTTAGTATGGGGCTCGTGAATGCCATTGACTGCCGCCCAGGTCTTCGCGATTGTCACCGTAATGTTTAATCGTGTCGGCTTTTGTCATGGACATAATCTACGCTAAATGAATAAACTATTACGCTAAGGGAAAACTTTTCAAATTTTGGTTCGCTAGAAAACGTCTGATTAATTGATGACATGCACTTGTGATGAGAATAACCCTCCGGTGGGTACGCTAATGGTCAACTTTAGACCGGTATATCTAACCAACCACTAGCACATCTTCCCATCGCGTTGAGTCGCTTAGGAAGCAATGAGCCGCAATTGGCTGCCATCGCTTACTGAGAATTCGATTTCCACTGGCGAGGCTTGCTCGCTTAGTGGCTCACCTGAAAGCCAGGCCCGCGCGCCTGTGACCCGGCTATTCATGTTTTGAAGAGTTTCGCAGGTCTTATGGTGAGCATTGATTAAGTAAGCTAGCCCAGGGCTAGCCCAAGAAAAAGCTCCACGTAGCCTAAAAGAAGAAGCCCTGTAAGTCACTGACCTACAGGGCTTTCCATGGTGCGCGATCTAGGACTCGAACCTAGGACCCAGGGATTAAGAATCCCTTGCTCTACCAACTGAGCTAATCGCGCAAATTGTGAATTCCGCCCTTTATGTGGGAGGGCGGGATCATGGTAATGAGGTGGCGGCTGTCAACGGGGCTTCAGTCAGGTGGATCAGCGCTTTCAGCCCTAGCTCGGTCAGCAGGAATGGTTTAGCGATCAGATCGCAGGCGCCACCCGGGACAGTGCGGAAAAACTGATCGAAATCTGCTAGCGAGGTGACGAATATTACCGGTGTGTTCACGTAATCTGGCAGCAGCCGCAGACGGCCTACAAATTGGAAACCGTTCAAGCCATCCATCATCACATCTGATAAAATCACGTCATAATGACGGTTCTCGGCGGCTTCGAGGGCCCTCTGGGCATCGCTTACCGCGTCGGCGGCGACCCCGACCACACGTAGGGCATTGGTCATCATTAACCGCGATACCGGGTCGTCATCTACCACCAGCGCAAAACGTCCGGTCAGGGGCGGGCCGACTTCCGGTGCCTGCGCGCGTTTGTCGATGGCGTTCAAAGCCCGGCCAACGGTACGCAGCACCGCTGGTGAGCCGTGGTGCGGCATCTCAGATAATTCATGTAGCAAGGCCTGCGTCGCCCTGACCAGCATATGGCAGGCCGGGTCGAGTTCTTCGGCCGGCGACTCGGCGGCGCGCAAGACGCCCGAGACTTCTTCCAACGCCGGCGCCAGGGCTTCAAGATTGGTATGCGGCGGCAAGGCGGCGAGGTGGGTCTGTGCTTGGGCGCACACTAAAGCGATGCGTGCCTGGCGCTCTCGTTGGCGGGCATCCAGCGGGCTGAAGCTGCGCGTGATCGGCATGGTCATCAGATGCCCGGAATCGAGGCCGATGATGCGTTGGACGTGATGCAGGAAATCACCGTCGCTCATATGCTGCATGATCAGTACCTGGCTGGCACCAGCGCGCCAGGCGGCCTCGATGCTCGCTTCGCGCACGTCGCACAATACCAGCACCGGCAGGGCGTGGTGCTCGGGCCGGCGGCGCAGGGTGCGCAGGAGGTCAGGCCCCAGGCATTGCTCGTCGGTGAAATCGAGGACCAATAACTGAGGAATTTCAATATCGACACTGTGCAGCACGGCCTGTGCAGTGGTCATCTCTTCGACCACAAAGCGTTCGGCGCGGAGACGTTGCGCCAGGGGGTCGTCGCCGGCGGCAGGCGGCCGCGCCAGCAGCACACGCGGCATGCGCCCGGGGCCGCGCTCAATGCGTGGCGTGCCATCGAGAGCCGTCACCTTGGCGTGGCGTGGCGACTCTTCGGCGAGGATCAGATCGAGATCCTCGGCCATCTTGGCTGCCGAAAAATAGCGGTCTTCACGGCGGTGCGCGCCGGCCTTGTTGACCACCGCTGCCAAGCGCTCATCGAGGTCGGCTTTAAGCCGTCGCGGATCAGGCAGAGATGAGGTCAGCACCTGATTGAGGATCACCCACGGCGAGACCCCCAGGAAGGGCGGCTTTCCCGTTAGCAGGTAATACAAGGTGGCGCCAAGGGCGTAAACATCAGAGCGGAAATCGAGTTCGATAATGCCTTCGACCTGCTCAGGCGACATGAAGGCCGGTGTGCCGACAATCTTCCCACCCAGGGTCAGCGGCCGGTGCTGGTCGAGCACCTGCACCAGGCCGAAGTCGCCGAGCTTGGCGGTGCCGTCATCACTGAGGAGGATGTTCGATGGTTTCAAATCACGATGGATGAGACGGGCGGCGTGGACGGCGGTCAGGCCGAGCGCCGCATCGCGGGCAATGGCGGCGGCCTGCAAGCCGGGCAGTGAGCCGCCC
>JAYVTR010000123.1:0-6847 GCA_043788625.1 Planctomycetota bacterium
GGTTCGACGACCTAACAGGCTGCTAAAAAAAGCAGCGTATGTGGCTGCGTGTTGATTCGCAGCGCACATCATCGCTTATCTTCCGATATATCCTGAAAATTCTATTTTTTCCGTACCTCTGGCCCCTCAATGCAGGGACAGGAAGCTGCCGGACATGCCGTTCATAGCGAGCAGCACCGTGCCGAGGAAGGCCACTACCGCCGGCATGCCGGCGTACATGACACCGACCGAGACGATGATCTTCACCGCGAAACTCATGTGCATGACATTGATCTGCGGAATCGCCCGCGTCATGATGCCTTCGGTAAGCGTGATGGCCATCACCGCTGACAATACCGGGAAGCTCAGCGCTAAGGCAATTGACCACGAATCAGCTATGCCGCGCGCGACCAAGGTGCCCAAGGCCGGGGTTGGCGACCAAGCCCCCAAAGGCAGCATTTCATAACTGCGTGCCAGACTTGCTAACAGCACGTGATGGCCATCGGTGGAAAAAAACAGCAAAATCGTGCCCATATTGAGCAAGTCGCCCATGGGGCCGGCACCGATATTTGAATCGGGATCGAAATTTTCAGCGGCACTGAAACCGGCATGGCGATTGATCAACTCGCCGCCCATCTGCACCCCCTGAAAATACAGTGATAATAGCCAGCCCAAGCTCAACCCGAGCACGACTTCACGCGTCAATAGCAGGATGAACTGCAAATCGAGAGGAATATCCGTCGGACCGGCACGCGGGGCCAGCACCAAGGCGATGGCCACAGTCAACAATGACTTCACCGTCGCCGGTACCATGACCCCGCCGATCACCGGCGCGGTCACAAACAAGGCGCCGATGCGCGCCATCACCAGCATCATCGCCGGCATGTGCTGAAATAGAGATGACAGGGCGTCGAGGTTCATCGTATAGATAGGGCAGGATGAGACAGGGCTGGCCTACAGCGCGCCGTAACTCGCTAAACCACCCAGCAGCTCGCTCGTGTAGCCGACCAGCAAACGGATCATCCAGTGACCGAGTAAAGCGAACACGGCGATGATCGAGACCAACTTGGGAACGAAGGCGAGCGTTTGCTCTTGGATCGAGGTCACGGCCTGCAGCAAGCCCACCACCATGCCCACCACCATCGCCGTACCGAGCACCGGCATCGATAGCACCAAGCTGATGTACAGCATGTTGCGCAGCACTTCGATAATCACGTCATCTGGCATTTTCGACCTTTCATGAGCACTCTCTGCACAAGCACCTGCTGGCATCGCTCAGCGATACGAAGCGACCAGCGCCTGCATCAACAGCGTCCACCCATCGACCAGGCAGAAGAGCAGGATTTTGAATGGCAATGACACCACCACCGGCGGCAGCATCATCATGCCCAATGCCATCAGCACGGCGCTGACCACCAGATCGATCACCAGAAATGGTAAAAAAATGATGAAGCCCATCTGGAATGAAGTCTTCAATTCCGAAGTCATGAACGCCGGGACCAAAGTCAGGAATGACACGTCAGCCGCGGTACGCGGGCGCTCCTCCTTGGCCAGATGGATGAACAAGGCCAGATCGTTTTTACGCGTCTGCTTGAGCATGAAATCACGCAGGGCGTCCTTGGTCGCACTGAACGCCACCTCCTGCGAAATAGTTTCTTTCAAATACGGCTGCAGAGCGTTGTCATTGATGCGGTTGATGGTGGGAGTCATGATGAAGAGACTGAGAAACAGCGCTAAACCCGCCATCACCTGATTGGGCGGCAATGACTGCGTACCTAAGGCGCGACGCAGAAAGCCGAGCACGATGATGATGCGCGTGAAGCTCGTCATCATCATCAGAAAAGCCGGTGCGACCGACAGGGCGGTGATGCCGACCAACAACAACACCGGCGTCGACCAGCCGCGCTTGCTGTCATTGCCCAGCGAGATGGTCAGACCGGGGGCGGTGATCACCGTTCCTGTTCCAGAGCTCGGGGCCGGTCGCGCCAGCGGTGCCATCACCGTCTGCATAATACGGTCCGGCAGAGTCGCATTGGCATCGGCGACGGTCGCTGCCGGTTTGGCAGCGGCGGGGAAAGTCAGGTCAGGAGCCTCGACCGCCGCCACCGCCAGGCTCCACGACAACAGCCACAGTAAGAGTGTCTTCATCCCTTGATAACTTTGCTCAACAGGGTGCGGAAAGTGGGGTCCGGCTCGGTCGCCACTGCGAACCCAGGCAGCACCGGTGTCAGCGGTGTCGGAGCTGATGGCAACTCGCGCAACACCGTGCTCGCCGGCAAGGTCGCCAAGGTCACCAGCTCATGCTCGCCAATTCCCACCACCACCACAATGTCGCCGATGCGTAGCAGACTTGCCTGACGCTTGAATCCGAGCGGTACCGACTCAATCACCTCCAAATACCGACCCTTGGCCTGGATCAGGCGTTTCACGCCCAGACGTTTCACCAACCAACCCAGCACCAATGCCAACGCCACCACCACCAGCAAGGAGCCACCGATCGCCAAGAGCGACGAGCCGACCGGTGAGGCGCTTGGCGCCGCCGGCTTGCTGGCTGCCGTTTGGCTCCATTGGCTATCAGTGAATACCTCTTCGGCATAGCCACCGACGGACACCGTCAGTGGCAAGATCAGCAACCCCGTTGCAGAAATAAACATCAAGATGGGCTTCGCCACAATCGTCTCCTAGCTGAAAGACTACGAGGCATACGCCGTGCCATCCCCGCTAGGAAGCTGAGCCGCTATGAGAACTTATTTACTATCTCCATAGCCAACGCTTGAAACATTATCCAGATTAGCGCCTGGCCCAGTTTTCGCGTATACTCATGCAACTCCATATGACGTCCCCTTCTTCGCCGCCGCCAGTCTTCTCGGGCCTTACCGGTCGTATTGCCGCCAGCGCCATTGCCCCGCCGGATACCTGCATTTTATTGAATCAGGCGCGTGATGGCATGATCCTTTCGCGCACCGTTGAACTGCCCAACCGCACCCGTCTGTGCCCATCCGGCACGAGCTTGTCCGACGGACTCATCCAACGCCTGGCCGGGCGTGGCATCAAACGCATCTACATTGTCGGCGCACCACCGCCGGGCTCGGGTGTCGAGACCTGGGCCGACAAGACCAAACAGCTGCACGAGCGTTTTTCACGGGTGAATCAGCAACCATACCTGATGGCGTTGATGAAATTGGTTGAGAACGCCTTGGCGCGCAAGGCCTGACCGTGGCGATCATCCCCCTGCCGACGATCGCCAGCCGCATCCACTCCACGCCCGGTTTCACCTCGGCGAAAACCCTGGTGACGCTCAAGCAGCTGATCACTGATCCGGGCTCATCCGAAGAAGTGGTGCGCTCGCTGATAAAATCTGATCCGATGTTGACGGCGGTGATTTTGGGCCAAGCCAACCAGACCGACGATGGCGGTACTAAACTTTCAGAAGCCCTGCGTTCGCTAGGCCTGGGCGGAGTTCTCGGCCTAACGCGCGGCTTCATCCCCATTCCCGCCGCTGCTGAGCGGACGATCAACGGCTGCTGGCGGCTTGGCCATGCCTGCGGCATTCTCACCCGCATCATCGCCCGCGCGGTAGCGTCACGACATCAGAATTCGCCGTTATCAGCCATCGACGACGAGACCCTGCACGCTGCCGGTCTCCTGCATGATCTGGGCACTTCTTTGGCGGTGATGCGCTTCCCCAATGAATACGCCAGCGCCCTCATCCGTCAGGAAAAGGGCGAAGGTCCGTTCGCACATCTGCTGCACAACGAGCTGGGAGCCGACACCGGTGACCTTGGTTACCTGTTAGCCCGCAGTTGGAATCTGCACCCCCTGCTGCTGAGCTGCATCCGCTATTACGACCGCCCCAAGCAGGCCGACGCCCACCATGACTTGGTGGCAGTAGTGCACCTCGCCCGCCTGCTGGCCCGCGCCTGCGGCCACGTTGCCGGCGCCGACCGTTTTATCTGGGGCCTCGACGACACCGCCCTCGCCCGCCTCGGCTTGCGCCTCGATGATTACCAGCCGTTGCTCAACCGGTTTCTCGATGAATGGGAATCAGTGGAGATGTTCGAGGCCGGGGCGAAGTAGGGTTCATCCCTTACAGAGGCTGAACCCATACCGCGCGCCGATTTACCGCCGTGGGCGCACCACGATGGTGCCCGCCATCAAGTCATGCCAGCCTCGTTTGCGTGGTTCCCATGCCACCCATAACACACCCAAGCCCAGGCATAAAAACGCCGGGAAATAGCCGAGGTAGCGGATGATGTAGGCCTTCCGTAAAGGTGCCAGACCGCTTTGCTCATCAACGATCGTCGCCTTGAACAGCATCTTCCCCGGCGTCGAGGCATGCCACACCCAGAACACCAGGACATAGACCGCGACCACCACCGTGGTGATGATATTTATCAAAATAGTCGCTGCAGAGACCGGCCCATCGCCAAGCACACTCAGTGGCAACACCACCACGGAAGTAATGACGTTGTCGATGAGAAATGCCCCCACCCGTTGCCAGAATCCTAGATATTCCAGGTGTGGCAGATGCGCTGGGCCAGGCGCAGCCGAGCCCCCAGTGAGGGATGAAGCATCAGCGGATTCATGCATGTGCGCGATATCCCAACCAGCTAAGTGTCTGAGTCCAGGGCAATCGCGGCTGCCCGCCCCTCACTGGACTGCCTCCGTCAGGGGTCTACCGTGACTACCCAATCCGAGATGCCCATGACCAACCCTGCTCCCGCTCTGCACGCCGTTCCTGACGTGATGAAAAAACTTGTCGCCCTGTGCAAGAACCGCGGCTTCGTGTTTCAATCGTCGGAAATCTACGGCGGCCTGAAGAGCGCTTACGACTACGGCCCGTTGGGTGCCGAGTTGAAACGCAACCTGATGGGTGAGTGGTGGAAAGACATGGTCACCACCCGTGAAAACGTGGTCGGCATCGATGCCTCGATCATCATGCATCCCAACGTGTGGCGGGCCTCGGGCCATGCCGCCGGCTTTGCCGATCCGCTGGTGGACTGCCAGGTGTCGAAGGAGCGTTTCCGTGCTGACAAAGCCCCGCGCCCCAGCGTGCCCGGTCCGTTGCCGATCACCTGCGTCGACAAGGGCATCGCCAAGACCTACGCCGAGATCATCGAGAAGAACTTCGGCGTCGCCCTCGAGCGTGACGGCAATGTCCTCAATGGTCTGCAGGCGCTCAGCGCCACCGAGTTCGGCTTCATCCCCAAGGGTGCAATAGCGGCAACGGAGGCGACGCAGAAATGGACCTGGCGCGGCTATGTCAGCCCATTGATCGGATGTCCATTTTTGACCGCTGAGAAGCAGTTCAATCTGATGTTCCGCACCCCGCTGGGTGCGGTTGATCCGATGCAGGACGTGGCCGAGGTCACTGCCAAGCTGACTCTCGAAGCCGATTTCGCCGTCGCCATCAAGACCCACTTCGGCAAGCTCGCCGAAAGCGGCGCCCTGGCCAATGCCATCGAGTCCGGCGAGCGCGCCAAGATGCTGCGGGCGGTAGCCGAACAGGTCACCAACACCGCCATGGTCTACCTGCGTCCGGAAACCGCCCAGGCGATGTTCGTGCAGTTCAAGAACGTCATGAACTCGATGAGCCTTAAGCCGCCGTTCGGCATTGCGCAGATGGGCAAGTCGTTCCGCAACGAAGTCACTGTCGAGCATTTCATCTTCCGCTCGTGCGAATTCGAGCAGATGGAAATGGAGTTCTTCTGCGAGCCGGGCACCCAGGGCGAGTGGATGAATTATTGGAAGGAACAGCGCATGGCATGGTGGCAGCGCTATGCCAACTATCCGACCAAGTTCAAATTCCGCCCGCATGAAAAAGACGAATTGGCGCATTACGCCGATCAGTGCTTTGACGTCGAATACGAATACCCCTGGGGCTGGGGCGAGCTCGAAGGCATCGCTTCACGCACCGACCACGACCTGCATGCGCATCAGGAAGCCTCGGGCGAAAACCTCGAGTACATCGATGTCGAGAACGCCAACCCCAAGACCGGCGCCAAGCCGTGGCGTTATCTGCCCTACGTCATTGAGCCGGCCGCCGGTGCAACCCGCGCCCTGCTGTGCTTCCTGCTCGACGCCTACCACGAGGAAGAGCGCAAGGACAAGGACGGCAAACCGGTCACGCGCACCGTGCTCAAGCTGCACCCCAAGCTGGCGCCGATCAAATGCGCCGTGCTGCCGTTGATGAAAAAAGATGGCCTACCGGAAAAGGCACGCGAGATCATCGCCGCCCTGCTCAAAGCCGGCATCAACGCCAAATACGACGACAAGGGCGCCATCGGCAAACGCTATGCCAAGCACGATGAGATCGGTACCCCGTACTGCATCACCATCGACTACGATTCGCTGACCGATGGCCAGGTCACCATCCGTGACCGCGACACCACCGAGCAGGTCCGCATCGCCATCGCCCAGGCGGTAGAGCAGGTGCGCGCACGCATCGAAGGCTAAGCGCCAGCGCGGGCACGAGCTTTCTAATCATGACCGTGCTGAGATTGGTCATCTCCCTCATTCCGCATGATCGGTAGGAACAGCAGTCTACTTGCCGATGACGGTGATCCCGGCGCGGGCCATCTCACGCTGGGCTTCGTCGAGGTCATTGGTCAACCCGCCGGCGAGGTACAGCCACCGCGTATGCACATCGAGCCCGGCTGAACGCAGCATGTCGAAAGTGAAATCGTGGCAGTTGTGGTAGATCGACCACGTGTGCAGGGCCGGATACAAGGTAGACGGGGTGCCGGGTTCGCGCGGCATCACCGTGCCGGCGAGCCAATTCTGCTGCAGATTAGCGACCATTGCATCGATGCCGGCTTGGTTGATCGGGAAATTCCACATGCGCAATTTGCCGAGCTCTAGCCCCGGG
>JAYVTR010000124.1:0-5925 GCA_043788625.1 Planctomycetota bacterium
GTACTGCAACGCACCGCCATTGAAGACGACATTTGCCGCCGCCGTGGTGGCCTGACCGAGATTGCCCGCCACGCCCCCATTGTTGATGGTTGCGACCGAGAGCGTTCCTGCGGTCAGGGTGGTGACACCGGTATAGGTATTCACGCCCGATGCAGTGAGGGTGCCACTACCGCTCTTGGTCAGTCCACCGACACCCGAGAGAATGCCAGTGATGGTGGAACTACCGGCGGAGTTCACGGTCAGCAGGTTGCCACCGTTGACCACCGCCGCGCCCAGCGTCGCCACGCCGGTCACCGTTACCGCGCTGCCCAAGGTCAGCGTTCCGGTGTTCGCCGTCAGGTTGTTCAGCGACTTGCCGCCCGTGGTCAGCGTCGCGCTGGCGCTGATGGTCAGCGTGCCGGTGGTGGTGAAGGTCATGCCTGACACCAGCGTCACGGTGCCGCTCACCGTCAGCGTGTTGCCACCATCATTCAACGTCCTGATGAAGCCCGTGCAGATCAGCGAGGAGATCGTGTAATTGACATCCATGGTCGACGTGCCAATGCCAGAATTGCCATCAAAATACACCAGATCGGTACTGGTAGGCACCCCGGCATTGCCCGCCCCGTTGGACGTCGCCGCCCAGTGCGCGGTGTTGCTCCAGCTTCCCGTCCCACCCACCCAGTAACGATCTGCCGCCGACACCTTGTTGGCCATCACGCCCAAAATGCATAAGCACATGACCATCCGCAACGCCTGCCGCCATGAAACTCCAGTTTTTTTGAACACATTACCAAGCTTTGAAAGCTGACGAAAAGCAACTATGGACCCTGGCAAATATCTTAAACTCACTAATGGACGTGAACTTGTCATATTGATCTATACCTCGAGTTATTCTCAATGGCAAATTTTTTTCGCTTTCTGATAAATTTCCTGTTTAAAAGTGAAAAAGCTTAATTTTTTGATGTTTTATTTTCAGTCGATTATGCAAATAATTAATTACGTAAATCCACGCCTCAACCGATCGCATAGGAACGCCTAGTACTTCAAAAGATTACCCACCCGCTCGCTCGCTCACAGCTGCCTCCAACACCTGAATGCTGCGGCAAAATACCCCAGCCCTGCCAGACATCGTCATCAACACCATGCCGAGGAAGGCGACCACCACCGGCATGCAGGGGCGACACGATCGTTAACTTAATATGATTGCTCTGAGCACGGGTCACCGCCATCACCGCCGACCGTCCCTTTCCCTTTGCAGCCCAGCGAATCTACCCGCATGGCCGCCGTCATGCGGTGCTGAAATATTTCTGCGCCGAAGCCGTCTACCCGCGTGGCGTAGCCGCATGATCTGCAGGCGGCCTGTATTCCTATCGCTTCGCTGCCGGTCACCCCGAGCGTGTGGCGGTGATCTATGGCGACGCGCCGGTTTGCGATTTCAAAAGCTGGCCTGGCGGCAAGGGCCATAGCAAGGGCAGCCCGACGACTGGAAAGCGCTCATCGATGATTATGGCTTCGCCAATGAAGCCGAAGCGCTGCTCTATGCCGGGAATCCCCTCGACGTCCTGAAGCCGCTGGCAAAAGCCGGGGTCGCCTTGATCCATGTGGTCGGCGACGCAGATGACACCGTGCCCCTAAACGAAAACACCGCGATCATCGAAAGCCGTTACCGCGCCTTGGGCGGCACCATTCAAGTCGCCACCAACCGTTTCAGTTTGTGGTTCTCCTCCGCTTGGGTAATAGCCAGAGTTTTCTCGCAATCGTTGGACCACTTTTCGGGGGTCAGGTCACCCTGAAATCTGCTCCCGTGGCGCCTCTAAGCACCACAGCCGATTGGCCGCACCGCTGGGCTGACACGAACACACCATGAAACCCGCCTGCACAAAGGCGGCCTCCCACTCGGCAGTGGTGCGGAAAAATAGCGCCGATGGCGGGTTCAATCCGATGGCCGTGGTGAAGCGTTCACCGCGCTGTACCTGGGTTGATCCGGCCGCCTCGCTGGCGCCATCGCGCAGCCACAAACGACCACCAGGAGCGACCTGCGCACGCATCCACGCCAGCAGCTCGGCCTGTTGGCTGAACGGCCAGTAGTGCAAGATGTCGAGGGCCAACACCGTATCAAATGGCGCCGACGGAATCGCTGACACCAGTGGCAAATGCGCTACCAGGGTCTGCCAATGCGCGGTTCCCGGCGTTGCCGCCAGCAGCTGCCGCGCGACTTCGATCTTACGCGCATCTAAATCGATGCCCAACCACATCGCTACATCGCTGCGGCGGGCGGCGACCACTGCTGCCAAGCCGCTCCCACAACCGAGATCGAGCACGCGACCCCAGGGACGCGGATCAGCCGCGAGGCTGGCATACAGCGGGTCGCAAACCAACTTGGCATAGGTGAACCAGCGCCACGACGGCGACAGGATGCGCCACGCTGGGCGCACTGCGTAGTCGAGGTGGTCCCACAACCAGCCCGCCAACAGCAATGCCGCAATGATGGCCATCGGTGGCGTCCAGGCCAAGCCGCCACTGACCAGCGCTACTCCGGCTGCACCCGGCAGAATGCATACCAACGGCACCTGCGCCGCCCGCATCACCGGCACCGCCAAGGGCAAGAGCGACACCAGCCCATGCGCATCGGGCAACAGCCCACGCACGGTCAGCATGCCGCCAGCGACAGTGATCAGCGTGCGTCGTACTTGTCCTGTTTCATGCGCCACTGTAAGTGCGCCGGCGGAAAGAAGAACCATTCCCAACCAGGTTTCCCCGCACCATAAGATGATCGCTACTGCCGCCATGGCTGCCGCAGAGATGACCCATCCTGGTAGTGACGTCTTGGCTGTGGTTTTGATCGACTGCCAATCGACCGGCAGCGGCTGCCTCTGACGACGGGCCGCTACCTCGCTCAACCACAACCCGCAGAGCAGCACCACTATTTCGGCCCACGGCCAGGTCTGCGCCGCCACCGCCAGCAGCAGCAGCGGCCACAGCAGCGCCACGCCGAGACTCAAACGCATGCCGGTGGCGAGTGGCCACGCCAGGCTGCCAACCACGAGGATGCCGGCGAGCATGGCTGCCGACGAGATCCACATCACCACTGATGCCAGGGCAACCACGCCGACACTGATCAACAGATTCGGCAGCCAACCGCGCTCAGTCGCGCGGTGCCACAGCGGGACCATCATAAGTAATTCACCGTCGTTGCAGGCCGTCGATAAACGCACCCAGCTCACGGCTGATACGCGACTCGTCAAACGCCTGCGGGTCAACCATATCGGCCTCGAGCAAGTACACCGGCAAGCCGGCAGCACGTAATCCGTCGATGCGCCGTTTGACGTAGCTGTTCCAGATGCCGCATGAGCGGTTCCAGTGGCAGATGACTCCATCAGCCTGGAAATCGCGGGCGATATCCAGCGTCCAATCGAGCACCGTTTGTGCCGGCAGATTCATGGTGTTCCACGCGTAACGGCGCACCAGGGTGTCGAGACCAGCGCTGGCATCGAAGGAGAACCACCAGGAATGGGTGTAGGTGCTGGCGACCACCGCCGTCTGCTGCTGAGCGCAAAAAGCCGCCAACCAATTGCGCCGTGGCCACACCGGAATCGCATCCCACACCAGGCGCAGGCGCTCACCGGGAACAGCCGCATAACCAGCGGCGACGCGCTCTTCCAACTCGACCAACAGACGTCGATAGAAATCCGTCGCCAAGGGATGCCCACGGGCAATGACGATCGGCGCCATGGCGGTGAAGGCCTCCCAGGCCGTCCACGGCGAGGGGCGTACGCGCGCGACCTCAAGACAACGCTGCCATAGCAGGTTGGCGGTCGCCGACTCAGCAATTACCGCCTGCAGACGCGCTTCGTCGCGCACCACGCCGAAGCGTGCCGCGAGGTCATCAAGATGGCCATCGAGCTGGGTGCGGAAACCGGCGAGCTGTTCAGGCGTATGTCCGGCGCCGCGCACCGGCGGCGCCTTGAGCAGGTAGTGCGGAATGTCGCGTGCGACGGTGGTCTTGAAATGGGTCGCCACCGCTTCGCCCCAGCGGCCGACGACGGCGCACTGGCTGTCGCAAGCATAGAATAGATCTGGCGGTGGCAGGCTTCCCAACGGCGAGACGGCACCGTTCAGCACTCCCAGATCAGCCAAGGCATACGAACACAGCTTGGGCGATTGGTAGCCCGCTGCCTGCGCCGCAGCAATGGCCGGACGACTATACGGCTGATTGGGATCGCGGCTCGGCGATAGCGCGCCTAGCATCGCCGCATGGTTTTCAGGATAAACGGGAATGATGCCCAGCGCATAAAGCGCCTCGGCCGGGGCAAACGCCGAACACCACGCGATCGGCTGACCCGCACCGCGTACATACTCATACCAGGCTTTGATATCGAAGGTGGTCCGCAAACGCATGTACCGATGATCGCAAGCAGGGGTCCGCCGCAACTGGCGTTGAGCGCTCATCGGGCTACCTTGATCGCCACATGTACGCACTGGTCACCGGAGGCAGCCGTGGAATCGGCGCCGCAATCGCCATTCGCCTTGCCGATGATGGCTTCGACATCGTCCTCGGCTACCGCTCGCGCGTCGCCGAAGCCGAGGCCGTGGCCGAAAAGATCCGCGCTCGCGGACGGACGGTGACTTTTTTAGCCGGAGATATCGCAGACCGCAGTGCCATGCAGGAAGCCCTGGTGGCGCTGCAAGCCACGCTCGGCGCGCCCGAGGTGGTGGTGCTGAATGCCGGCATCACCCGCGACTGCCTGCTGGGCATGATGGGCGAAGACGACTGGGATGCGGTGCTGAACACCGGCCTTGGTGGCTTCTACAATATCCTGCGTCCCTTGATCAGCGGCATGATGCGCGCCAGGCACGGTCGCATCGTCACCATCGCTTCGGTCAGCGGCCAGATCGGCAATGCCGGACAGGTCAATTATAGCGCTGCCAAGGGCGGACTGATCGCCGCCACCAAGGCGTTGGCGCGCGAAATAGCCAAGCGCAAGGTCACGGTCAACTGCGTCGCACCCGGGTTGATTGATACCGACATGCTGCGCGATCTGCCACTTGAACAGATGCTGCACGCCGTGCCCGCCGGGCGAGTGGGAACCACCGAGGAAGTCGCTCATGCGGTGTCCTTCTTGTGCAGCCCATTGGCCGGCTACATCACTGGCCAGGTGCTCGGAGTAAACGGCGGCCTGGTGACGTGAATCATGGCGAATCCTTTTCCTCCCACCCATTTCCCACCACCAGCACAGCTCACTAGCCACCAGGCTCCGGCCTTGTTGGTTGAGGAACTGCTCGCCATCGCCGCCGATGGTAACGCCGCGCATGCGCGCCTGCTCAACGAGCACGGCCTGGACCTATTGCAGCTCATCGAGGGCAGCGCACAGACGGTGGCCATCCTCATGGGTGTCAGCTTGCGCGCCCACGGCGGCGGCCCGGCGCAAGGCATGCTCGTCGGCGTAAAAGGTGCTAGTTTAGCGCATGATTTGCTGGCTGGGCAACGTGTTGAGACATATGTCACCCTCACTTATTCATTGCCACCGTTCAGCCTGTTTGCGGTACGCATCACGGCTGACGACAGCACCGTTGCCGCGTTCGAAGTGAAAACCATGGCCCAGCACCTGGTGAGCCCATGAAGCGCATTAAAGCCCGTATCGAGCCCACCTGGGATCGGCACACCACGCGCATCACCGTGCGCTTTCACGAGGTCGACGCGATGAGGGTGGTATGGCACGGTCACTACGTCGCCTACTGCGAAACCGCGCGTGAGGCCTATCTTGCGGCGCGCGGCTTGTCGTATCAGGACATGGAGCGCACCGACTGCTTGGCGCCGGTGGCACGCATGCAGCTTGAATACCTGCGGCCGATCCGCAGTGGCCAAGACGTCTACGTGACCTGCGCCCACATCCCTGGTGGCGAACCGAAACTCGAACTGTTTTACGAGCTGCGCGATCAAAC
>JAYVTR010000125.1:0-8960 GCA_043788625.1 Planctomycetota bacterium
CTTAGTACCTAATCAACAAAATCAACAAACAGAGACCGATTTTTTACCGACTCTGTTGAGGACATACCATGATCTACTGGTCAGCCATTTTTTTCGTTATTGCCATGATTGCCGCCATTTTCGGTTTCGGTGGGATTGCTGCAGGTGCCACTCAGATTGCCAAGGTGCTTTTTTTCATCTTCTTGGTCGTTTTCATCTTGTCATTGATTATTGGCTTTTTTAGGGGCGGTAGCCGGCCTTGAATCAGCGCCGTGAATCATGATACCGGTTTCAACCAACGTTGTGAAACTTTATCGACTACGTGCAGTAGCTCGATGAAATGGACTGGTTTGACTAAATAATCTGTGGCACCAGCGCTCAAGCAGTGGTTTCGATCAAATGGATCATTCGAAGTGGAAAATATCAATACCGGCATGGCGTCGAAGATCGGCTGCTGACGTATGGCGGCCAAGACTTCATGGCCCGAAGCACGGGGCATGTTGAGGTCGAGAAAAGCGAGCGTTGGAATCTCGTGTGAGGTGTTGGCGATTTCCTTTATTCTGGAAATAGCTGCTTCACCATCTCGAAAAACCGTGAAAGTGGCATCGATTTTTAGTTCTTCAAACGCCGTGCATAAAAGTTCAACGTCCGAAGCGTTGTCTTCAACCAGGAGCACATGAAAACTCATACGTTGTGCCTTCTGATGACATCGTGTGAGGGTATGATTACTGCCGGCAGATATTTGGAGAGCGGCTGGCTGCTGTGATCGGGGATGGAAAAGTGGAAAGATGAACCATCTCCGCCCGTTGACTCGACCCAAATTCTTCCACCGTGCTGCTCAATGACCTTGCGGCAGATGGCCAGGCCGATACCAGTGCCGGGGAATCGATCGTGGTGATGAAGACGTTCAAAAACCTCAAAGATTCGTGCGTGGTGTTCAGGGTCGATGCCAATGCCATTGTCGGCGACTGTGATCACCCAAATTCCTGCTTCATTGCGCTTGGCACTGATGCTGCAGCGCGGGGGGGCCCGGCCATGAAACTTCAAGGCATTGGCTAAAAGATTCTGTATTACTAGGCGCATTTTGCTGCGTTCGCAAAGAATCGTGGGTAGATCCCCGACGATGGTCTCGGCACGTACTTCGTCAATGCACACGCGGAGATCAGCACAGACATCGTCCCAAACCTCTTGCAGAGGTACTGGTTCACGTTCAGCTTCACGGCCGAGGCGCGAGTAGGTCAGCAGATCATTCAGCAATAAATACATGCGTGCAGCACTGTCAGAGGCATAATCTATATAACGTAAGGCCTGAACATCGAGTTTAGACCCATGTCTGTGGCGCAAGAGATCTAGGTATTGGGTGACGGTGCGCAAAGGCTCCTGCAGGTCATGCGAACTAACATAGGCAAACTGCTGCAGTTCAGCATTGACGCGGATGAGATCCACTGAGCGTTGCGAGGCGATTTTTCGTGTCGCTGATTCAGCTTGGAATAATTGGGCATTATCAATGGCGATCGCGGCTTGTGCCGCCAAACCGAGAAGTAACCGCTCATGATCAGCGGTGAAGTGCCCTGGCGTTGGGTGAGAAAAAACCAGACACCCCGCCGCTTGGTTGGTACGTGAGGAAACCGGTACCGCGAGGTAACTGATAATTGCGGAGGTACCGCCGGTGTCATTTTTATAGCGTGCATCACGCCGTACGTCACTGAGGCGAATGACTTCCTGGCCATCGATAGTCGCGGCAAGAAGCGCATGGACTCTGGGCAGCGCCAGGTCGCTTTTCTCATCAGACAATTTACCGGCATATACCGACATCCCATGGCCGTTGACATCACGAGGGGCATTGTCTCTGGCATGGACCTCATTTTTGTTGGGAACAACAAAGGCCGCGAATGAAGCACCAGTCAATTCGCAACCGCCATCAACGACGGACTGGACAACCGCTGGCAAATCGAGGCTGCGCGCCAGGCGTTGACTGATGCTGAGGTTTATTCTAGCTGTGTGCTGGCCGTCCATGCACTGATGAAAAATTTTGCTGCTGCGAATGACTGCGCGCGCGTGCGCGCGTGTCAAGGTGAATAGAACGAAACTTAAAAGAATTCCGCCGGTGGCCACCCACGGGACCAGATACTGGGGCGATGATGCTTCGAAGACGGGGGTACTGCAGGCGTTGATCGTCCAGGTGCGACCGGCAATGGATAGATTGCGACTGGTCGTCAGCCAAGCGTTGGGCACATTATCAAGGCGAAGATGTGTTTGAAAAAAGTATGCCGACGGGGGCGCGGGGCTGCTCGACGATATGCTTGCTGAGCGGATGGTGGATGCATGGGGCGGTTCACTGTTAGTCGTGTCGCTAATCGAAAACACGAGTGGGCCATCATCCAGATCGGGAATTCCGCTGAAAATAGCGGAATCGCGCAGTGGGGCAAAAATATAACCAGAGAGAGCCGCGCGACGACCTGGGAGGTCAGGGGGAACCAAGCCCTTGTAGACTGGAATGAACAGCACGAATCCATTTTCAACCTTACTATCATTGAGCGCCAGCAAGGTGGTCTGATCCGTGGCCACCACGCGATTTTGATCGCAAGCGGCTTGCATGGCAACGCTTCTGATAGGTATGCTGGACATGTCATAGCCGAGTGTCTGGAGATTACCGGCATCGAGTGGCTCGATCAGCGCGATGGCGTGATGATCGCTCACCTGCGTAGTCTTAGCCTGGCTGGTCCAGGTCTGCACCCCAGATACGGACAGTGGTGGTGACGGGTTTATTGGCAGTGATGGGATGTGGGTAAAACCCTGAGCATGAAACCAGGAAAGCAGATCGCTTTCGCTGCCGGAAGGTACACGCACCGACCAACCGATGCCTTGTATCCCCGGGTATTTTTCACGCAGATGGAACCGGTCGATGTAAACTTGTAATGTATGACGGTCGATCCGCTCCTGACTAGCAACCAGTCCGGCTGTGCCATCTAAAATATGCGTATAAGACTCTATTTGTTGCGCAATTTGCGTACGGAGATTTTCGACAACCTGGTCGAAGCGTGCAGAATCTTTTTTTTTAATGATCCAACTGATGGACGTCGAAGTTATAGCTGTGAAAATGAGCGAAATGATGAGAATGAGTGGAGCATACCCCATTCCGCATGTGACGGGCTGATGCTTTAGATGCAATTGCTCAGGAGGGGAAAGCTCCGAAGTTAAACGAGGATTGTCTTGGCGCATGTAATTTTTTCGCATTCAATATACCACGACGTATCATCGAATGAACACCATTGTGGTTTCTATTTGGCAATTTCATTATTGGGCGATTTTACGTCATGCATATTTTTGAGATCCTTCATATCCGTGGTGTCTTTAAGCATGGGACATTGAGGAACACCAGGGGTTGCCAATTGCACATGTTTCATCAAGTGAGCGAGCATAGTCTTTTGAAATTTGTCTGTACGCTGAGTAGTCACGGCGTTTTGCTCTACCAGGCGGGCAAGCAACTCGCTCATGAGCGCTACCTTTTTGTCGTCAGGCGCGCGAGTAATGACGAGAACACGCTCGCGTAATTCAGTATTTTCAGCTTTTTGGTCTTCAGCTAACTTCTGCTGTTGACGCAATAGTTCCTGGCACTGTTGGTCCATGGCATCGCGGGTTAGGTTTTTTTCACCAGCGATTTCAGCAGCAGTCATTAATGTGGAAGTCATGACGAGGAATGCTAAAGCTGTCGACAAACCCAGCCATAGAGACGAGTCAATGAAGAGATGTTTGATAGAAGTCATGGAATATCTCGCTTATTCAGAAATGTGCTCATCTCACTTGAGCTTGCACCCGAGCGGGCCGATGGCGGCCATGTTGAGGAAGCGATGACTGTGCCGGAATTGGATGATTGTCTCCGCGAAGTGGATTTCCAGTTTTGATAAGTGGTTTTCGCTTTTCCTCGCGACTTGCCGGCCAGCTATCCATGTACGCCCCCGGATATCATCGTGCAGTTTGCAAGGGCATCTGATAGCTTCAGTGCCAAGCGCAGGTTCCTGTCGTACCAGATGCATATGGTAAATGCTGACTGATGTTCATCATATTGGCATGAGCGGCGCTTAACTTTATCACCGGTTAACGCAAGATTGAAATAACGCTGTCGGCGGTGATCGGAAAGTGTCAGTATGGCGGGTATGCAATTTAAAGATTATTACGCGATCATGGGTGTGAAGCCGGACGCAACTGCCAGCGATATCAAAGCTGCATATAAAAAACTCGTACGTCTCCATCATCCTGACGTCAGCAAAGACAAGGATGCCCTCAAGCGTTTTACTGACCTGGGTGAAGCCTATGAGGCGCTTGGCGATCCTGAAAAACGCAAAATATATGATGAGGTTCGTAATGGCGGTTGGCGCGAGGGGCAGGAATATGCTGCCCCGCGTCGCGCCCGCTCGACCGGTAACCGCTCATCACATAACCGCGCAGGTGATGGGTCGTTCACGGGCGATGAAGAGGAGCTTCAAGATTTTTTCAGTTCGCTCTTTGGTTCGCGCCGACGTGACCAGCCGCGCCATTGGCAAGGCGAAGACATCCATCACGTGATGTCATTGACCATCGAAGAAGTCTATGCCGGCGGCGAACGTGATCTGCATATGCAGGTACCTGGAGATGGCGGGTCGACTGAGCGGGTCTTACACGTCAAGATCCCTCAGGGCCTGACCAAAGGTGAGCACATCCGCTTGCGCGGCCAGGGCCAACCGGGTTCAACGCCTGATTCGAACGGCAACCTCTACCTGGAAATCGCGGTGCAACCGCACCCGTTCTATCACCTCGAAGGTCGTGATATCCGTATGGAGCTGCCGTTGACACCTTGGGAGGCGGTACTCGGGGCGCAGGTACCCGTACCAACCTTGGGCGGGGTCACCACCGTTACCATTCCGCCACTTGCGAGTGATGGTCAGCAGCTTCGCTTACGTGGACGTGGTCTATCGGGAAAAGTTGCTGGTGATCAATACCTAACCTTACGCATCACTGTTCCGGGAACCGCCAGTGAGCGGGCCAAAGATCTGTGGCGTGAGTTGGCCGCCGTTTCCGCGTATAATCCCCGGGCAGCGTTGGCGGTTTAGCCATTTACAGCTGGCATGGAACGTTCATGAGTACTTTTCAGCTTCATCCTGGTGTAGATTTCAGGATTATGATCGTCGATGATAATCCTGATGAATTCCCGCTGATCGAAGCCGGTTTTCAACATCATGCCTATCCAATAATCTTCCACACGGTGACGGTTGCACATCTGGCCTTGGTCGAGTTTGTCTTGTGCGATGTCGCCTCACGGCCTCACCTGGCCTTGGTGGATATCAACATGCCGGCCATCGATGGTTTCGGTCTGGCCAAGGAATTCATCGGTTGCGGTTTGCAGACCATTTTAATGTCGAACCAGGTCGATGCCGTACGCCTGGCCAGGGCCGCCGCATTGGGCGCTTTAGCACTTCTCGAAAAACCTGGTGATTTTCTGGGTTACGCTGCTTTTGCGGCGCGCGTGATAGAGCTCTTTGAACGTGCGTAAGGCAACCTTAATTACGGCAACGGCAAAAAAGGCGTCTGGTCGAAACGATCATCGAGGTCTTCATAAATCGCGGTGATTTCTTCAATGGGAATATACACGCGATAGCGATGGGCGCTGCTGCCGAACTTGTCGATGGCGTCAGCGAGGAGGATTTCACGGCGCCCTTCGGTAAAGTCGGTATTCGCCGATGCAAAAATGGTGCGTCCCATCTCGGCTGACCAGTTGAGGCAGCGGACTTCACCGACCACCACTTCCTTACGCACCTCCATGATCTTCATCAGGAAGCGCTCGCCGCGACGAACGATAACGGTCGCCACGCGCTGCTGATCGGCCAGCGCTTCGAGGACTTTGCCTAAGGTTCCAGGATGGTCGGTGCCGGGGACGATAATCTTTTTATCACCGCTCATGGCTGTTTATCACTGCTCATGGCTGTTTATCACTGCTCATGGCTGTCTATTACCATTCATGGGGCGAGCACGAAACGCGCGCCGAGTTTGGCTTTGAGTTTAGCCCGCCAGGCGGCGGTATGATCGGTGGTGGTGGGCGCGAGGCTCTCGACCAAGGCTTCGACATGGCGATTTTTCATCAACCGTTCCTGGTTGACGGCGACGATGGTTTCGCTGGTGATGAGTTCAGTGCCGACCACGCACAGCCCCGGAGTCACAGCCACCGTCGAGCCGCTGCGCACGATATAGATGGCGGCGCGATCCTGGGTCGCACACATGGTCTCGATGTCCTTGGGCCCGGTCTCGAAGGTGATGCCGTTATTTTTGGCATCCAGGACCTGGCGATAGATCTCTTCATAACCGGCATCGATGAGCACCGGACTGCGCGCCAGCAGGGCGAGCTTCGGATCGCGATCGCTTACCGCCCAGCGCCCGCCCTGGCCATTGGCGATGGCGACGGCTTCAGCTGCCATGCGCTCAGACATCAACACGCAGTGGCCGAGGTAATCATCAAGGCCCAATGAGCCCAGGATGCGCACATCGGTATCGGTTTGAATCAGGTGCCGGGTCAGCTCCTGCCAATTGTGGATTTTCGGCGTGTCGAGAACATCGAGCAAGGTATTATGGAAGGCATCGTAGCAGGTTAGCGACAGATCGCGTTTCTGTTTGCGCAGCCACGTCGGCGTTACTTCGTGGTCGGTGCCCAGCAATACCGCACGCACCGGCGTGGTACCAGGGCGGGGGACGTCGATTTCGAGTTGATTGAAGACCATGCGCACCGGTTTTCCGGGACGGGTCAGGTCGAGCTGGAGGTGCAGGGCGTAGGCGGCCTCGCGCAGTTCGGCTTCGCCATTATGGCGCAGACCTTCCAATAACTGCTCAACCCCGGACTTGCCCGTGTAGTCGAGGCGCTGCTTGCCGTCTTCCCCGGCAAAACGACGCATGCGTTTGAGCGCTTGGTCGATGTCGTCGAGATCATGGCCAAAACGATCGGCAGCGCGCATCGTGGCTTCATATTCATGGCCGTTGGCGGCCCACAGCTGGATCAGGCCTTCTTCGAGTTTCACCCGGCGTTTGTCGTCTTTGATCAGACGGCGCAGGGCCGAGACGACTTCCGGCCGGATCCAGTTCAGGGTGACGAGCTTCTTCAAGACATCGTCGAAGCTACCGCCTTTGGGCGGGACCGCGACTAAAACGGGTTCGTACATGAGGATGCGAAGCGTGGCGCTGCCTGTGGACGGGCAAGCGGGGGACGGGCAAGCGGAGGGGCGGGCAAGCGGATGTACGCCTGCCCGCCCCTAATATTGGTCCTAGTGCGCTGCCTTGGTCATGTTGCCTTTATCGGCCGCGGCGGCATTGGCGCGTGACTGAGCCCGCTCGCTATCCATTTCACAGATCGTCTTGGTGTGCTGGCGGGCAGCCCCGCGGGTGGTGCTGAGCGCGACGCGCGTACCGTTGGCCACGTGCGCTGCCAGACGGGCTTGTGCGGCAGGAATTTCTGCAGCATATTGCGGTAACCATGGTGCCTGGGCCACCAGCATCTCATCAGCCAGCTGCCACACTTCCTCGGGCGAGCAAACGGCCCCCACCAAGGGATCGTGTAGCATGGCAAGTTTGAGCAGGTTGACGTCGCCTTTATGCGCTGCCTCAACCGACATTTTCTGCACCTGCACCGACGCCGAACAGGTCGCCGCGCAGCCCGACGGCAGATCGCCGACGGCTGGGCAATGCACGCCGGTACGATCGACGTAACCGGGAATCTCGACCACGCAGCCGTTGGGCAGATTGGTGATGTGGTGCTGGTTGATGACGTTGAAGTGGCCGCGGTAGACGCGGCCCGTCTCTAGGCCTTCGATGATGTAGGAGCCGTGCTCTTCACTGCGATTGGTTGGCCCAAAGACCGGGGCTTTCTCGCTCAGCCAGGTCGAGTAATCGTGCTCGAACCAATTGCGGCCCTCGGTGGAGACGCGCAGGTAGCCGCCGGTTTCGCCGTTGATCCAACTCGAGGTATCGATCCATTTGGCGATCTCCTGTGGACGCTTGCGGTACCACGCCAGGTATTCGCTGAGGTGGCCATTGGATTCGGTGGAATAATAACCGAAGCGCTTGAGCACATCGATGCGGACTTTTTCCGTCTTCTGGTACTCGGGGTGGGCGGCGAACAGGTCCGGCAGCAAAGGGATGAAATCCTTGCCGCGCCATTCGGCTTTGAGGAACCACGTCTGATGGTTGAGTCCGGCGGCGATGACCTCGACCTCGCGACGGTGTACGGTTTCGCCTTCTTTCAGCACGCCTTCAGCCAGCGCCCAGCGTTGGATGCAGTTGGCGATCTGGTGATGTGCACCCTGGACGCCATGGCACAGGCCGATGGTTTTCACCCCGCCATGGGTATTGCACAGCCAGGTGTTCATCGCCATCGGATTTGCATAGTTCAGCAGGATGGCGCCGGGCTTGGCGTGGGCCTTGATGTCGGCGCACAGCTTGAGAAAGACCGGCGCATTGCGCTGGTGGTACATGATGCCACCGGCGCAGATGGTGTCACCGACGCACTGATCGATGCCGTATTGCAGGGGGATGTCGATGTCGCCCTGATAAGCATCGAGTCCGCCGACGCGGAAGGTGGTGATGACATAGTCGGCGTTGCGCAGGGCTTCGATTTGATCGGTGGTCTGATGGACGGTGGCGATCAGATTATTGGCGGCGATGTCCTGGCGGCACAGCGTGGCGACCATCTCCAGGTTCTTGGGACTGATGTCCATAAGGTTGAAGTGCGTCGCGGCGAATTCAGGGACGCCGAGGATGTCCTTGAGCAGGCCGCGGGTAAAACCGACGGATCCGGCACCGATGAAGGCGATGGTGAGGGGCTGGCTGGCGAGATCGCGCATCTGTGAGGGGCTGCTCATGGTCGTACGGCATCCTGATTTTTGGTACTAATGTGAGTCGACTGAGAAGAGCATACCTATGAGATATTCGCTTCCCAATGGTTCGTACTGGTTGAGATAGTC
>JAYVTR010000126.1:0-15115 GCA_043788625.1 Planctomycetota bacterium
CGGCAAAAAAAGCGGCGGTGGGATTTTAGCTGATCCAACGCAAATAGCGGCTGAGAGTACAACCTATGTCACATGTTTCTTAACGCATAACATTCCGACTTCGCGTGATCGCGTGCGTGAGGGCCAATCGGCTGCCGTCATCGATACCATGCTTTTTAATGAAAATTGGAATCCGGCCTCTGGACGTAAGGACATGTTTTTTAAAGGAAGCCTCGTGGTTATGGATTCTCGACGTCACACCCGTGCCTTCTTGCTCGATGCCGATAAGCAGTATGGCCAAACCGTTTTCGGCACGACGGTTGATGATAATTTATCGTCGAGTCTGCAGAGCGGCTGGACGACGTTGTTAGGGGCCCCGCAATGGACGCACGCAGCACCTTCCGTGTACCGTTCGCCTCTCCGTACCTATGCGTTCAATGATGATCTCCTGACTGCTGAAGGCACGCCGCCTTTCACTCCCTTCGGAATCACCTCGAGTGGGGTTGGTGGCTGGGTGCGTATCGTAGAGTAGTGCGGGTCGCCACTTGGCTGCCACGGGCGCAGAGGTAACCTCTGCGCCCTTGCCATTTCCGGCTATTTCAAGGATCCCGCATGGATGGTCTTATCGTCGCCAAATTCGGCGGTACCTCGGTCGCCACGGCCGCCCAGTTGGTAAAGGTGAAGGCCATCGTCGCTGCCAATCCAGCCCGCTGGGTAGTTGTCCCTTCGGCACCGGGAAAGGCCCATGCCAAGGATACCAAGGTCACCGATCTGCTGTACCTGTGCCACCAGTTAGCAACCAAGGGTCAATCGTTGGTCGGGGTGTGGGATCAGATCGCTGATCGTTTCACGGGGATTGTGCGCGAACTCGGTTTGGCCCTGGATTTGGGGCCGACCCTAGCCGCCGCCCAGGCGAAGATCGAAGCCGTTGCCGCTGCCGGCGGCACCGCCGATTATGCCGCCTCGCGCGGTGAGGCGATCCATGGCGTCGTGGTGGCAGCCCTGTTGCGTGCCGAATACGTCGACGCCGCTGAAGTGATATTCTTCGATCGAGCCGGGCGCTTGGACGCCAAGACCTATGTCGCCTTGAAGGCGCGCTGCCAGCCTGGCCGAACCTATGTCATCCCGGGTTTTTACGGTTTGGGCGCCAATGGCGAAGTCCGCACTTTTTCGCGCGGTGGTTCAGATGTGACCGGCGCCGTGGTTGCCAATGGCTTGGATGCCACGGTATATGAGAACTGGACTGATGTCTCTGGCGTGCTGATGACTGATCCGCGCATTGTCGCCGAGGCCAAGCCGATCGCTGAGATCACCTACCGCGAGCTGCGCGAGCTGTCGTACATGGGCGCGTCGGTGCTGCACGAGGAAGCCGTCTTCCCGGTGCGTGAAAAGAGCATCCCCATCAATATCCGCAATACCAATCGTCCCGACGATGCGGGGACGGTGATCATGGCCAATCGTGATCCTGGCCAGCAGGTGGTAGTGGGTATCGCCGGCACTAAGGGATTCACTGTTTTTACCGCTGAAAAAGCGATGATGAATAATGAGGTCGGTTTCGGTCGGCGTTTGCTCGACGTATTCGAACGTCTGGGAATTTCGGTCGAGCACATGCCCACTGGCATCGACACCATGTCGGTAGTGGTCTCCGACAAGCAGCTCAGCAACCATGATGGTACCAGCAAGTGTGAACAGCTGCTGGAAGACATCCAGGGCACTCTCAAGCCGGATTCGGTAAAGGCCAATCCGGGCATGGCGCTGATCGCCACCGTCGGTTTGGGTATGAACCATGCGATCGGCACCGCCGCGCGCTTGTTTCAGGCCTTGGCCAAAGCTGAGGTCAACGTGCGTCTGATCGATCAGGGATCGTCAGAACAGAACATCATCGTCGGCGTCGAGGAAGCCGATCTGGGCGCGGCGATCCGCGCCATCTACAACGAATTCGCTTAAGCTGATCATGCTCCCGTACCTGCCTGACACCGTCGCCGAAGCCATCCTCAGCCTGCTTGATCAGGCGGCGGCGGCGCGCGGCCGGGCGACCCTGGCAATCCCCGGCGGGCGTTCACCAGGGCCGGTGCTTACTGCTCTGGCGCGTTGCATGTCGCCGTTCGTGCGCCAGCGTCTGCATCTGCTGTGGCTTGACGAACGCGCGGTACCGTGCGGTGCCGACGAGCGCAATGATGCGCCGACCCTGGCGGCATGGCAGGCGGGCGGACCGCTGCCGGCATATGTCCACCCCATGCCGGCGGAAGCCGCCGATCTCGAGGCCGCGGCTCACGCCTACGCGCAGACGTTGGCCACCGCGACTGCTGGTGGCCCACTCGACGTGTGCCTGGTGGGGATCGGTGAAGACGGACATTTCGCATCGTTATTTCCCGATCATGCCGGCTTGTCGGAATTAGCGGAAGTGTTCGTAGTCACCGATAGTCCGAAGCCGCCAGCGCGGCGCCTGACCATGGGCCTCACGCGCATTGTCAGCGCCGAACATGTGGTGATTTTGGCGTTGGGCGCCGCCAAGGGCCGCGTGGCCCGTCAGGCCGAGGGCGGTCCGGCGCGCAACCTGCCCGTTAGTTTACTGCCTAAGTCCAAATGCATTTGGTATTTGGATGACGCGGCGATGGCCACTTTCAGGTAACTTGTCGCAGATTGGCACGGGCAGCGCCAGTTAGCTAGAAGCCGCTACTCCATTGTCGCATCCCGCGACGGTGCTGAGGTACGGCGCGACGAGAGCTCTGTGGCAACTGCTCCAACCACTGCCGGCGCACCCCTTATCGGGACGTCGATCGATCGCCTGACGAAGCGCTCGGAACTGGTCTTCGCCCTGGGCGTAGTCGGCATTCTGGCGGTCCTCGTACTACCGGTGCCGGGGCCAATCCTCTCGACGTTGATCGCTTTCAATCTGGCCATCTCCCTGGTCATCCTTCTGGTGTGCATCTACGCCAAAGAGGCCCTCGAGTTCGGTGCCTTCCCCAGTCTGCTGCTGGTGACGACCATGTTGCGTCTCGGCCTGAATGTGGCCTCGACGCGCCTGATCCTGCTGACCGGTTCGGGCGGTGGGGTCATCGAAACCTTCGGGCAGTTTGTGGTGGGCGGAAATTTCGTGGTCGGCGTGGTGATCTTCCTGATCCTGTTGATCATTCAGCTGGTGGTGATCACCAAGGGTTCGGGGCGCATCAGTGAAGTCGCGGCGCGCTTCGTCTTGGATGCCATGCCCGGCAAGCAGATGGCCATCGATGCCGATCTCAACGCCGGCCTCATCAGCGAAAAGGATGCCCGCGCACGGCGTGAAAAAATCTCTCAAGAAGCCGAATTCTACGGCGCCATGGACGGTGCCGGCAAGTTCGTCAAGGGCGATGCCATCGCCGGTCTGATCATCACCGTCATCAACATCGTCGCCGGTTTCATTATCGGCATGACGATGATGAATATGAGTGCGGGTGCTGCCTTGTCGCACTTCACCCTGCTGACCATCGGTGATGGCCTGGTCAGTCAGATTCCATCTTTGTTCATCACCATCGGCGCCGGCCTGCTGGTGACCAAGAGCAAGAGCAATAACACCGTCGGCACCGAATTGGCGACCGAGATCTTTCTCAAGCCGAAGGCGTTGTATGTGGCCGGTATGATGACCTTCCTGATCGGCCTGGTGCCCGGCATGCCGCTCCTGCCCTTCGCGATCTTCGGCGGTTTGCTGATGTTTCTCGCCAGCCAGCTGAAAAACATCGACAGCGAAGTGGCATCGGTGAAGGCGCAATCAGATAAAGCAGCAGAGCCGAAAGCCGATGAAAAACCTGAAGACCTGATTGGCACCGACCGCCTGGGTGTGGAAATCGGTTACCGACTGATTCCTCTGGTCGACAAAGATCGTGGTGGCTCGTTGCTCGATCGCATCACCGCTCTGCGCAAGCAGGTGGCGCGTGACAGCGGCGTGCTGGTGCCGCCGATCCGCATCAAAGACAACATTCAGCTACCGCCGAATGCCTATCGCATTCAACTTGGTGGACAGGTCATCGCCTCGGGCGAATTGTATTCCGATCGTTTGTTGGCCATCAATGGTGGCGGCGTGGCCATGCCTATACCGGGTCAAGCAACCAAGGAGCCGGCATTCGGTTTGGATGCGGTGTGGATCGAAACCGGTCGCCGCACCGAAGCCGAGGGCCTGGGTTATACCGTCACCGATCCATCGTCGGTGTTCATCACTCATCTGACGCAGGTGTTGAAATCGAACGCCTCAGCTGTGCTCAATCGTGAAGATGTGCAGGCCATGCTCACCGCCCTCAAGAAAGAGGCGCCGGTGCTGGTCAAAGACATCGAGACCAATGCTAAGATTGGCGCCGTGCAAAAAGTGCTGGGCCATCTGCTCGATGAAAAGGTGCCAGTCACCAATCTCGAAAAGATCCTTGAAGCCATCGCTGATGCACCGGCGGCAGACCCGGCACTGTTGGCCGAGCAAGCGCGTACACGTATCGGTCGGGCGGTAGTGGCGCCTTACCTCGATGCCCAGGGCCGGTTGATGGCGGTGATTCTTGAACCCGCCACTGAGGGCCGGCTGTCGCAGGCGATGATGGCAGCGCAGCACGGTGGCCAGCTGGCCATCGCTCCTGCCGAGGCCGGCGCCTTGGTCGACCAGCTCGGTAAGGCTCTGCAGGAAGCGCAAGCGCAAGGCGCCGAACCGGTCCTGTTGACCACCGGCGCCTTGCGCCGCAGCCTGCGCCAGATCAGTGGCCGTTTCTTCCCTGACCTTCCAGTTATCAGCTACACCGAACTGCCTACCGGCGTGCCGGTGGAAGTCGTCGGCACCATCGCTCTCGCCGCCAAGTCATAAACCAGGCATGAACGCAGTTAAACCAATGGATATCCTATGATCGTTCGCAGTTATTCCGGTCGCACGATGGCTGAGGCCTTGGCCAAGGTGCGTGGTGATCTCGGCGACAATGCGCTGATCATCGAGACGCGGACGGTGCGCGAGGCCGGTTTGCTGGGGCGCGCGGCCGGCATCGAAGTGGTCGCCGCGCGCGACGATGCGGTGGTAGACCAAGCGACGGCACAGGCCGCGCCCACCCGCCATGAACGTCATGCCGCCATCCAGGCTTGGCGTACGCCGGACCTGTCGCCATTAGAAACCCAGGCCTCGGGACTGGCTCGGGCGCAGATTGCCAGCGCACCCTTACCAGCTGTCCGCGGCGTCGATGCGCCGGCTATCGAAGATGAACTCGCCGCCATCCGTCGGCAGTTGGCACGCCTGGCCGCAGGTCAAGGAACGCCCGTGGGTCATCTCGGCGAAGACTTCGCGCAGCACCTTGAAGAGGTCGAGTTGCCGGCCGAGCATGTCGCCGAGCTGGACGCCGCTTGCGGTAAGGCCGGCGCCCGGCTTGACCCAGCAAAGCGGGCCGAGTTTTCAGCTTTGCTCCTGGCTAAGGGCCTGCCGCACGTAGCTCCGCTCGAATGGTCGGCATGCCGACGGCTGATGGTGGTCGGCGCCACCGGCGTTGGCAAAACCACCACCTTGGCCAAATTGGCTGGCGACCTGGTGCTCAATCAACACAAGCGCGTGGCCTTGATCACCATCGATACCTACCGCGTCGGTGCCCATGATCAGCTCAAGGCCTATGCTGACTTGCTCGATGTGCCGTTGGAAGTGGCGACGACACCGGTGCAGCTGGGGCGCTTGCTTGAACGCTATGCCAGTTTCGATCACGTGCTCATCGACACTGCCGGCCGCAGCCCGGCCGATACGCCACGGGTTCACGAGCTGAAGGGTTTCTGCCGTGCAGCACCGGGCATTTCGGTGATGTTGGCCGCCGCTGCCACCGCGGGCCGAGCCGAGTTCGCAGCGGTGGTCGAACGCTTTTCGATTCTGCCCTTGGAACATGTAGTCATCACCAAACTCGATGAATGCGTCGCCCTCGGGCGCTTATACGGCAGTCTGCGTCGTCATCGCCTGGCGGTGCGTTTCGTGACCACCGGCCAGGAAGTGCCGCACGATATCCGTCCTGCCTCGGCCGAATTTTTTGCCCGGCAAGTCGTCATGGTGCCCGAATTGGTCTAAAAAATGAGCGGTGTGAATAGTTCATCTTTAAGGCTTTTTGTAGGGTAGACTGACGTATGGCTGCAGTTGACCAGGCGCAGGGATTGCGCGATCTCTCTTCCTCGGGCACCAATGTGGGTTTGCCGGCGATCGCCATTACCGGCGGCAAGGGTGGGGTCGGCAAGACGTGCATCGCAGTGAATCTGGCGGTGCTGCTGGCGCGCCAGGGACTGAAGCCGTTGCTGGTCGATCTGGATCTGGGTTTGGCCAATGCCGACCTGGTATTGGGCATCAGCCCCGAGCGGTCGTTGCTGGATGTGTTCACGCGCGGAATCGCACTGGCCGACGTGGTCATCAGTTCGCCGTTGGGTCTCGATTTCGTGCCAGCGGCCAGCGGCCATGAAGAGTTGTCAGCCGTCAGCCAAGAACAACTGCATAGCTTATTTGCCGGACTTATGGTGTTGTCGCGGGCCTACGATGTGGTGGTGCTCGATACCCCCGCCGGCATTGGCCGCGAAGTGATGACCGCGTTGCGTTCAAGCCGCTTGGTGGCGGTGGTCGTCACTCCTGATCCCACGTCGATGACCGATGCCTACGCCCTGATTAAAGTACTCGAAGGGCAATGCCCGGGTAAGGACATCCGCGTCATCGTCAACAATGCGGCTTCGCATGATGAGGCGCAAAGCGTCTTCAACCGCTTGGCCGGCGTGGCGCGGAAACACCTTGGCCGTGAGCTGACGTGGTTGGGTGATTGCCCGCGAGATCCGCAGGTGGCTGAGGCGGTGCGCCGCAGGCGGCCGTTCGCTGCGACCCATATCGAATCCCCGGCACTGACTGCCTTGACCAATATCGCCCGGCGCCTGCGCGTAGAATTCGCTAAAAGGAAGACCTAGGATTCCAGCACGGCGCGCACCGTGCGCAGCAGCTTATCGCCCTTGAACGGCTTCTGCAAAAATGGCAAGCGGGTGGCACCTAGAGCGTGATCGCGTTCGGGATAGCCGGACATGAAGATGACGCGCAGGCCAGGATTGATGGCATGCACTGCGTCACGCAGTTCATGGCCATCCATGCGTGGCATGACCATGTCAGTGACCATCACATGGATGCGGCCGCCATATTGCTTAGCGAGGCCCAGGGCGACATCCGGGTTTTCGGCTGCCAAGACGGTATAGCCGGCGGCGCACAACACTTGTTCAAGCAGGGTGCGGACCTCATCTTGATCTTCCACCAGCAGGATGGTTTCCGAGCCACTAAGAGTTCGTTGCCAGGCCCCACTGGGGGATTTGGGCATCGCCGGTTCGCCGGCATACGGCAAGTAGATACGAAAGGTGGTGCCCTTGGTGGGGGCGCTGTCAATCTCGATGAAGCCGCCGCTCTGCTGTACGATGCCGTACACCGTGGCCAAGCCGAGACCGGCGCCTTTGCGCTCGCTGATAGTGGCTTTGGTACTGTAGAACGGCTCGAAGATATGCGTCCGCATACTGGCCTCGAGGCCTTGGCCATTGTTGGCTACCGACAGACAGGCATAGGTACCCGGTACCAGTGGCTGGCCTGAACCAGGCGAATAGTGCAGGTGCGGCGCCAGCATGCGTTCATCGACCTTGACGGCAGCGGTGGCGATCACCGTGCGCGCTGATGGGCCGCAGCGGCCATTGAGGATGGCCTCGCGGGCATTGGCGACGAGGTTCATCACTACTTGCTCAAGCTGCGCTGGATCGACGCGCACCGCGCACAGTTCCTGATCAAGACGGATTTCCAAGGCGATGTCGTCGCCGATCATGCGCGCCACCAGGCTCTCCATATCGCGCACCACATGGTTGAGATCAACCACCTGCGGTGATAGCAGCTGGCGTTTGCTAAAGGCCAATAATTGGCTGGTCAGACCGGCAGCACGTTGTCCCGAGCGGTAAATTTCCTGGGCATAGGTCATCAGCCGGTCATCGGCTGGTAAATGCATGCGCAGCAGTTCTGCGTAGCCGAGAATCGCTGTCAGCAGATTATTGAAATCATGAGCGACGCCGCCGGCAAGACGGCCGATGGCCTCCATGCGCAAAGCCTGGTGGCGGTGGTCATCAACGACGACCTGCTCATCATCGCTGACTTGCGACGGCGCTGGCGGCACTTGCAGGTGGTCCACAGTCAGCGCCTGTTTGCTGGCAAGGACCCGCGTCAGCTGTTGCAGCTCGAACGGTTGGCAGGGCGTGCGCAGGATCAGCAAACGGTCTTCACGTGCTAGGCGCGCGGTGAAGGGTGCATGATGTTCATCGTCATGCGCTACGCATACGACCACCTGCAGGGCCTGATCAGCGGCCAAAAGCGTTTCGGCTGTGGTGGCTCCATCTGGCCCACTCGGCAGACGCAAGGCGACGAAAGCAACCGCGAACGGCATTGCACCATGGCGTACCAGATCGGCGGCAGCCAACCCGTCGGAAGCAATTGCGAAGCCATCGTTACTCGTCAGGGCCGCCAGATCACGACGGAATTGATCAAGGACGCTGCTGGCGGCATCGACTACCAAAAGCCGAAGTGAGGACGGCGCAGGAAGTGGATTTTGGGACATGAATGTAGGATCTAACAGAGGGTTCGTGCGCGCCTAGTAGGCGGCTTGACTGATTGGTCGGAGGTGTGACGGCAGCGTCAGTCGCAAAAAATTATGGGATTAATTATAATTTTTAGTCGTCGTCGTGGCGAATTATAGCCGACATACTGGCATTTCAATCACCCGAAAGTCATCGGTGATGAACAGCACTGCATCACTGTTGAAGACGGTTTGAGTGGCGTATCAGCACTGCGGTACTCTCGTCGATGGTGCTGGGTGAAGGGATTGGTGGTGTCACGGGACCTGTTAGGGTGGATGGCGATGAGTAAGATACGGATCCTAAACGGCCCATTACGTGGACGTGAAAAATCACTGGCTGATAAGCCGCTGACCATTGGTCGCGACGCCGAAGCGGGGATCCAAATCCTCGATCGTTCGGCAAGCCGTCTGAATTGCGAGATCTTCCCGGTTGGTGGGATGTGGTTCGTACGCGATCTCGATTCTAAGAACGGTACCTACATCAACGATGAACGGCTCAAAGACGAAGAGTTGCTGCGAATCGGCGATGTGATCAAGATCGGCGCCACCGAGTTGGTCTTTGAAGGCGGCAGTGCCATCACTGATGATGATAGTTCGAATCGCGTCGCTTATAACGACGATCCAGACATGTTGTCAAACACCCTGGAATTCCGTCTCGATGAGCTGTCGGATATTTCCGAGCCAGCCGATCAGGGTCCTGGCAAGGACAACATCAAGAGCCTGCGCATCCTTTATCAGATCGGGCGCATCGTCAGTGAGCAGGCCGATCTGCCTGACCGTGAAGCCCGCGTCCTCGACTGCCTGATTGCCAGCATGCCTGCTGAATGCGCGCTGATCTTCCGTCGTGATGTGGCCAGCGGCAAGCTCATGCCGTCCGTGGTGCGTACCTCGGCGCCGAACGTGCAACCGGTAATCAGTCGTTCGATCATCAAGAAGACCTTCACCGAAAACAAAGCCCTGCATTCGGCCAATGCCCAGGACGACGATCGTTTTTCGCGCAATCAAAGCATCGTCATCAAGGGCATCCGTTCGGTGATTTGCGTGCCGTTGTCTGTCGTGGGCAAGGTCGTTGGCGTGGTCTATCTCAGTCGCGGCGCGGGCATGCCCGGAAGTTCGGGTCTAGGTCATCATCCAGCCTTTGATCAGATGGATCTTGAGCTGGTCAGCGCCTGTGCGATCCAGGTCGGACTGGCGCAAGCCGCTGCCGAAGAACGCCGGCGGCATAAGAACGCGCTCAACCTGCTGGTCACCACCATGGTGCGTTCACTCGAAGGTGTGGCTGGGTGCCTGGGCACCGGCGAACGCTGTGCGCGCACCTGCGTGGCGTTGGCATCCTCGATCCATCTCGACCAAGGTAGCCGCGAGCGTCTGCGCCAAGCCGGCATGTTGCATCATTTCGCGCGTTTGGTGACCCCACCGGGCAAAGGCACCAACAAGAACCTCGTGCTGCTTGAACAGGTCGAAGAACTGGAAAGCGTCGTTTCGCTGGTGCGCCAGGCCAGCGAGCGCATCGACGGCAGTGGGCCCATGGGCACCAGCGGCGACGATCTCGATACCGAGGCGCGCGTATTGGCAGTAGCAGTAGCCTTTGAAGAAGAACTCCTCCATGCCCCGGGCCGCGAGGACAAAGAACTGATCGAGCTGCTCATCGTCGACAAAGGTCTGGATAAGAACCTGACCCAGTTGTTGCTGGGCTGTCATCTCGACGGGTCCTTGTATGCCAAGGAAACGTGATTCGCTATTGTCACTCCACTGCCTGCCATGCTCATCCGCCCGGTAACTCCCGCTGATCAACCGCAGTTGTTGGCCTTGGCCGACTTGCTCGACACGGTCAATCTACCAGACGATCCGCTGGTGGTGGCCAAGATCATCGCTGACAGCCAGCGCGCCTTTGCGGCCTTGACGGTGCGTGACGCGACCTTCGATCATCGCCATGCGCATTATACCTTCGTTGCTGAAGACGAGGACGGTCGGCTGCTGGGTACGGCCGCGGTGTTCGGTTTTCACGGCATGCCCGAAGAGCCGCACTACTATCTGACCGTGGTCAACGAAGTAGTGCACAGCCAGCAGCTCAATACCGACCGTCCGCGCACATTGTTGCGCTTGGGGCGCGACGTCGAGCCGTGGACCGAGTTGGGTGGTCTCGTAGTGCATCCTGAATCACGCGGCAAAGGGGTTGGCAAACTCCTGGTCGCGGCACGTCTGCTGCTCGTGGCCATGCATCCGGATCGATTTTGCCGGCGGCTATTGGCCGAACTTTTGCCGCCGCGGCGCGAAGATGGCGGCAATGCCTTTTGGGATGCGGTCGGCGGGCCATTGACCGGTCTCGATTATTATCGCGCGGACCTCTTGTGCCGCAGTGACAAGGAATTCATCGAAGCGTTTTTTCCGCACGATCATCTGTTGGGCGAACTGCTGCCGCCGGCGGCGCGTGACCTGATCGGCAAAGAAGGACCGGCGACGACGCCGGTGCGAGCACTTCTCAAGCGTGCCGGTTTCCGCTGGCTGGGCACCATCGATCCATTTGATGCCGGTCCGCACGACGGCGCCGACATTAAGGACATTATTCCACTGCAACGCGTGCGCGAGCTCGTGCTGCTCGATGCGCCACCGGTTGAGCCCGGCCCGCCGCAGTTGGTGGGTACCGCCGCCGATCACTCCTTTCGCGTCAGTGCCTGCCGCGTGGTGGGCCGCGGCGTCCGCTTGGTTGAAGCCAATGGGTTCAAACCCGGCGACGCTTTGTGGACGATGCCCCTCGACTGGTAATTCTCAATCGAAGGCGGCGCGTACCCCGGCATCGCCAAGGGCTTTGAAGCCAAGGAATGTGAGCGGTAGGAAAAAAACGAGCTGGCGTCAAAGGCGAACAGGATCAAAGCGGCGACCCACGCCCACGCGCGGCGCTGGCGTAGGCCGCGGACAACGATCACGTCGGCTATGGTTGCGCCTACGCAGGCCAAGGTCAGATAACCCAACAACAGGTATTGCAGGGGTGAGGGCAAAAAACGGCGATGCTGAAGCTGACATGGCCGAACACCGCGCTGTAGGCGAGGATAGTTATGAACCAGTAGAGCGTGCTGCCCACGTGCAGGAGCGTGATCACCCGCTGTACCTGCCGCCAAGCGGGGTGTCCGGCCCACGGATCATCGCGATTAGAAGGCGGCCGGTTTGCAGTCATGACCTGAGCGCGCGATAGATCGAAGCCCCGAAGATGGCGACGAATGCGGTCAGGACGAGGATGGTCCACAGGCTCGGCATGCGTCCTGTATAGAGCAGACCGGTGTACTCACCGGTCATGCCGCAGGTCGGACACCAGCCGAGAACAGCGTGGGTCGGGCACCACAGGCCGCGGTCTCCAGTGGTGAAGGGTCGGGCCAGCGCATAGGCTGTCCAAAAGGCGAAGGGCGCGTTGTGGCCGATCACTATTTGCCAGCGGCCGGGCCGACCCACTTGCGCATCAGCCGGCGAGCGGATTTCCGTCGGCATCATTCAGCTTGCGGGTGGCGATAAGGATGATGTCGATCAGGCTCCACAGACCGCAGCCGCCAAGAGTGACCAGCTTGAGGATGCCGAGGCCGATATAGCCCATGTAGAAACGGTCGATGCCGAGGCCGCCGACGAAAATCGACAAGAGGAGGGCGACGAGGAATTCGCGGCGTTTTGGTTCGATGGTCATGGAAGTTTTCTTTGCAGAGGGCCATACGATGATAGTTTTTTGATTGCCGTTTAGCAAGTCGCGAAGAAGTCTCGAACATTTATCTGTGTCGTCAGCTCACGGCTTTCCTGCAGGCAGAGCGCGGTATTTCTCCGGCACCAGTTCGCCGGTGCCATAATGGTGCGCAGCAGCGGCGTACAGCGCCTGGGCTTCGCCCATCTTCGCTTGCAGATCGGTGGCGCGATCGGCGCTGGCGGGATGAGTACTGAGAAATGACGGCGTGCCCGAAGCCAAGGCGGCGAAGCGACCCCAGAAGCTCACTGCCGCGGTTGGATCATAGCCGGCCTTGGCCATGTAGAGCAGACCGAGGTGATCGGCTTCCAGTTCATGGATGCGTGAATATGGTAAGACGCCCAGGTACTGGCTGCCGGCATTGTAGGCCAAGGTGGTCAGTTGTGCAGTGGTCGGAGCGACGCCGCGGGCTTGCAGGATGGCGGCCAACGATTGCCCACCGAATTGCTGCAGCTGGCCTTGGCTCATGCGCTCGCCGCCGTGGCGGGCAATGGCGTGGGCGATCTCGTGGCCGAGCACCGCGGCTAACGAGGCTTCGTCATGGCACCATGGCAGGATACCCGTGTACACCGCGACCTTGCCGCCTGGCAGGCAGAAGGCATTGATGGTCGGACTTTCGAGGACCACGAATTCATAGGTGAAGCCGCTGTCGGGTGCCGCCGCCGCCAAGCGCCGCCCCACCCGTTCGACCAGGGCGATGGCGGCTGGATCGGTGCACACTTTTTCGGTCTTCTTGACTTCGGCATAGGCCTCTTCACCAAGTCGGTTTTCTTCGCCGACACTGGTCAGCAGCAGGCGCTGACGGTTAGTGCCTTCGACACGCGCGCAGGCGCTTACCAAGCAGAGGGCGCAGAGGAGGGGAAGCCAAAAGAGAGCGCGCATAAGATTAACCCGGACGGTGAAGAGTGGGGGGGACGCCGTGGACACGTTTGTAAACCGTGCTGAAATGGTAAGGATTTTTAAACCCTAAACACTCGGCAATGGCTTTGATCGGCAGATCGGTTTGCACTAATAGCATACGTGCGCGCTCCATGCGATAGCGTACGAATAATTTGGCCGGCGAGGTGCCGAAGGCGGTTTGACAGCGTTGGTTGAGGGTCCGTTCGGGCATGCCCAGTTCGGCGGCCATGGTGGTAGGCGATAGAGGATTTGCCACGTGTCGATTGCACAGGGCCAGCAATTGCGAGCCGAAACCGTGCAATTCCATACCTCCAAGGATACGCTGATCGAGATACGCCGGCGGCAGCTGACGCAGCAGGCGCCAGGCGAATTCCTGGGCCAAAGAATCGAGTAGGGGCACGGTGAAGGGATCGCCACAGCGGCCTTCATCACGCATGCGTTCGACCAGGGTATGCAAGGTGCCGTCGGTGGCTCTCAATACCTTGTGGGCTGAGGGCAAGTCATCGCGCAGGAGGTTAGCCGATTGGTTCGCCTGCGGACCAGGCTGCACGTGCAGAGCCAAGGCATAGAAGAATACTCGTTCATAGCAGGTATCGCGATGCCAATCACCCGGCGAAATGATCAGTACGCCACCCGATTCTACAGTGAGCTCCACCTGATTGACGGTGCACCGGTAGGTACCGCCAACGACCAGAATGCACTCATAATGAAGGTGAAGATGCGGATTCGCATGGTGGCCGTTGCGTGCATCGACCACATGCACGTGGCCGAATTCGATGCGGTAGGGCAACGCCGGCTGGGCCATCGGCGGTCGGGCAACGCTCTCGAAGAATTTCCCCGGTTGGAGTTCACGCAGGGCAAACGGAATGCGTACCGGTGACTCGCTCATGCAGGTGGTTCTTATCGCTTTACGGCGTGGTGGCGATGGGCTGCGTTTGCCAGCCAGCGGCAGACTGGCTCAGCAGACGCAGCTCGGCATGCATGACTGAGCTGCCGCGTGTCTTCGCCAAGCGCAGCAGGTGGTCGAGATAAGCGCGAGCAGCGAGGGGATGGCTTGCAAGCCGTGCCACATGCGCGCGTGTCCGCGAACTGGTGAAGCGGTAATATGCCTCGGGCAGATGGGCCACCGGTTCAAACGGCAGCGGCTCGCCGCCAGTACGCAAATCGACATGCCTGCCATCAGCAAGGGTCGCTGGTGCGCTGATCAGGCCCGGGCCGGGGCCGGCAGCCACTATCAGCCCGGTCGCACGGGCGGCAGGTTGCCAGGCAAGACTGACGGCGAACAACCCGCAAATGATCCACCTCAGCACCAATGGCAACGGCTCTTCGGCGGTTAAGGGGCCGAGCCAACCCCACCACGGTTGATGGCGGTTGGTGGCGATGAAGGCATAGATCTTGTCGCCGATCCACGGCAGCGGCAACGCGCCCGGCCACAACCAGGGCGAGCGACGCAGCACGGCGCGCACACCTTGCCAGCCGAGGAAGCGCTGACCGTCAGCTTCGACCACCCACGAGGTGTGCGCCTGCGACAAGGCGAGGATGTCAGCGTCTTCCTGGATCAGGCGCAGGTTGAGCGTGCCACCGTGAATCTGCGTCAACAGCCGGCCGGCTCGCGTGCAGATGCCGCATTCGCCATCGATCCACATGGTCACCGGTGGGCGCCGCCAGGCGGCAGGTAGTCGTCGCCACCAGGCATGCGGCAGTACGGCAATGGTCAACATCAGCAGCGGCCACACGACGAGCCACGGTGACACTCGAAACAGCCAGCCGGCGAGCGCCACCAGCGACAAGGCATAGGTAACCGTAAGGATTCCGCCGAGTCGTGGCGGTGGTCCGCCTGGTCCACGGCGGGCGGCGTCTAGGCTGAGGCGTGCGCCGCATGGCAGCACCGCGCACCACCAGGTCAGCAAGG
>JAYVTR010000127.1:0-5802 GCA_043788625.1 Planctomycetota bacterium
AAGGGCTGGTCCGCAGAGTCTCGCATAGGCTATTCACGACCTGAAGCCCTATGTTACCTCGCTCGTTCTACGAGTGGGGAAGAGCGTTTTTCAGGTTTAATTATTATAGCAGTGCTTTTATCAACACGGCTGACGTCATTAGCAGGAGCGACCTGATGCTTGCCAAGGCGAACGTCTATAATTACTATCGAGGTAATTATACTCGTCTGACGATTTCGATAAAGATGATAAGCAATTACAATGAGGCATAGTAGCATAATAAAATATTAATTTTTATTAAAATGCTAATATTATGTACTATGGTATATAGATCTGAGCCTCTGCCGCACAAGTCGAAAATTCGTGCGCGTCTACGGCTTAATTTTCATCTCTTTTTTCAGACGCTTGTTGCGTATGGAATCCCGGCTGACAATCCGCCATCAAATGCACCCTATAATTATTCACCTCGGCTGGTCCCGTCGCTTTCTATTAGGCGTCTTTTTGTTTGCCGGAATAGGTGATCTCTTAGGGGCAGATGTTTCTGGTCAGGGACTCACTCTGCCACCGCAGATTGAAATGGCGCAACTCGTCGGTCTGGTCGGAGAAATGGTCGGGGTCTCAATCCACTATGACCCCCAGAAGATCACCGGCACCGTCCGTCTCGAAGTACGTCAAAATCTCAGTCCGCCACAGACCTGGTCGGTGCTCAACCAAGTCCTCTTACAACACGGATTCACCACCGTGGTGGCTGGTCAGCCATCTATTTATCACGTGGTACCGTTCGGTGATGCGGAAGGCATCGGCAGCATCTTCACGGACCCGGCCGACGCCGCAGCTGTGACCCCACCACCTGGCTATCTGACCATTCTTCAACCACTGACCTCCATTTCACCAGAGAGTGCCATCCAGGCGCTGAGCGCGGTACTAGGACAGAAAGCTCAAGCGCGAACCATTGGCAAAGAGGGCCGACGAGTCCTGATCGCCGGCGACCGCGAGCGCGTCCTGGCAGGCAGCCGCTTGTTGCTGGCGATCGACCGGCCGGGAAACGAGGTGGCATTCCGCACCTATGAGCCCCGTTACACCAGCAGCGCCAAACTCATGGCCGGACTGACCGCTGCCTGGGGTGCTTCAGCGAAAGTCAGCGGACGCGCCTTGCCCAGCGATGTGCAGATGATGCCGGATGGCCAACGCCTCCTGATGATCGCCACCAATGAAGAATTGCCGAAGGCCTTGCGGCTGCTTGAGGACCTGGACCGGGCAGAACCGACCACCACGAAGACCTATCGGTCCGAGCACTTCCGTCTGGATGACATGGCACAGCTCATCGAACAGGTTATTAGCAGCCGTGATGACGGCCGCACCAAGCTGGTGCGGGATCATTTGACCGGAGGGCTCCTCGTCACCGCCAGCGATACGCAGCATGAACGGATCGCCGGGCTCCTCGCAGACCTTGAAGCCTCGCCCGTCGGCAGTCGACAGGAATTACGCACCTTCGTGATAAAAAATCGCCAGGCAGCGGATCTGGCGGGGGTGTTACGAGAATTGACCGCCAACGGGCTTGGCGATTCCGGGGCCTCTGGAAAAAGCAGTCTGACCGACGCCACCCCACCGCCACGGGTGACTGGTCAAGCAACCGCTCCGGCACGCACCCAACCGGAAACAGAGCAGGCTGCTGCGCGCAACGGCACTCCCGCCAATCCCACCGGTGGCGCCCGCTCTTCGGGGCCCGCAGAAGCGACCTTCACCGTCGATCCCTACACCAATAGCCTCATCGTTCTCGGAACTCCGCGCTACCTGGAACGGGTCGCCGGGCTCGTCGATCAACTCGATCGCCGCCAGCCCCAGGTTGAAGTCGAGGTGACGTTCGTCGTCCTCTCGGATGATGATACCTTGGCCCTCGGTATCGAGTGGGCCCGTATTACTCAATCCGGCGATAAGACCTTTGCCTTCTCGCAGCTCTTCGGTCTCAGCAAACAGGGCACCTCCGTGATCGATCGCTCGGCCGTGGGCACTGGATTGACGTCATTGATGATCAATCCAGGAAACTATGCGGCGGTCATCCAGGCGCTTAAAACCGTCAATCATGGGCGCAACGTAGTGACCTCGAAGGCTGTCGTGACTAATAATGAGGAATCGACCCTCGACGCCGTCCTGCAGGAGCCGATCGCCAATATCAATTCGAGTACCACCGTCTCCACCACTTCCTATGGCGGAACCAGCGATGCCGGTACAAAGATCAAGATCAAGCCGCTGATCAGCGCCGCTGATCAGGTACAGTTGACCTTCACTGTTTCCCAAAGCGCCTTCGTCGGTGAGAGCACCAAAACCAATGACGGGGCCGTGGTGCCTCCGCCGAAGCGCCAGGACTCGCTCGCCAGCATCGTCAGCGTTCCGGATGGCCACGTCATCGCCTTGGGTGGGCTTTCAAACCAGACCGAGTCGCAAGGGCATTCCGGCATTCCGTGGCTTTCTGATATCCCATGGCTAGGTGCATTATTCCGTAGCGAAACCAAGAAGAACGAGTCATCGCGATTCTATCTGTTCATCAAAGCTGATGTGCTGCGCCATCCATCTTTTCAGGATCTCAAATTGCGCGTCATCAAGCCGGCTAAACAAGCGGGAATCGATGTTGCCCCCGGGCCCAAGCTCCAGACGCGTTTCCTCGAATGAGCTCTCCGGATCCACTCCCCTCCGCTGGAGACGACGTGGCCGTCGTCCCTGACGCCCGCCACGCTCCAGCCGAGCTCTTGGCGCGGGTGTCACGCGATTTTCTACGCGCTCACCATTTGCTCCCGCAAATCACGGAAGGCCGGCCGCCATGGATCATTGCCACCGTCGACAGCGATCCGTGCGCATGCCACAACCTCGCCACGACCTGGGGTGAACGTCCGGAAATCCATGTATGCGACAACCCGGCGTTGGTGGCGGCGGCCATTGATGCAGCGTACGAAAGAAACGCCGTTTCAGGTGAACCGCATATGGTAAGTCGCGCCGAAGACGCCGCCCGCACCGCCGGCTTCAGCGAATCTCTCGATACCCTCCTACAACGTGCAGAGCGCGACCTTCTTGCCACCGCCGGCAAGGCGCCGGTGGTGCAATTTGTCGATGCGCTCCTGTTCGATGCCGTGCGCCTGGGCGCCAGCGATCTCCACCTGCAACCGCTAGCTGATCACATCATAATCCGCCATCGCATCGACGGGGTTCTCGATGAGGGGCGCCGTCTGCCGCTGCCCCTGCTGACGCCCATGGTCAGTCGCGTGAAGGTGATGGCCGGCATGGACGTCGCCGAACACCTCATCCCTCAGGATGGGCGAACCACCGTACGCATCGGCGAACGCTCATGCGACGTGCGCGTCTCTACACTGCCTACGCCACATGGTGAACGCGTGGTGCTGCGCTTGCTCGACTCATCGAAACAACTGCAGTCATTCCCTGACCTCGGCATGCCGCCGGCCATCGCAGACCACTACCTGACTGCAGCCCGGCGCAGTGCGGGGATCATCCTCGTCACCGGGCCGACGGGGTCCGGGAAGACGACGACGCTCTACGCTACCCTGCGCGAGCTCAACAGTCGTGAGCGCAATATCATGACCATCGAGGATCCCATCGAATACGAGTTGGACGGCCTCGGTCTGCCCATCAGCCAATGCCAGGTCAATGCGCGCAAAGGAGTCACTTTCGCCAACGGCCTGCGACACCTGCTACGTCAAGATCCCGACGTCATTCTGGTGGGTGAGATCCGCGATGCGGAAACCGCTCGCGTCGCCATTCAGGCGAGCCTTACCGGCCACTTGGTGTTTTCCACGCTGCACACCAACGATGCACCGAGTGCGGTGACACGCCTCATGGACCTTGGCGTCGAACCCTATCTGGTCGCAGCCTCGCTTTCGGTGGTCATCGCCCAGCGTTTGGTGCGCACGACTTGCAGCGCCTGCCAATCGCGGGTCCCCGACTGCGCAGCATGCCTCCTGTGCCATGGCACCGGCTACAAGGGGCGCCAAGGTCTATTTGAATTTCTTCCCATTGATGAGCAGATGCGCAGCCTCATCGGTGCAGGTGCCAGCTTGCAGGAGCTGCGCCTGCAGGCCGAACGACTGGGCATGCATACCCTGCGTCAAGCTGGCGATGAATTGATTGCTTCGGGAGGCTCAACCAGAGAGGAAGTCGAGCGGGTCATCCATGGTTGATCCTGGTCACCACAGCAGATCGCGACTCTTTCGCTATCGGGCACGCAACCTTTCGACTGGAGCCATCCAATACGGCGAAACGACCGGGCAGGATGCCTATACCGTACGCTCCGGCCTGCGTGCGGTCGGCCTAGAGGTCGAAACCATCCGCACAGCGCAGCCCGCCTGGCGCCTACCCCCGCAATGGATCGACATGGCCGCGCGCTGGCGGTGTCAACGGCGCCTCTCGCAGCGAGCCGATCTTGCCGATGCCATCGGCTCGTTGCTGGGCGCCGGCATTCCCCTTGAACGGGTGCTGAGCGACCTGGGCAGCTCGACTATCCGTGATCGCGATGAACGGCGTATGCTGCTCGCCTTGCGTGACGGCATCCGCGACGGCGGCAGCCTCGATCGACTCGCGGCCGCCCAACCGGATTGGTTTGATCCGATCGATGTTGCCATGCTCGGAGTCGGACAGCGCACCGGCGACCTCCATCGCGTTTTGCAAGACCTTAGCCGCAGCCATCAACGGGGGTCCGAAACTGGACACAAGCTGTTGATGGCCTTGTCATATCCCCTGCTGCTACTGGTCGCCGCGATTGGCGTCGTGGCCTTCATCGGCACCAGTACGCTGCCCGCACTCATCAAAATCCTCGTCGATGCCCATGTCCATCCGCCGGCGTTGACCCTGATTGTAGCGCAGATCGGGCAAATCCTGGTCGGCTGGTGGTGGGCACTGGCTGGCATCGGCATCGGTGCGACCTGGCTTGTGCGCAGGCTCGTGGCGCGCCTTTCAGATTCTCATCCCCTGTTTCGCTGGTTCGCCACCACGCCGGTGGCGCGTGCCCGCCAGCGCTTGCGCGTGGCGGCGATCGCCGGCGTCCTGGCTCAGCTGCTGCGCAACGGCGTCACTCTCGCCGAGGCCATTGAAACCACCGCCCAAACCACCGCTGCCGGCCCGCTGCGCGCCCTGCTCATGAGCGGGGCTGAAAGCGTTAAGCGCGGCGAAGCGCTCTCGACCGCCATCGGCAATTCGCGTCTGCTGGATCCGGAATTCGCCCAATTGCTGCGCGTCGGTGAACAGGCGGGCGAATTGCCGGAGCTATGCCAACGCGTGGCCGAACGCTATGAGCGCGCCGCCCAACGCGCCCTGGACCGCCTCGCAGCCATTGCCGAACCAGCTGCCATCCTGGCCATGGCGGCAGTGGTCGGCGTGGTGGTCATGGCCGCCATCCTCCCCCTCATCGCCCTTGGAGACATCTTATGAACGTTCGCGTGAGCGGCATGACCCTGATCGAGGTCCTGGCTGTGGTGGTCATCCTCGGCATGCTGGCGGCGACGCTGACCATCGGCATTTCAGGCCGGATCGGCAAAGCCAAACATGAGATCGCCAAAACTCAGCTAGCGCAGATCGCCGGCGCCATCGAAACTTTCCGTCTCGATCAACGGCGGCTGCCAACCACTGGCGAAGGGCTGTCGGCACTGAGTTCGCCAGCAGATTCAGCCTATTTTCTCGAAGCTGGCAAACTGATCGATCCGTGGGGCAAAGCCTATTTGTATCTGGTGCCCGGCCCCGACGGCCTGTCGTTCGAAGTTGTGACTTATGGCGAGGACGGGCAGCCCGGCGGTACCGGGGACAAGGCCGACATCACTACCG
>JAYVTR010000128.1:0-7445 GCA_043788625.1 Planctomycetota bacterium
CCCCACGCGTCTGGTTCAACTGAACGACTAAGTTGTCGTCCGCCTGGACATCCAGCAGGATCTTCGGCTTTCCAAAGCGGTCATAGTCCTGGAACTGGCGACGGATCTTGGCCTCCGCATCAGACGGCAACTTGGTCACGATCTGATGAAGCTGACGACGATCATTCGAGTTCGTCTCCGTGTCGGTATAGTACACGAACTGCTGCGTCGTACCGTCGGCAGCGATCCTGGTATTAACCCGCCCTAGAGCGTCGTACGTGACCACGGTGGTCAGCGGAGTACCCGTCGCCACTGCGGTGATCAGCGCCTGGGCCGTTGTGTCGCCCTGATCGGGAAGCGTTGTGTCATTGGCACCGCCCGAGTACTGGCTTTCCGACACGACACGGCCCATGCGGTCGCGGGTGGTCACCATGGCCTGGTTGGGAGATGGCACCACATCGGTCGAACCCTGATAGGCGGTCAGGCCATAGCGGACCGCGACCGAGTGGCGACCTGGTCGATCATTGGCGCTGCGACTGAACCGCTGTTTGAAATCAGCGCCGTCTTCACGCGTCGTCGTCGGTTGTCCGACTTCATCGAAGCCCGTGACGATGCCGTTCCGCCCCTCATCCAGCGATGCCGCTGGCGGACCGAAGCCACTCGGCAGATAATCGCGTGTCGATTTTCCAGTGGCGACGTCCAGTTCAGGTCGCCGTTCACGCACCACCTGGCCGATGTGATTGTACCACTTCCAGGGCGCAGTGCCTTCGTAGTTAGGCGTGGCGATCTTGGCACCGGTGCCGAAATGGCCTTGTGCCGTGGAGAGCGTCTTGCCCGAGCTGCTGGTCAGCGGGTTGCCATCGGCGTCATAGGCCGTGGCCATCCACAGGCCGCCAACAGCGCTTGCCCCATCTGCGGGTGGCGTTCCCGAACCCGTGTAGGAAGCAATCGCCCGCCCCGCACCGTCGAGCTGGGTCTGTTCGACCAGATTCAACGGACCGGTGACGGTATGGGTGAGCTTCGTCTGGCTGTCGGTGACCGTCGTGGTCGCGCCACGCAGCACGTCCGTGGTCGATGCCAACTTACCCGAAGCCGCATCGTAGGCGGAAGTCATCCGGCTGATCGAGGCACCCGTGCCATCCACGGTTTCCGTGGCTGCGATCCTGCCCTTATTGTCGTACGCCTGACGTGCGACCTGGCCCGTGATCTGCTTGGTGCACGTCGCTAAACGACCGAAGCCGTCATATGTACACACCTCTTCCAGGATCTCGGGCTTGCCATCGCCGCCGTAATCCACGAAGCGGTTCAGGACATTGCCAGCCGCATCCAGTTCGACGCGCTCGGCGCGTTGATCGACTGCCGTCGGGCTGGTGTCGGCGGACGAGCTTGCACCCATCATGGTGCTGACCACACGGCCCGCGCCGTCATAGCCGTAGATCGTCCAGACCCCATCCGGCGTACGATGCGCCCGTACACGCTCGCAGCCTTCCTCATACACGAATTCATCGTAACCATCATCGCCCTGCACTGACGCCTTGACGGTGCGCGGACGGTCGAGGCCATCCAACAGCGTCGTGCTGTTCAGAATGCGGTGCTGGTACAGGATCGGCACGCCATTGGCCCCGCTGACCGTTCCATCGCCCGCACGCGTGAGCACCGGCGCCGGGCCGAACAGGACCGGCGTTTTGCGCTTACTCATCCTGGGCACCCCGTGGCCGTTGAAATCGGCGGCCATCGTCACGATGCGAAGGAACTCCGGATTGCTGCCGATCTGCGGATCGCTCAGCCCGGTTTGGCCCACCACCGGCGGGCTGCGCGTCTCAACCACCCGACCGAGGTCGTCGTACACCGTGATGGTGTCCGCACCGCGCGGGCTACGCCGCCCGACCACCCGTCCGAACACGTCGCGCGCGGTCATGGCCACCAGCCGCGTCGGATCTTCGGTGTCAGGCAGGGTGGAGGCCAATTCCAACGACGTATGTCCGAGCGTGGTCGTCTGTACCGTCTGGCATAGCCATCCCGCCAGATCGCGACGATCCGAAACCGTCGCGGTATTGCTGTCCTGGTAATAATTCCACTGCGTCAACGCACCCGCCGGGCTCAGGGCGCGCAGCGGCTGACCGTGCATGTTCAGCACCAGCCGCGTGGTAGCGGTGCCGACACCCTGTTCGGGCACTGAGGTCGTCACCAGACTGGTGGTGTCGGTCTGCGTGGCTGGTACCTGCTGCGCTTTTTCCAAGTCCGAACGTGCCGCGCGCTCATAGGCATACGTCGTCGTCACGCCCTGCTCATCGGTCACTGACTTGGGCTGGAAGAATAACGGTGCATCCCCATACATCCACGTCGTCGTCAGCGGCGTCTGCGCTGACTTGAAGCCATCAATCGTAACCACAACGCTGCTGGCCGCCGCGGTGCGGATGCGCGTCTGCGGCAGATCGGTGCCACGCAGGTCGCTGGCGGACTCTGGCGGACGCCACGTCATCGCCACCATGCCCGTCGGGGTCGTGGTGCTCAGCGGACGCAGCTGCCCGTCGAACAGCCAAGACGTCGTGATCTTCGCCGTCACTGGATCGACCACCATCTGCGTCGGCAGCATCGTCTTGTCACTGTCACTGACGAAGGTGTAGCGTGTCCGCACGTCATCTGTGTCGTAATGGTCGACCACGTTACCGTTCACGGCCAATGTCTCACTGACCTTGTTGCCCGAGGCGCCACCACTGTCGGTGCCGAAGGTCAGACCCGCCACTCGCGACGTTCCCGTCTGGTAGGCGATCTGCGCATACGCCGTGGCATCACCCGGCAGGGTCACCGATGTGAGTTCGCGCTGCCCGCTCGTTTGGTAGTCGAAGCCAACCGTCTGCAGCAAACGCATGCGATTGGCGGCATTTACCGGCGCCTGAGGATCCACGGTCAGGTATACCGCCACCGACTTCAGCCGCGCACCGGCATCGGTATAAGTGAAACGGTAGGTGCGATTGCGCGTGACATCGGCGACTTCCTCCAGGCGCTGCGCCTGGTCTTCGGCCCGGGCGCGGATCTTGATCGTGTACGGCAAGTCACGATCGTCGGTTATCCTCGACAGGGTATGATCGATTCCGCCATAGGTGTACTGCACCTGGTTGCCCCAGCGGTCGTGGTGCGCCATTAGCAGGTACGGCTGGCCGGGGCCGCCGCGGGCGTAGATGTCCACCGAACCATCCGTGGCTTCGACGTCGAGGTTCGCCGCCCCCGTCCCGAGGTCGGTGCGCGTCAGCCGCACCGCAAAGCCCGGAGCCGGATTCCAGCTGCCGCTACCGTCGCCGGTGGCGGCGGCATAGACGAAGAGATCCTCGCGGCCGTCTGCGCCGTGCAGGATCAGATCGGTGTGGTCTGCGGGGACATTTAGCGCGCGCTGCGCATCGGTGAGCTCGACATGGCGGAAGGATTCCTCCCAGCTCGTCGTCCAGCCGCTGCCGAGCACCGACGACGTCGACACCCCGGAGCGGTAGCTGGCGCCGATGGCCATCGACAGCATCTGTCCGGCGACATCGCTGAACACCGACGTCAGGTGCAGCCGCTGATCATGCAGCGGCACCGCCACGCCGACATCGAACCACGGCAGCGGCAGGCTGCGGCCGATGCTCGGGGTCACGCCGGTGATGGCTTCGTCGACCACCGGTGCGCGCGGGATGACGAGCTTAGCCCGCACCCGGAAGGTATCCGTCGACAGTGGACTCGGATCTGCCTGGGTGCCTTTCTGCAGATCCCCCGCACCGCCGACTACCATCGACGCTACCAGATGCTCGCCCTGATTGATGAGGAAACGATGCGTTCTGGTCGAGGCATCGAAGGCATAGCGTCCACCTTCGACCAAGCGTGAAACCATCTCGATCTTTTCCGCGGTCGCCTTGCGGCCGAAGGCGTCGAAGGCATCGACGGTGCCCAAGACCGGCACATCGATGGTGGTCTTGCCGACCTGGCCGGCGCTGGCCTGTCTCAACGTCACCGGCGCACCGCTGACATCTACGATACCGACCTTGAACGGCCCCTGCAGCGAACGCGAACTGCGCCCGAACGCGCACAAGCTCAGCGGGCCCGCCACCAGGCGCGAGGTCGGCTTCCCATCCTGGATGAATGAAGCGCCTTCGACATACAGGCTGGCCGCCTGCTCCGCATACTGCATGGCGAGCGTCTCGCCGGCCAAACCGAAGATGATGGGTAGTGCCTGCTGGGCCGGCTTGTCTTCTTCGCCGTTCCCATTCTTCGGCATCACGATCGGGCCTTCGGGCGGCTGATCGCTCATGACGATCAGCGACCGCTGGAACCGGTGATTCTCATTGCCAGTGATCGGATCGGTACGCAGCAACGTAAAGGGACCGCTGCCACGCGTGCTGCCGGCGGCAACACCCGTGACCGCACCTTGGATGATGACATCCGCCGAGCTGGTCGGGAATTCACCGAACAGCTGCAGCGGATAGGGCCCTTCGGGCTGTTCGAGTTGGGTGAAATCATCGTCGGTACTGGCCCGAGAAATGAACCAGTCGTCGGTGGTGTCGAGCCGGTTGTCGGCGTCGCCGATCTCGACCCGCAGATGGCCGGTGGTGACCTGCCCCAAGACGGTGCTCACTCGCACGTCGAACGAGTTTGCACCCAGATGCAGGACGAGGCCAGTCAGCCCGGCCTTATGCGTGGCGAAGTCGACGGTCGAGTAGGTATCGCGAACCACGGATGCGGCGACGGCGTGCACCGTGGCGATGAGTGGGCTGCCGATATCGACCGTCACCTTGAGCAAAGAGGGCTGCTGGCTTTCACGCAGCAACGGATCGTTGATCAGCAGATCGACATTCAAAGTGCAAGGCGTGCCCTGATCATGGGCGGCAACCTTCAAACTGCGCTCGTCGATGCCGAAACGCGGACGCGGATCGCTTTCGACGGCGAAGTAGTGCTCCTTGATGGGATCCCGGTCGGCGGGGAACTTCCCCCAACGATGGAGCTGGTCACGAGTCGCACCCATAGCGAAACCGTCGACGGCGATGGTGAAGTTGCGCACCCAATGGAATGGATAGACGTAGTGGTCGCTCTCCTTTATCAGCCATGGGACCGCACCGAAGATGGCCGGGATCCGCGGCCTAAAGGTGGCGTGCAGAGTGCCTTCAGCGATCGGCGTACTCGGGAAAGCCCCGTCGACCTTGAATTCATCACGAATGTCGCCGACATAGGACTTCCCTCCCTGCGGATTCACGTCAGGAGTGAAATTGGGCCCGGTGACGTAAAGTTGGACATCCTGCGCCTGCCCGAGGTTGAGCGCCAGCGGCTGCGGTGAAAGCTCAGCATTATCCTTCGACGTGGACGGCGTATCCGGGCCCTCCCCGGTTCCGGAATCCGCAGAGGTGCCGTTGGGACTATTACCCGCGTAGCCGCTACCGCTGCCGCCACCACCACCACCGCCACCGCCACCGCCAACGGACCCGCCGCCGGTGGTACCGGTGATGATCTGGGTAGGATAAATATTTTGAGTCACGGCGCCGCCGACCGTTTCGGGCGGCAACGAGCCATTGCCTGAAGTATGCCCCTTGACGTCGCCCTCCACATCGCTGGCGATGAGGATCTCCGGCAAGCCGCTGCCGAGATGACCTGCCATCGATGAAGCGAATAGGTCCTCGTCCTCGCTGAGCATATCACTGCCGAGTCCAAGCCAGCGCTCGGGATAACCGGTCGTGAGGGTGGCAATAGTATCCGTCGTGTAGCCATTCTCCGAAGTCGATTTGATGGTACTCGTTCCACCCCGGGGCGGGACTGCCGTCAAGGTCACATGCGGGTCCTTTTGCTGGGCACGCCAGAGCTGTTCAGTGGCCCCGCCTTGGAAGATGAAGTCCTGCGGCCAGGTCTGCGGACGACCGTTGGCGAGATTGACCGCCACGGGGCCATTGCCGTCATCAGGCTGGTCGGCGCCGGCAGTCACCCCACCGAACTTCATCGTCAGGTACTTGGCGTTCGTGTCCGAGTCAAAGAACCGCGACAGCAGCTTTGCATTCTCGCGGGTGGACAACATGTATGCCTGTACCGGACTTCCCGGTGCAGGCGAGATGGTATCGCGATTACGCAGGACATCTTTGAATGCCTCGAGCACCTCGTGCGGAGCATTGAAAGTGGTGGTGATTGTGGTGTCGATCAGAACCGGTGCACCATGCGCGAAGTTGAAGAGCTGTTCGCTGATGCCCGTTCTGCTGCTGCGATCACGGACGATCACCTGCAGGTTGTGCACTCCATAGACGAGATTCAAAAGATCGAGCAGCCGGTTGCTGATGGCGCCGCTTTCGCTCCACCGATCTGCCAGATTTATGAATGCCTGATCCTTCAAGGCGAATTCCAACTTGCGACCGTCTGAAGACTGGGTGAGGGTGAAGAGATCGCGCAGCGGTTGCGCACCGATGGTCTTGCGATTATCGATACGGACCTCGAAGCTCTCCTTGTCGATCTGCTGATCATCCTCGATGGAACCCGACAGGGTGTAATTCTTCTGCTCGAAAATCCGGCCGTCTATCGTCAGCTTGCCATGCAAACTGAGGAAGCCCGCGATATCGACCGGATTCGTGCTCGATTTGAAGAAGGTGCTGGTGATCACCGGCGGGGTGCGATCGACCTGGAAATCTACCGTGCGTTTCTGCACCTGATCGCCGGCGGCACGGCTATCGAAATGGAGGGTGATGTCGACCGTGACCTGGCTGATGGAGGTCGGCACCTGATCGAGCTGCAGGGCGTGGGCGGTGAAAGCCAGTGGCGCCAGTGCATTGTCGGCATAGAGGACAGCTGGTGTCAACGCCGCCGCTTCGCGGCCATATTCGACACCGTTGGCGTACAGCACCAGGTCAACCGCCAAGGTATCGGCGGGGACCAGTCCCGAGAGTAGCAGCTGGCCGTCAGGGACGGTGCGGACGTGATTGTGCGGACGCGGCGAAACGATGACCACTGGCACTGGCGAAGGGTCATCACCGAAGGCCAGGCGGGCATCGTTCAATAGATCGGCGGCATGAGCGTCGACCTCATTGGTGCCATCACTGCCGCTGGTGGTGGGGAATTCAGGATCACCATTCCCTGGTGGCAGCTTCGGCGGCTCGAGATGCCCATCACCGGCGGGATCGAGGTCATTGATGTCGATGCGGCCATCATGGTTGGCATCGGTCACCAGCCCATTGAGCTGGTCGCGTTCATCGAGATCCTTCACATCGACGACCAGGACGCCGGCATTGGCGAACAGAGCGCCGCCGACTGTGCGCAGCTTGGCCGGCCCGGATACCGTCGGCACCACGCGCACTCGCACCCGGTTGGCGGTCAGCGTCGTTCCGGGGATGATCTCCTGCTTGGAGTAGTTGAGCACAGACATGCCTGAGATGCCGGCAGCCCTTGCCGGCAGGGGATCGACAGTCGACACCAGTTCGAACAGATCCACGCCGGCGAGATTGGTCCCGTACAGATTGATGTCCTGC
>JAYVTR010000129.1:0-9105 GCA_043788625.1 Planctomycetota bacterium
TGCCAAGCGCGATCTCGACGGCGCATCGCTCTATGGCTCGATGCTATCGAGCCTGAAAGCCGTGGCCCAGCCGATTGCCGGCGTGCTGTGGTATCAAGGCTGCAGTGACACCCAGGTCGGCGCGGTGCCGTTGTATACCGAGCGCATGCAGAAACTGGTTGCCGCGGTGCGCAAAGATCTCGGTCAGCCCAAGCTGCCCTGGATCACCGTGCAGATCGGCCGCGTCATCGGCCAGGACGACAACCACAGGGAATGGAATGCCATCCAAGAGCAGCAGCGGCTGCTGCCAAAGGTCATCGCCCATCTGGACACCGTGGTCGCCGTCGATCTCGAACTCGACGATCAGATCCACATCTCATCCGCCGGGTTTGCATCCCTCGCCCTGCGCATGGCCCTGGTCGCCGATCGCCTGGTGTTGAAACAGCTGCAAGCCAAACCGGCGCTGCAACCCGTTTCGATCACCTACCTCAGCAAGTACCCGTTTGGACCGGCGTTAGAAGTACGTTTTGCCAATGTCGTCGGCGGCCTGCATGCCGCTGGCTTGCCGCTCGGTTTTTCTGTAGTCGATGCGCAGCATCGGGCGCTGAATATTATCTATAAGACCGTACTCGACGGCGACCGGGTGATTTTGCAGCTGATTGCTGACGATCAGGCCGACCCACACGTGATGTACGGGCATGGACGCAATCCGCAGTGCAACATCACCGATGCGCGCGGCATGGCCGTACCGGTGTTCGGCCCGCTGCCTATTACCGGCCGGCTGCCGACCTCGCCGTGGTGCCTCACCTGGGATGTCTCGGCCGTCAAAGCCGGTGAAGACATCGCCACCATGCCGCGGCCCCAACCCGGTAAGTTCGGCGCGTTAACCCGCCAGACTTTCACCGGCAATTTCGTCAACCTGCACCCGCAATGGCAGGGTCACAGCGGCCATGTGGCTTTCTTCACCACCGTCGATGTAGCGCAGACCATGGATGTAGAACTGCGCACCGGTTATGACGGTCCGTTCCGTCTGTGGCTGGACAGCAGCGAAGTGGTCACTGATCTGAAGGGCACCAATCCGGCAGTGGTCGATGTGCTGCGCAAGAAAGTCACGCTGAAGAAAGGCCGCCACACCATCAGCGTGCTGATGGCGCTGAACGGCGGCATGGCATGGGGCTTCTTCCTGCGTTTTGCTGCGCACAAGGGCACCGTGAAAACCACCAACCCATTGGTGATGCCACAGCCATTAAATTAATTTTTTGCTGTGGTATTTTTTCTGTGGGTAGAGACGCAATTCACGTCTCTACCCACAGCACTTCACTCTTCGACCGGCTCAAGATCCCAGGCCACGACATCAACGGCCCCCGGGGTGCCGCGCGGCACCAGCTGGCCATCATCGGCTACCTGGAACATCGCCGGCTTGAAATTGGCAATCCAGATCGGCGCCAGGCGTTCATCCAAGCTGTGGATCTGACCGGCTTTCACCCACGGCAAAATGCGCCCGTCGATGGTGGTGAGGTGGACACGGAAGCGGCTCATGCTGGCACCGTGCGGCGCCAACCGAAAAATGCCAGCACCGGTAATGCCACCGCCAGCGGCAGCAGGTAATAGGCCACGCGAAAAGCGAGCAGGCCGGCAATCAGATCGACCTTCGTCGCATCACTCAACGGCTCAGGCCACAAGCCGAGGATGCTGGCTTCAAGCACGCCGATGCCGCCAGGAACCTGGCTGAGCCGGGCCAAGGCCATGGCCACCACCACCACCGCTAAATAAGTCAGCAACGGTATGGCCGTGCCCGCCGGCTGCAGCACCGCTGCCAACAAGATGCAGGCGATTTTTTCACCCCCGCCGCAGGCGATGCCGCGCCCGGCCGCTGCCACTGTCGGCATAGCCACCGTCACCTTCCCCCAGGTCAGCGGTGGCGAGCGCCAGCAGGCGAACAGCCACACACCAACTCCGGCTAAGGTTGCCAGCCCCACCCAGGGCGCCCACGACCACGGCCCGGCCAGCAGACATAGGACACTGATCAACAGCAGCATGCCGGCATTGCCATGCAAGGTGACGATGAGCGTCGCCACCAAGGCTTGGGTTAAGGTGAATCCCCACCGCCCAAGCAAGCGCACGCGCACCGCACCGGCGATGAGAAAGCCCTTGCCAGTGGTCAACGACAAACCTTGCGCCGCCACCGCCAAGGCCAACGCCCGTGGCAGGCTCAGGGGGCGTCCCACGTGCGCTGTGGCGAGCCGCTCCATGCCGCCATAACCGATATACGAACCCACGAGCAGGGCTGCCCCCAGCGCATAGCGCCAAGCGGGCATGGCCATGAAGGCACGCCCCACTGCCTGCATATCGAGCCCCGCCAATTGATGCCACAAGACCCATCCGGCGATGGTCATCAAGATCACCACCAGCGCTGGGCCGAGCCAACGCATGCATGTCGTCAAGGTCATGCGCGCATGCTCTGCCACTGGCGGCGCGCTCCTAGCACGTTGTCGACCAGCGCATGTACGAACTAGTCTTTTAGTGAAACCTGCACCGGCTGCTCAAAGACGACCGTACCGGTGGCGCTTGCCGGAATGACTAAGCCGGCGCCGCTATTACGCGACACTTCAACGCGCATGCCGTTCAAGCCATCGGAATTATCCGTGACATGTCCTGAGGCGGGCGCGCTGTGCTCGTGGCCGTCTGTAGTGACGACGATGATCTTTTCCAGCTGCAAACCGCAGCGGTCCTCAGGATGCAGGGGCGTGGCGTGCAACTGCAAACGGATTCGCGTTACTGCATTTGATCCTGAAACCACCACACCGCTGGTGGCATACGGCACCTCGAGCGATCGCTCGATAACGTTATCGAGCGCTACTTCCTCTTGGAAAATGACCCATGTCCCAGCCCCCTGAGCGATGGTCAATTGCGGCTCAGGCGCAACCCCGGCCGGAGCACGACCGCAGCTTCCGAGCACGGCCGCGAGCATTGTGCCGACACCACACATGAAGAGATATTTCATCGGCCCGCCTGGTAGGAGATGGATCATTCTGCGCTCCTGCAGAGGGAACCAGTTAGGAGACGTTTTTCAATCGCGAAACCAACTTCAAGAGCAACGTCCAACCACGCGCCTCGTTGACCTCATGACAGACAAAAGGGATGCCGCCCGATAAGTTGGACCATGGAAAACGTGCGATCGTAAGCCGCGACCTTTCAAATTCACGTTAACTTATCAACAACAACCGTGGGGAATCACCGGGCTTAGTCGGCGGAGCGCGATGAATACTCGGTGGAACCGGGCAGCGGGGATGAGCGGTGGCAATGCGCCACAGGTTGCCGACACCAAAAGAATAGGGGCGTGCTTGCGGCAGCGTCGCATAGTGCCGATCGTAAGCGTTTTCAATCAGGAAGTCCCTGAAACCAGCGTCATCAGCGCCACCGTATACCGCCAGGAGAGCGGCATGGATATGCGGTATATCAATCATGCGCTGGGCATGGTCGTTACTCATTCCCTCACTCGCCTGACCGTGATAGGTGCACAACCACGTATCAGCTTCGCACGGTGCGCTATCAACATGAAACGAAAAAACGTCGGCAGCTATTACTTCTGAGCGTTCATCGCGCGCATAGGCATAGACGCAATTCAACTCCGGGGTGAGGTTGCGCTCGCTCAGTCGGTTAAAATCGGCGAGCATGCACGCACGCGCGAGGTGCCCTGCCGCATTCAGCGGAAGCGTGCGCAATGTGGTGGGATCGAGGGTGATCATCGACTGTCCATAGCTATCGCCCAAGCAGGTGACGATCTCGGCAAAGTCACCTGGCAAGGTGCGCTCCCAGCACATGGCATTGATGTTTCCGGCGAACGGCGTCTCCGCTAATTCCTGAAAACTGTGGACGAATTGAACGTGGGCAATATCGGTCGCTAAAGAAGAGGTTTCACTCAGTGTTTTTGCGGCTGGCTGTTCCATGTAATGTAAGAACTTTTGCATTGATGATGCCGCTGGTCAAGATGAACACACGTGCTCGGTTGTTGCATGGGGTGGGATCAAGCGGCGAGATGAGGGTGGATAGCAAATGCCCTCCGCATTGCTGACGGGAATATAGATGATGAAATTCACGGGGACATTATCCCGGGCCAATTATGGGATCACCTCGCCGACGTTTGCGGGTGTGGAGTGTTCAGCCACCGCACAGCGGAAATACCATCGGGCGATTGCATCAGCGCCCGCGTCATTAAAAAGAGAAAACGTTTTCAATAATCTGAGTGAACATGCCCGACATCCTCTCTCGGCATCCTTGTGGCAGTGCGTTTTCGATGATTGAACTGCTTATTGCTATGAGTGTTATAGCCGTACTCAGCAGCATTTTAATACCCAGTATCGCAGCAGTCAGGAAGAATGCCCAGCGGGTCGGCTGCCTCAACGACATGCGCCAGCTCGGATCCGCCGTACTGGCCTATACCGGGGACAATCGGGGGCAGCTACCCCCTTCGCAGATCAAGAGCGAAGCGGTACCGGCTTGGCATTTACCTCCCGGCACGCACTACAACTGGAGCGATCCGATGCTGGCCGGAGCCTATCTCGATCTCTCCGGCTGGAGTGGCGGGGCGACCAAATATAAGAACAATACCATCATGCTGTGTCCGGCTGATAAGCGCGGCTTCACCAGCGGCATTATCTTTTCAACCTTCGGCATGAACTACAGCTATGCGCCATTCATCAACAACCTCGGGGAGTGGAACAACGTGCGCCGGGCCGTGCGCTTTGATCGCCCGTCACTGCGCGCCCTGGTGATCGAGGCAAATGAGAGCCGTTGGTTTCCCGGCTGGGGCATTCCGGTCGACATGTACATGACCACCACACCCAACAATTACACCATGTTGCCGTGCAGTCCGACCTCTGGCTACAACTGGCGGGCCTTCCACGGTGCCTCCGGAGCCAACGTCCAGTTCCTCGATGGGCACGCAGTGTGGTGCAATGATCCACAGGGCGAAGCCCGCGCGAACATGATCCTCGTCCGATGAAAACGTCCCTCCTGCTGTGTTTGCTCCTCACCTGCAGCTGGTCGCTATTGGCAGCTGAGGCCAACGGCAATTCTCCTCCACCCATCGGTGCGACGCACGTCGCCACCTGGCAAGACAACCGCACGGCGGTGTTCCTGTTGATGTTCGACGACAGCTGCCCCAGCCATTGGCAGATGGCGATCCCTGAGATGGTGAAGCGCCAGCTCATCGGGACATTCTACCTCAACTGCGGCAAGGCTGAATTCACAAAGTTCCGCAAGCAGTGGGAGACCATCGCCCTGCCCGCCGGCATGGTGATGGGCAACCACACCGCCACCCACCAAGGCGTGCGCGATGCGGTCAATGCCGAAGCCGAGATCGGCGGCTGCAATGCCACCATCCTCGACCTCATCGGCGCGAAGCAGCCGCGTCTGATCTCATTCGCTCAGCCGGGCGTGGGGCCGGGCAAATGGAACATCACCAAGGCCGAGTTCGATGACGTGCTGACGCGCCATCTGCTTATCAACCGACCGCCGTTCAACGACCACGGAGCGGTGTACGCCCTCAAGACCCCGGCCGAGATGCTCGCTGTAGCTGATCGCGCCATTGCCGCGAAGCGCATGGAATACCTGATTTTCCACGGTATCCAACGGGTCGGCATCGACTGGGGCTACCAGGACTTCTGGGCGCAGAACTTCGCCGATTTCAAGCTCGTGCTCGATGGCTTGGTCGAACGGCGTGAGTGTGGTAGCCTATGGCTCACCGATCACATCAGTTGGCACCAGTACGTCACCGAGCGCACAACCGCCGTCGCGACGGTGCGCGAAAGCAGCCCGACGCGGATCCAACTCGCGCTCACCTGTCGAGCGGACCCCGCGTTGTACGACCTGCCACTGACCTTGGTGACCTCGGTGCCGACCACCTGGAACCAGGTGGAGATCCACCAGGGCACACGTCCGGTGCAGACCATTGAGGCGCATGCCGGCAGCGTCAGCTACCACGCACTGCCTGGCAGCGATCTGATCGTGTTGCTGCCTAAACCGTGATGCTGGCCGAGCATCAGTACACGCCGCCGCCGGCTTATCGTCGATCAAGATGGCTGTTACGAAACGCGTTCACGAGCATCTGCTGGCGTCAACGGGACCCAGCCCGTTCGCGGGCCTAAGTTCGCGGGCCTAGGTTCGCGACCTTAAGGCGAGCGCTTCTCGACCGGTGTCACGCCGAAATCCACGTGCGGCACCTGCTTCGCGGCCTCAGGGACAGCGAAGTACTCGGCGCGCTCCGCATGAGCGAAGATGTTACCAATCATGCCGCTCGGGCTGCGGATGTAGGTGTTGAGGCTGCGTGCGGTCTCGTTGTAGCGCTGGCGTTCGACTGCGATGCGGTTCTCAGTGCCCTCGAGCTGGTCCTGCAGCTTGAGGAAGCCCTCATTGGCCTTCAGCGTTGGGTAGTTTTCCTGCAGCATCAGCAACCGGGAGAGGGCTGATTCCACGGTACCCGCGGACTGGGCTTTCTCATTTATGGACTTGGCTTGGAAGTATGAGGTGCGTGCCTGGGCGATGTCATCGAACACGCCCTTCTCGTGGGCGGCATAGCCCTTCACCGTCTCGACCACATTGGGAATGAGGTCGAAGCGCCGCTGGAGCTGGCTTTCAACCTGAGACCATTGGCTTTTCACGGACTCGTCGAGACCGACAACCTTCTGGTAGCTGCTGCAGCCGCCGACCATGGTGATAAGCACCACCACGCCAAGCGCGATGGCGATCCAAAATCCAACGCTGCGACCGCCCATGGATACCTCCTGCAAAGTTGTTGAATGCTAAATGACTCCTAACCTTTCACCAGCTCGCACCGCCGCCGCCGCCACCCGAGCGACCGCCGCCGCCACTGAAACCGCCCCCGCTGCTACCGCCGAAGCCACCACCGAAGGACCCGCCCCGTCCAAAGCCGCCATAAGAATTTCCGCCCCATGAGTTTCCACCCCGGGCGCGGGTGATGGACGTGATGATGCCGAACGCGACCAGCAACAGAAAGAATAGCAGCACCGGAGGGGTTTGCCCGGACGGCTGTGACGCTGGTGCGTTGTTAGAGTCGAGCTCAACATGGGCATCCGCAGCCACCTGCACGGCGACCGTGCGGGCAATGTCCTCGACGCCGACCGCATAGGCACCGCTGCGAAAATGCTCGGCCGCCACCCGGCGGCTCAGGCTGCCGCACCACGCATCAGGCAGGGCTCCTTCGAGACCATAGCCTGTATGAATGCGCACCGTGTGGTCGGACACAGCAAGGACGATCAACGCGCCGTTGTCAGTGCCCACCTTGCCCAGTTTCCACGTCTCGTAATGACGCTGAGCGAAGGCCGCCGGCGGTTCGCCGCCGGTAGTGGGCACGATGAGCACCTTGACCTCGGCCGTAGTGCGTTCGCGCAGGCGCAGGAACAGCGCCGTGATTCGCTCGCGAGTGGACTGGTCGATGACACCCGCTGCATCGACCACGACGTCGGTGGCGGGCGGGATGGTGACCTCCGCCGCCTGGCCGGCAGCGGCGAAGCAGACGCTCACGATGAGGGCGATGATCCAATCGGCACAGAGGTTACGCACGATCACTGCTTTTCCCGAGGTCGACCAGTGCCCCGTGTAGCAGGCGTGCCACCTCGTCGCCGGTCTCCCCCTGCCAGGCGCGCATGATCGGCTGCAGATCCTTGGCTACCAGCCGGGTTGCACTGGCGATCACGGCGCTCGGTGCGCACTCAGGCGCGCCGCCATGCAGGTAGATGAGGCCCCGCGCCACGCGCACCGCTTGTTCCGCAAGATCGTCGAGGGGCACGCGCAATCCACCCAGGCGTAGCACGCGCTGACGGAGAGTCATAGCCAGCGTGGTGCCCTCACGCTCGCATTGGAGTCGGATCGGCTCCCGTTCACAAGTCAGGCCCATAAAGGGATCACTGCCCGTGAGCACCTCATGGCAGGTGCCGATCTCAAGCCATTCGAGAGGAAAGGTGTCAAGTGAGGTGCGGATCAGTTCTGGGGTCAACAGCAAGGGCGCCGCCAGCCCGAGCTTGCGTGCTTCACTGCGCAGGCCGCGTCCGAGTTCGATGACCAGCGGCAGGTCATCGGTGGTGGTGACAATGGCATGGTGGATCGGTCGCGGCGCGCGCCAGTCCGGGGTCAGTACCGTGCCGAAAATTACGACCGAGACCAAGCGCTCGCCGGCAAGACGAGCGACGGTCGCGGTGTAGCGCGCCAAGCCAGCGCTTAGGGAATCGGGGAGCCGGGAAGAAGGCGATACGGTAAGGGTCATGGGACTCTCAAAAGATGGGGCGCTGGTACGAACACTGTCGCAGACATCGCTCGCCGATCCAGCCGTCGTGCCTATCTCAAACATTGGCATGGCTGCACGTATTCGTGTAGGCATTTATGGAACCGATGGACAGATGAATAAGTATGACTGTGCGCGCAATTACCTCTTATGTGCATTCATCAGTCGTTAGCGAATTATGTCGGCCTGAACAGAAACACCTGAGCCTGCCAGCCAGCAAGTTCTATGCGCAGCTTACCGGCCGCGTCGGTCTGACGATCGAAGTTCAACGTGTGTTCGTGCCACATTCCGCCGGCAGGTGCAGGGACATCAACGGCGCGATCGCCATCACCGAGGTGGACCGCAACCAGCACCCGACCCCCTGCCTCGTCCCAGCGATGGATGATCATCAGGCGCTGCTCATCATCGCGGAAGATCACACTGTAGTTGTCGCCGCGCAGGGCCGCGTGGTCGCGGCGCAGGGCGAAGAGGCCGCGCACGAGATCGCAGAGATCTTTGCGTCGCTGGTCGGCAAATAAATCCCAAGGCAGCGGTTGGGGCTCGGATTTTGCCGCATCCATAGCCCCGAATTCATCGCCCATCCAGATCATCGGGATGCCGATGGCCGTGATCAGCACTTCAAAGCCGAGGCGCATGCGGTACAGCGCCGCCGCCTCATCGAGACCATGATCCATCAAGTGGCGCACAGTGTGTCCGGTATCATGCGAACCGAGATAGTTCACCGCATCGAGGCCACTGATGAAGCCGTCTTGCCGGCAGTCGAAGCAGCGGCTCAAATCGTCGCCATTCCAGTTGCCGCTCAACAGCGAACGCATGCGTTGGCA
>JAYVTR010000130.1:0-13907 GCA_043788625.1 Planctomycetota bacterium
AGGAGGCCTTGGTCACACCGGGCAGGAAGCCCTGGTGCGCCATCAGGCGCAGCGCGTTGCGGCAGATGCCGAACTTGCGCAGGTTACCGCGGCTACGGCCAGTGACGGCGCAGCGATTGCGGTAGCGGGTCGGTGAACTGCTGGCGGGCAGCAGTCCCAAGGCCGCGCGGGCCTCCATGCGCTCTTCAAGAGAGAGCTTCAGATCTAAACTGCGGGCGCGCAAAAGGTCGCGTTGCTGGCGGTACTTGACGCACTGCTTCAACACTTCTTCATTGCGGTTTACGCGGGACTTCTTGGCCATGTGGTGCCTTTCAGATCGGATTCAAAAGTTTGGGTGACGTCACTTGTCGCGGAACGGGAAGGTCAGAGCCTTCAGCACGTCACGGGACATGTCGTCGGTGCTATTGCGGAAGCAAATCGTGATGTTGAGGCCTTGATTGTGTTCAAGCTTCTCGAGCACGATCTCGTGAAACAGAGCCTGCTCGCGCAGACCCATGTTGTAGTTGCCGCGGCCATCGAAACCGCTGGGCGACAGCCCGCGGAAGTCGCGGATACGCGGCACAGCCAAGAACACCAGCTTATCAAGGAACGACCACATCTTCTGACCGCGGAGGGTCACGTGGCAGCCGAGCTTGACGTCGATGCGCGTCTTGAAGTTGGCGATGGCTTTTTTGGCCTTGGTGATCGAGGCCTTCTGGCCGGCGATCTGGGTCAGGTGTTCGGACACCACGTTGAGGATCTGACCATCCTGAACGGCACGGCCAACGCCCATGCTCAAGCAGATCTTGTCGATCTTGGGGCCAGCCATCTTGTTCTTCACGCCGTGCTTCGAGATGATCTCGGGCAGCGCGTCAGCGTAGATGGCTTTGGTCGTTTTCTGGAGAGAGCTCATGGTGTCTGCGAATTCGTAGGTCGGTCGTCGAGGATCGGAAGGGTCAAGACGGGTCCGACGTGGTCAATAGGATAGATTACTTCGACTCGAAGCGGTGGCCGCTCTTCTTCGCCACGCGCACCACACCGGCATCGGTACGGTCGTGTTTGACGCGGGTCGCGGCCTTGTTGGTGGTCGGATCGAGCAAGGCGAGCTTGCTGATGTGCACCGGACGCAGGCGGCGGATACGACCGCCTTCGATGTTGGCCTGGGGATTCGGCTTCACGTGCTTGGTTTCGTAGTGACCGGCTTCGCCATCGACGATGGCGCGCTGATCGACCGGGAAAACCTTGATCACGGTGCCAGACTTGCCCTTGTTGTCGCCACTGAGGACGACGACTTGGTCGCCCTTTTTGACGTGCAGTTTCGGCGTCTTAGCCAGACGGGGCTTTTTGACCTTGCTAGGCATGGTTCGCTTTCGCTTTCTCAGACGACTTCTGGGGCGAGGGAGATGATTTTCATGAAGTTGCGACCACGCAGCTCACGCGCCACCGGCCCGAAGATACGGGTACCGATGGGGTTGTTGTCTTTATCGATCAAGACAATCGCATTGGTGTCGAACTTCACATAGCTGCCGTCATCACGACGGATCGGGAAAGCGGTGCGAACGATCACACCCTTAACGACGGCTTTTTGCTTCACATCAGAGGTTGGAATGGCCTTCTTGATGGCCACGACGATGATGTCGCCAACCTCGGCGTAGCGACGGTGCGAACCGCCCAGCACCTTGATGCACATGGCTTTCTTCGCGCCGCTGTTGTCGGCGACGTCGAGCCAACTTTGCATCTGAATCATGGGGAACCTCGGGTAATCTTTTGACTGGTTAAAATCGAATGGGCTCTTTTTTAGAAGAGCGTCAGAGCGTATCGCTTAGATCGCGCGCTCAAGCACCTGCATCAGGCGCCAGCGTTTGGTCTTCGACAGTGGACGGGTCTCGATGATGACGACCTTATCCCCCTCTTTGCTATCGTTCTTCTCGTCATGGACGTGGAACTTCTGCGTGCGCTTGATGTACTTGCCGTACTTCGGGTGCCGATACATCTCGGTCACAGCGACGACGCGCGTCTTGAGCATCTTGTCCGAGGTAACCTTGCCGATGACGCGCTTGAGGTTGCCGCGGCCGACGGCCTGGACTTCCGTGTGCGTTTCGACGGGGGTACTGGTCTCAGTGGTCATGACTTAACTTTCTGGCTGGCAGCCGACTTCTGCGTGAGCAGGGTCTGGATGCGGGCGATCTGACGACGGGCGTTGCGGTACTGGATGCTCCGAGCCTTGCCTTCAAGGGCGGTGGCGAAGCGGGCCTTGAGCAGCGACTCGCGCAGCTCTTTGGCCTGGGCCTGGAGGTCATCGGCGCTCTTGGCGCGCATGTCAGCTTTAGCAGACTTCTTCATGGGTATTCCTATATTCCTGCAAAGCTCAGACGTCGGCCGTGCGCTTGATCATACGTGACTTCAACGGCATCTTGGACGCTTGGCGACGCATCGCTTCGCGGGCCATGCCCTCAGTCACACCGGCGAATTCGAAGATCACCGTACCGGCGTCGACGAAAGCGGCCCAGTAGTTGACTTCACCCTTACCGGAACCCATTCGGCTTTCGGCCGGATGCTTGGTAACAGGAGTGTGAGGGAAGACGCGGATCCACACCTTGCCGACACGGCCGAGGTAGTGACCAGCGGCCACACGGGCAGCTTCGATCTGGCGCGCCGACAAGGGGCCGCTTTCCAGAACTTGGATGCCGTAGTCGCCAAACGCCAGCTTGTTGCCGGCGGTGGCGACGTGGTCAAGCCGGTGACCACGGGTGTGCTGCTTGCGGTATTTGACGCGGGCTGGAAGCATTGCCATCGGGAAATCTCGTTATCGTAGCGGTTCAGTCAGGTCGGTCAGGTCGGCGGCTCAAGCGCAAACGCGCTTAGCCAACCTGTTGATCGGCGTACTTGCCGTGATTAATCCACACACGAACACCGATGATACCGGCGGACGTCAGTGCCGTCGCGTAACCGTAGTCGATGCGAACCGACAACGAGTTCAGCGGTACACTACCAGCGCTATCATGCTCAGAGCGCGCGATTTCAGCACCACCGAGACGTCCGGCGATGTTGATCTTCATGCCCTTGGCACCTTCGCGCATCGCGTTCTCGACCGAACGCTTCATAGCGCGACGGAAAGAGCCGCGGCGAATCAGCTGTTCGGCAACATTTTCAGCGACGAGCTGCGCAACCACGTCGGGCTTGCGAACTTCCTGAATGTTGACCTTCACGCCGGTCGAAGTGATGCTTTCGAGGTGCTTGGTCAGCGCTTCGATTTCAGCACCACGCTTACCGATGATCACACCCGGACGAGCAGCGTGCATGGTGATGACGACGCGTTCGGCCTTGCGCTCAATCTGGATCTTTTCGACCGCGGCCGAGAAGAAACGTTCTTTGAGGAAGACGCGGATGCGGTGATCCTGGAGGACCAGCGTGCTGTACTTCTTGCCCTTCGCATACCAGTTCGAGCGGTGAGGCTCGGTGATACCGATACGGAAGCCAAGGGGATTGATCTTGTGGCCCATGATCTTTACGCCTTCGCTTCAGTCTTGGTCGCAACTGCGATGGTGATGTGCGAGCAGGACTTGATACGCCCTGCAGCGCGGCCCTTCGAGGCCGGACGGAAACGCTTGATGACCATCGCCTTGTCAACCCGGGCGTCGCTCACGATGAGATCCATCGGATCGAGGCCGCCGATTGCAGAGGCGTTGGCGACTGCGCTTTCGAGGGTCTTGCGGACCATCATGCTGCCACGACGGCATTGAAAGCGCAGGATGTTGAGAGCGTCTTCAACCCGCTTGCCGCGGATCAGATCAACTGACAAACGGGTTTTGGTCGGTGAGATGCGCGCATGGCGCGCGGTAGCACGGTATTCCATGTTACTTAGACTCAGCCTTCTTGGTGCCACCATGGCCGCGGAAGGTGCGCGTTACCGCGAACTCACCGAGCTTGTGGCCGACCATGTTGTCGGTGATGTTGACCTGGTGAAAGCCTTTGCCGTTGTGCACCGAGAAGGTGACTCCGATAAAGTCAGGCACCACGGTGCAGGCGCGGGACCAGGTCTTGATGGGCGTCTTGACGCCGGCTTCTTTAGCCTTCTCAACCTTGGACAGGAGCTTGATGTCCACGTATGGACCTTTGCGGGAGCTGCGTGACATTGCTTACTTCCTGCTGGACAGCGCACGGCCGTCGCGGCGGCGGATGATGAAGACGTTGTTGCGGTTCTTACCGGTACGGGTCTTCTGACCGTCAACAAGGCCCCATGGCGAACAGTGATGACGTCCACCGTTGGTGTGACCTTCACCACCACCCAGCGGATGGGCGATTGGATTCTGCGCGATACCGCGAACCGTCGGACGGATACCGAGCCAACGGGCACGGCCAGCCTTACCGAGGTTGCGCAGGTTGGCTTCGAGGTTGCCCACGATGCCGATCGTTGCGTAGCAATCAGCAGGCACGCGACGCAGCTCGCCCGAAGGCATCGCCAAGATCGCGTAGGCACCGTCGATGGCCATCAGGCGGGCATAGGCACCGGCCGAACGGGCGAGCTGGCCGCCACGGCCTGGCTGCATCTCGACGTTGTGGACTTCGAGGCCCTGAGGAATGTGGCGCAGCTTCATGGCGTTGCCAACCGAAGGCTCACCCTTTTCGCTGTAGCTCTGCACCTTGGTGCCGACGACGATGTCCTTGGCGGCGAGGATGTACCCCTTCTCACCATTGACATAGAAGACCAGCGCAATGCGGCAGTTGCGGTTCGGATCGTATTCGATCGCGTTCACGGTGCCGGCGAGATCAAGCTTGTTGCGCTTGAAGTCGATCATGCGGTAGAGGCGATCGTGACGACCACCTTTGTGACGCACGGTGATGCGACCGTGATTGTTGCGACCGGCGTGGTATTTCACACGGACGCAAAGCGTCTTTTCCGGCGTTGACTTGGTGATCTCTTTGAAGTCAGGGATCGTGGCTTGGCGCGAGCCAGGGCTATGGTTGCCGAGTTTGCGGTATCCCATGTCAAATCCCTTCGATCTTCTGGCCTTCAGCCAAGGTCACGATTGCCTTTTTCCAGGAATTCGTCAGGCCGGCAATCGCACCGCGAACGCGGCGGGACTTCGGACGCATGTGCATGGTGTTGATCGCAGTGACCTTCACCTTGAACAGCGTCTCGACGGCTTCTTTGATCTGCGTTTTATTAGCGCCGGGATTAACCGCGAAGGTGACCTTGTTCAGCTTGGAGCTGAAGTAGACCGACTTTTCGGTGATGACCGGGCGCTGGATGATCGTGAACGGATCCATCGTCTCAGCCCTTCTTTTCAAGCTGCAGGTCCTTGACGAGGGCTTCGAGAGCACCCTTCGTGAAGACCAGGTTCGTGTGGGTCAGCACCGCGCCGGCACTGAGATTGCGACGCTCGGCAACCGTCACCTTGGGGATGTTGCGGGCAGAGAGGTACAAGTCGTGCGACTGACCTTCACTGACCATCAACGTCCGCTTCAGGCCGGCTTTACCCAGGAAATTGGCAACCATCTTGGTCGATGGAGCCTTGATCGCGTCGAAGCCTTCTACGGCGCAGATCGCGTTCTTTTCCAGGCGGTAACGCAGCGACGACATCAGGGCTACACGACGTTGGCCGATCGGCAGCTGATAGGCGTAGTCGCGGGGCTTGATGTGGTGGGCGTGACCGCCGCCAACCCACTGCGGACTACGGGTCGAACCCTGACGGGCGCGGCCGGTGCCTTTTTGCTTCCACGGCTTCTTGCCACCACCGGCGACGAAGGCACGCGACTTGGTCGCATGGGTGCCTTGGCGCTGGCTGGCAAGATGCGCGATCAGCGCTTCTTTGAGCAGGCCGCGACGAACGGCTTTGTCGAACAGGAGAGGGTCAACAGCGAATTCGCCGGTCTTGACGCCTTCCGTGTTGAACACGGGGATCTGAACTGAATTAGTCATGGCTCAGGTCTCAGTTCTGCGTGATGGCGATGAGGCCACCATTTGGGCCAGGGATGGCGCCGCGAAGAACCACGAGATTCTTTTCGGTGTCGATCGAGACGATCTTGAGATTCTTGATCGTGACCTGTTCGTTGCCCCAACGGCCAGCCATGCGCTGACCCTTGAAAACACGACCCGGGTCCATGCGGCAACCGATGGCGCCAGGAGCACGATGCTTCATGGTGCCGTGGGTGGCCTTGTGACCACTGAAGTTGTGGCGCTTCATAACGCCGGCGTAACCGCGGCCTTTATTGTGGCCAGTCACGTCAACCAATTTGCCAAGCTCGAAGACGTCGACTTTGATCTGGGCGCCAGCCTTGGCTTCACCCTTGAACGAGTCGAGCGGGACTTCGCGCAAGAAGGCGCGCACTTCGACGCCAGCCTTCTTGTATTCGCCGGCGAGTGGCTTGGTCGCGTTCTTACGCTTGACGCCGACCGCTACTTTAAGCGCATCGCTGCCATCGTGAACCAGCGACTTAACCTGGACAATGTCATTGGGCAGACATTCGATTACCGTCACGGGTACGATGACATCGCCATCATACACGCGGGTCATGCCCACTTTGGTACCGTAGAGAACTGGCATCGGACTTATCTCACCGTCTGCTTGATGGTGATGTCGACACCCGAGGGGACGTCGACCTTGGAGAAGACGTCATTCGTCTTCGCGGTCGGCTCAAGAATTTCGATGACGCGGGTATGCGTACGAACTTCGAACTGCTCGCGTGATTTTTTGTCGATGTGCGGGGAGCGCTGAACGGTGAAGCGCTCAACCCGGGTCGGCATCGGTACCGGACCAGCCACCTGAGCGCCGGTGCGCTTGGCTGTATCAACGATGTCCTGTGCTGCTTTGTCGAGAATACGATGATCGTATGCCTCGAGGCGGATCTTGATCTTTTCTTTCATTCCTGTCTCCCTGCGACGCATTACGCGTCGAGTCAGCCGTGAGGCTGTTCTTGGCCCTGGAACCGTGGAGTCCATCCTGCCGTGAGGCAGCTCTGACATCCGCGCAGCTGGGTCGGGCTTGAACCCTGCTGCGGTCCCCAGAGGTCTGGTTCGCGGACTCATCGCTGAGCACCATCAAACCGTACTTGGGTGGGGCGAGGGACTATGGACAGGAAATCTGCTTGGCAAGAGGGGACTTTACCGACTCACCTTTCCTCCTGCTTTTATATCTCAATCTATTTAACTGTAACGATTTATGAATCTTGGCTCAGCGCCGATGCTCAGCCGTGATGACCAGGAAGACCGGAAACTCCTTGGCCGCCTGGTCTTCGGCACCGTAACGTAACCCCTTGGTGCCACGTCGATGGCTACACAATTCATCGACCCCGGTGACGCCCAGTCCGGCGGCGGCGAAGGCATTGATGTAGGTCGCCAGTGGGCGATGAAAGCTCATCGTGCGGCTGGGGTCGTGCGGCAAGCCCGGGTGAATCTTGATCGGCACCTGCATCGGTGACGTATAGCCGTCAAGACGACGGAATTGCACGCCATTATCCTCGTCCCAGCCCCATGAAGAGCGCCGCGGAATGCGGAAACATGGATGCGTCATCACTACCACGATGCGACCACCGGGAACCACGTGTCGCGCAACTCCAGCCAATACCGGCTCGATGGGGTCGAGATCCTGCAAGCACATCACCAAGGCCGCATGATCGCAGATCTCTTTGCCCAAAGCGGCATCCAGATCACGTGCATCACCGACCCGATAATCCACCGCTACCGCGCCCGGAGCCGCGGCTGCCCGCGCCTGAGCCGCCTCGACCAGGCTGGGACTGGCGTCGACGCCCAACGAACCCAGGCCCTCGATCGCCAGCACCCGCCCCAGAACCCCCTGACCGCAGCATACATCCAGAACCCGCTGGCCCCTGGTGGCGGCCAAGCGCGCCAACACCGTCGGCAGAATCAATTCACGATAGAAATCATCGCCGCCATTGCCCACCAGTTGGTCATACCATGCCGCCGGTTTCTCCCAGGCGGTATCGGCGGCGACGCGACGCTCGGCGGCGCGTGGTTGAGGCTGGTAGGTGCGACCTGGGTACTGCTTGGGCATGGGCGGCAGCGTGCCGTGAAGATCGCCGGTGGAAGGAGCGCCACGACGCTGACAATCCCCCTCCATGCGCCCCCTCATTGCTGCCGCCCTCTTCATTTATCTGGTCGGCTTGCCACTGCTGTGCCTGAGCTCATGCGCCCAACAGCCTGAGGGCACGCGCGGCTTCGGCGCGGTGATCACCGATAACGGCATCAAGTCGAACACCGACCGCAACCAACGGGATGACGTCATCCAGCACCTGACGCGCGATATCGATGCCGCCCTGGCCCCCAATTGGACGGCCCGCGTACGCATCGATGAACTACCAACCTGGGTGACCGGTAATGATCCCACCGATGGCGACTGGCGCTGGCACCAGGCAACGGTGCACATCACCCTGCTCGGCAGCGGCTCGCTGGCGCATTCCATCGAGGAAATCCGTCAAGGTGTCAGCGACTATCTCGCTCCGCAGGTGATCGCGGCGAAGACCCACCTGAGCGTCAATGTGGTCATTGAACCGCTGGCCCAAACTCCCGTGGCGACCGTGGCCACCGCGACGACTGTTGCCGTCAGTGGCCCACGTACCTACACCATCCAGGCCGGCGACACCCTGGCTGACATCAGCACGCTGTTCTACGGCGCTCCTGAACACTGGCGGCTCATCGTCAACGCCAACCCCGGCCTGAATCCGGCGGCCCTCGCGGCGGGCAGCGTCCTGACCATTCCGCCACGGCCTTAACCGTCGCCCCGTCCCCCGTCGCCAACAGTCGCTAACAGCCGCCAACAGTCGCCGACAGCCGCATGATCCATCTCGCATTTGCCGACGGCACGTTGGTCCTCGACGGCGTCGGCGAGCACGCCGGGCTTCTTGAAGGCTTGTGCGTCTTCGATAACCGCATCCAGCGCCACCGGGCCCAGGCCGGCAATTACGCCGCCATCCTACGTGCTTTGCACGGCGTTGTCGACTATACCGACAACGCCAAGGCCTATGAAGTGCTGCGCCTGCACGAGGCTGCCCCACAAAGTTTGCGCCCGTATCAACAACAGGCGATTGATGCGTGGCTGGCAGCGCGCAAACGCGGCGTCGTAGTGCTGCCTACGGGCGCCGGAAAAAGCTACGTCGCCCTGCGCTGCCTGCTGGCGACACAGCGTTCGACCTTGATCCTGGCGCCGACCATCGATCTGGTGCAGCAGTGGGCGAACGACCTGGAGAAACGACTCGGCACGCGCATCGGCCGCTATGGCGGTGGCGATAAGGAGCTGCTGCCGGTCACTGTCTCGACGTATGATTCCGCGGTGCTGTTCATGCCGCATCACGGCAACCGCTTCGGTTTACTGATCGCTGATGAATGCCATCACCTGCCTTCAGGAGTGACCTCACTTGCTGCTCAGCAGTGCCTGGCGCCGTTTCGCCTTGGACTGACCGCCACCCCAGAGCGCCTGGACGGCCTGCATGCTCGCCTCGATGACCTGCTGGGCGCAGAAGTGCACCGTACGGCAATCACCGCCCTTGAAGGCAACTTTCTCGCTAATTACCAAGCCGAGATCATCGAGGTGAACCTGGATGACGACGAACAGCAGTCGTACCAGCTGCATCGCAAAGAATACCTCAGCTTTGTCCGCGCCAGCGGCGTCGATTTCGGGGCGAAAGATGGCTGGATGAAATTCCTCGCCGCCGCTGCCCGCGATCCGCGCGGCCGCGCCGCTATGCGCGCCTACCGCGAGCAACGCCGCCTGTCGCGCTCGGGTCGCGGCAAGCTGCGCGCCGTCTGGCAGCTGCTGCGCGATCATGCCGGCGAACGCACCATCATCTTCACCGATGACAACCACACCGCCTACGAGATCGGCAAGCGCTTCGTCCTGCCGGTGCTGACCCACCACACAAAAAGTGCCGAGCGCAAACGCATGCTCGACCGCTTCCGCAGCGGCGAATTCCCGGTGCTGGCCACCAGCAAAGTGCTTAACGAAGGCGTTGATGTGCCAGAAGCCAGCATCGGCATCATTGTCAGCGGCTCGGGCAGCGTGCGCGAACATGTACAGCGCCTCGGCCGCATCTTGCGCCCGAGCAAGGACAAGGTCGCCATGTTGTACGAGATTCTTTCTGCCGGCACCGGCGAGTCGTATACCAGCGAACGCCGGCGTAATCACGTCGCCTTCGGGCAGGAAGAAATTCCTGACCAGTGGTCGCTTTCTCAGGATGAGGCCTGACCGTGCTCACCCGCGACCTGCTGCGTTTCGCCACCGACAACGGCAAGATCGTCCCCAAGCTGTTGAAGACCAGTCCGGCCAATGTCAACTTGGCGCAGTCCCTGCTCGACCATTGGCGCGGTGGCATCGGCCGCACCGTCAGCGAACTCGAAGAAGCTGCGACCGCCGTACTCGCCCAGTCGCGCTCACTGCAGACAGCCAAAGGCCTGCAGAAGATTATTGTCGACGGCTGTACTTTTCGCGAAGCGGATAGCTGTGCTGACCTGCGTGAACGCGCTTTGCTCGCCTCAGCAGCCCGCTTACGTACGCGCGCCACCATGCCGGCTGATCCCGAGATCTACCGCCGTGACCTCGCCGGCGAGCTCGGCCTGAGCAGCGACCAGCTCGGCGAGCAACTCTATGGCGATTTGCCGCATGCCGCGCAGCTGGCAACCGCCCCTGACTTCGACGCCGCGACGGTCATCGCTCGCTATAATCTGGCGCAATGCCAGGGGCTGTTGCTCAGTGCCCGCGAGTTGGCCATCACCATCCACGACAGCGATACCGGCCTGCGCCGCAAACTGCTGAAAGCCCTGCGCTGGCAGCGCTTACTCGCCGACATCCACCCGGCTGGCAGCGCTTTGCGCATCGTCATCTCCGGACCCGGTGCGGTGCTCGATCAAGCCTCGCGCTATGGCCTGAACCTGGCTCTGTTCCTGCCCGCCCTCGCCTGCGCACGACGCTGGGAGGCCAGCGCCTGGATCGCCCCGCAACGTGGCGGCGCGCCCCAGGAATTGGTCTTATCCGACGAACTCGGCCTGGTCGGCGACACGCGTTTCAGCGGGTATGTGCCGGCGGAGATCCGCACTTTGCACCATGACCTCGCCAGCAAACAGCCAACCTGGAAAGTGGTCGAACCGCAGATCATCCCCCTGCGCAGTGGTGAACTGATCATCCCCGATTTGCAATTCGAGATACTCGGCCAAACCATCGCCGTCGAGCTATTCCACCGCTGGCACAGCCTGTCGCTGAGCCGGCGCCGGGCGCAATTGACCGCCGGTGAGGCACCAACCTTGGTCCTTGGTGTTGATCGGGCCGTCGCCAAGCAACGTGAGCACGCCGATCTCGCCGATGATGCGCTGTTTACCGGACGTGGTTTCCTATTTAACGATCTGCCGACTATGCGCGCGCTGAGCGCGGCGGTCACTCGTCAGCTCAAGCCGTTAGCTCAATAGCTCTGCCGCTCGATGAATTCGGCCGCATCTTCGGCCAGCGACCGATCGATATCCTTACGCTGGACCACGGTATCGAGGGCCATCATCAACTGCGGTGTGAACTTGCCCAGGCGTGGCTCGTTGAGGACGATGTTGATCATCCACAAGCTGGTGATCGATGGTTGGCGCAGCACCGACTGGATGAGGTCGTTGATATAGTCGGGCGAGGCTTTTTCGATATAATCTGCCACCGGTCCCGGCGAACCAAAGTTCGCCAAGGGATTGCGTTCGAGCAAAGCGAACAGCGCCTGCCACACTTCTCGTGTCGGCGGACTGGTCTCCTCGGCCAAGAATGCCACGTCGTCGTGGTAATCCGCCAAACCGTCAGCGATACCCTGAATGCGCTCGATCATGTGCCGAGTCTGAACCCCAGCCGAAATTTGTACATCGTCCAAATTTAGGAATGATCAACGATAGCGCGAACTGCCGCCATGGCGGCCGCCTGCCAGCGGCCGGCGTTGCAGGGCGGCCCGCAAAGCCACCAGCTCGGCATGAATAGGAGCCAATTCAGGCGGCACCTGAGACTGTTTTTCCGTTGCTGGAACAGCGACCGGCTTGGCAAGAACACGCATGGCCGACAGTTCTTGCTCGCGTACTGCCAGTCGCGACTCGACCTCACGCATGGCCTTAACTATCAAGTCCCGTTCGCGCGTGATGTGCACGCAATCGGCCTGCTGGCTACGTAATTCGTCACGTTCGCGTTCGGCCTGACGACAAGCACGTTCCAGATCGACGAGACGAGCATTCAATGCCGACTGGTCCTGTCGACCTTGCGCGACGACGCCCCTCAGGGCGGTTACTTCGAGACCGCTTTCGGTGTCGCTGGCGACCACCGTCGAGATTCGCTCGGTCACGTCCGCCGCGCTCCCCAGCTCGATGAGCTCAGCGCGTGCCTCGGCCAATTGCTGGTCGCGCTCGGCGAGCTGTTCGCGCAGCACCAACAGCGCCTGCTCGATGCGTTTCAGCGCCTGCAGATGCACCGCCCCATCTGCCCGATGGCGGGCGCGCTCACTAGCCAAGACCTGCTCGCGTTCGCGCAGCAAGGTCTTGAAGCCGTCGACTTCCCTACGCATGGCTTCCGCTTCGACCGAGGCCAGACGCGCGAGGTCGGTGGTTTTGCGCTGATCACCCAGCTGTTGCTGCAATTCGCGTTGGCGTTGTTCGCTCAGCGTCAATTGGGTTTCGGTTACGCTCACCCGCTGTTCAGCTGCATGCCTCGCGGCCTGCACCGTGGCCAGGTCATGGTTGGCGCGGGTAGCACTGCGTTGCGCCTCTTCTTGGGCCGCAAGCGCCGCTGCCAGCTGCTCGCGGACGGCGCTGATTTCGCCATCGCGTTGCGTATCAGGCAAGGTCATCACCGGCATCCGTTGCATGCCCGCGGCGCTCTCGGTCACGGCACTCGCCGCTAACAGCTCATCACGCTGCGTCTCGACCTCGATGGTGTGCTGCAATTCGGCTTCAGCCGCCGCCCGCGCCTCGTCACGCTCAGCCGATACATCGCTGATGCGTTGCTGCAGCTCGATGATCCACTGCTGATCACGCATGCGCGTCTCAACCAGCAAACGAATGCGCGCCACCACATCCGCCGCCGCATCCACTCCTGCCGGCTCGGTGACCATGGTCGCCAACAACTCTGTACACACGCCAAGATGGCTATGCAGCGCAGCAGTCACGGCGTCACTCAGCGGCGTGCCAAAACGGGCGGCTTCGCGCTGCTGACGGCCGGCGAAGAAAGCCGCATCGAGAGCCCGCGGCCCGTCCTCGTTGAGGGCTGGCTGAGGAAGAGGCTGAGGCAGGAGCAGCGCCTCAGCGCGCAAGCGCTGCACCTCGTCGACACTCTTCTGGTAATCCTGCTCAACCTGCGCCAAGTGAGCCTGGAGCACCTGATGATCGCCGACCAGGGCCAAACGCTCGGCCTGCTCGGCGGCGTGCGCCGTCATGCGTTTTTTCAGCTCGCCCTGGATACGATCGAGGATGCGTTCCTGCTCGGCGCCACCGAGGCTGGTCTCACTGGCCAACAGCTGCAGCAATGATTGGCGGATCAGTTCGCGCAGATCGCGCTCCTTGACCATTTTCAACGGCCCGCCTTTGCGCGCCAGATCCTCGACCGTGGTCGGACGCAAGATGGCACTCAGCTGACGTTCGACGTGATCGTTGTCTGCTGGCGTATCGGTCATGGAGCCTGACGTCGGGCCATCTGTTCCCGAGACGACGATGACCGGGGCACTAAACGGAAAATCAATCTCCGCCGAGCGTTCAGGACGTACTGGAGGTGCCGGCTGATTCATGATCATCTACCGTGACCGCATTCGGCAGGCCTGGCAACGGACAAGTGGACTGACAAAAGTGCAGCCGCGACTGCTTAGCGCTAAAGATTACGGCCCAACGACCTTCTGCGGGGGTGGCTCCGTCGACATGACTGACGACTGCTCTAAGGCGTAAGCGCGAAAGACGCTCAGGCCGATGGCCATGA
>JAYVTR010000131.1:0-7955 GCA_043788625.1 Planctomycetota bacterium
GACTTGCACCCTCCACGTCACTTCCCGGCTCGCTTTCGCTCGCCGGTTGAAAGCGCCAGTCACGGCGCTTCGCGCCATGCCTGGCGCACAAAAAATACCACCCGGTGCGTGGCACCGGGTGGTATAGGCGTCGTTGATGACGGGACGAATTAAGCCGCGAGGGCTTTTTTCGCCTGCTCGATGACCTGCTTAAAGGCCTCGGGCTGATTGACGGCCAGCTCACTGAGCTGCTTGCGGTCAAGGCGGATGTCCGCCTTCTGCAAGCCAGAGATCAGGCGGCTATAGGTGATGCCGAGTTCGCGACAACCGATCGAGATGCGCTTGATCCACAGGCTGCGGAAGGTGCGCTTCTTCTGCTTACGTGAGGCGAAAGCCTGCACATCAGCGCGGCGAAGGGCTTCGCACATAACGCGGTACATCTTATGACGACCGCTGTGGTAACCACGCGCCCGTTTTTGGATGCGCTTGATCATGCGATGGCGGGCTGCGCCGTTCGTGGCACGCATGTGGTGCCTCACTTTCTTCGGGCCCGCTGCTTATTTTTGCAGCGGGGAGATCGTCGGTTTTACCGAGAATCTACTTGGTTGGATAAACTGATGCGACTGGGCCAGCTTACGCTTGGCCAGCCTGCATCATGAAACGCGCCATACGCAGGTAGCCGGCGGTGGTCGTCGTGGTCATCTTGTGCGCATTGCGCAGCCGCTTGGGGCTACGGTGCGTCAGCAAATGACGGACGTTGCACTGCGTGCGGATCAGCTTGCCGGTTGGGCTGAGCTTGATCCGGCCTTTGCTGGCCTTGTGTGCTTTCATCTTGGGCATGGTCAAATCCTTGCCTCGCGTGCTGGACGCATGCGAGGGGTAGAAAGTTACTAAACGGAAAAACAGTTGCAAGAGCGGCCCGCAGCGAAATCGCGAGCCTTAGTCAAAGAAGTCGCGTCAGCGGCCAAGCACCAGACGATCACCGAGATGATTGCCCAGATTAGGATTATCGTAAATCAATTTACGCGTGGCTTCGACATCGTATTCGACGCGACGCCATTCGATCGACTCACCATCAAAAATAACATAACACGACCGCGGATCGCTGTCGCGTGGCTGGCCCACTGAACCGACATTGATGATCGTCTTACGATCATCGATGGTCCAACGATAGTTGAGCGCCTGCAGGCCATGCCAGTTGTAATCGTCACCGGTGACCACGCCCGGACGATGAGTATGGCCGACGAAACAAGTATGGTCGACCAGGGCGAAATTTTCGTCGAGCAGCTGCTGCGGGTCTTCGCCCAAATAGCTGCGGCCGAGCGTGTGCTCTTCGAGGATATACTCCTCCATGTGATTACGCGGACTGGCATGGACGTACAGCACGTCACCTTCGCTAAACGAACTGGGCAGGCTCTTCAGCCATTTCCAACGCTTGTATTTTCCGGTCAAAAAGCCAAAGGCCCCTGACTTGATCATCTTATTGGTCCAGATCGCTGCCTGGCGGGCCTCAGCATTGAAGCCAATCGGCTCGTAGATCGAGGCGTGATCGTGATTACCACAGATCACGCGGCCAGGATCGCAGATATCAAGAACCGTACCCATGGCGTCAACCGGTTCAGGACCGTAGCCGACAACATCACCTAAGCAGTAAATGCTATCAATACGTTGCGAGTCAATATCGCTCAAGACGGCATTAAGCGCCGCCATGTTGCTATGAATGTCGCTAATAAGGGCAATGCGCCGCATGACGGGAAGCTTATAACATGCTTTGCCAGCAAGCACCATAGCCAAGCCGGGGTGGCAAGCAGAGGCCTTGAGTCGCTGGCATATGGTGTTATCCGGCTCAGCCGGAGCTTAGCGCAGGAAATCCAAAAGCGTCGTTTGCATCACTTTCGCGCCCGAATGCAAACCCGCCTCCAGCGCCGTCTGAGTCAGCTTCATCTTGGTGATGACGTCGGTCATATCGGCATCTTCCGCATTGCTGACCAATTCGCCTAGATGCACCTTGGTGCTTTCCAGCTGACTGCGCGCCAACTCCAGCCGCTGCAAGCGCCCGCCCATGCCGCCCTGGATGGCATTGATCTGGTCATGCGCACTGTCGACGTTGGTGATGAGATCGTTGACGGTGGTCGGGTCGTTCTGGTTTAGCGCATCACGGACTTGATAAAGCGTACGGAAAACATCATGTGCCCCCTTGAACAGGGAATAGCCATCGGTGTTCACCTGGACCTGGGAATTCGGTCCCACGGTCACATCGAAACTGTCGAGGTTGCCGCTGTAACCCACCCCCGTGTCGCCGACATTGCGTGCAAACGGCGGCTGCGGCTGAACGGTAGTGGTACCGCCAAAAAGAAAGCGTCCGTCATGCACGGTATTCGCCAGGTCGATCAAGCGCGACAGCAGCGAATCGACACTTGAGGCGATGGTCTTGCGGCTGGTTGCATCTTGGGTGCCGTTGGCGCCCTGCACCGCCAGCGTCTTGGCTTCATCCATGAGGCTGGTCATTTCGTTCAGCGACTGATCGGTGGCGCTCATGAACGACGTCGACTTATCGATATTGTCGAGGTACTTCTGCACCTGCATGCCTTCAGCCCGGTAACGCAGCGATTGTTTCGCCGCTACCGGATCGTCGCTGATCTGGTTCAGTTTCTTATTGGTCGCGAGCTGCGTCTGATAGGTCGCCAGTCGTGCCAAGGTGTGCTGGTTGGCACCGAGGATCGAGGAGGCGAGAGAATTACCGGTAACACGTTCCATGATATGACTCCGTTTTACCTAATGATCTCGAGCAAGGTCTGAATGTTCTCACGCGCTGCCGAAACGATCTTGGCCGCCGCCGAGTAAGCCTGCTGCTGCTGAATGAGCCGACCGACTTCCTCGTCGATATTCACCCCAGACAGCTGTTCGCGCTGATTACTCAGGCTGGCCTTCAATGAATCCTGGTTCTCACCTAAACGCGTCGCCTGCTGGATCTGCACGCCGATGGTGGTCAGCATGCCGTGGTAAAAATCATCCAAAGTGAAGCTGCTGGATGAGAACAGCTTCTCTTTGCGGATATTGACCAGCTCGATGAGATTCGAGTTATCACCTTCATTACGCGTCTTGGCCAAGCCCAGTTGGCTGGGGTCTTTGGCAATGCGCGCCGCGACGCTGAGGGTGGCGGCGGTTTCGCCACCACTAAACAGGCCATTGATGCCCAGGGCTGGCAACAACTCAGCCTGATCCGGCTGGCCATCGACCACAAACGATACCTGGCGGTTGGCGGTGGTCAGACTGCCCGCTTTGAAATCGATATAGACCCCGTCACTCAAGGCGATCGGCGTACCCGCCGGTAAGGAATCATCGAGGGTCTTGGACACCACCTGCTGCACCGGGGCGGCGGCTGTGCCAGTCCAGTAAGTAAACTGCACCACCGGTGGATTATTCGGTGGCGCCAGGGTGCCCTTGTTACCAATCACCCCGGGGGTCACCACCTTGGCCGACCATGCGTGCAGTGGGTCGGACAAGGTATTGGTATAGCGGCCACGCACCGTGAACGAAGCATCGCTGGCATTCCACGCCGCGGCCGCCGTCTCGGTACCGGCCACCCCGGTGGATGAATCCACCACCGTGCCCGTGCTGTCGAGCCCCAGCCCCAAGCGATCGCCCGCCCGATAGTTGCCGGCGTCGATATTGATGGTCAGGCCGTTGATGACCACAGAAGTGGTCCCCACCCCCGGAATCGCTGCCGAACCCACCAGCACCGTCGCTCCGGTCGTGGCATCACGGTAACTGAGATCGAGGGCCGTACCGCCGGCATTCGCGGTCAGCGACATGCGGTTGGTGGTCAGTGCCGGAGCGATCGTGCCGCTCACCGTGACCGTACCGGTGCCGGTCCAGGCGGTAGCGGTGGGCTGGGTGTCCAAAGCCGGGCTGAAATCAATCGAACTAGTGCCGGCGGCCGTCAATTCCAAACGGAAGCCGCCATCGACCTGCGCTTTATGCGCGCTGACCCCAGCTACGCCGTTGCTATTGGGTGGAAACAGGGTGAAGCCGCCGCCGGTACCGGTGTTGATCGCCGATACCAGATCATCCAGGCTGCGACTGCCGGCGTTTACCGCGGGATCCCACTTCAGGGTGTATTTCTGCGCCACGCCGGTGGCGGTGTTAAGCACGTTGATGGTGAGATTCTTGCTCGTCAGCGTGCCCTTGCCGTCGGTGAAGTCAGGCAAGAAAGCCTTGGGAATCCCTGGCTGCCCGGCTGCCGTCGGTACTAAGCTCAATGAATCGAGGTCGACGCCGGTGTTGCTGGCGGGTACGGTGTACTCACCGACAAATGCATTGGCGCGGTAGGAATTACTGGTGCCGGTGGAATGCTGCGCATTCATCGCATGGGCCATGGTCGAGGCCAGCTCATCAAGTTGCGCAATGACTTTCGGCACGATCGTCTTGTGCAGGTCATACGTCGCGCCGATGCGCCCACCGGTAATATCATAGCTGATGCCGGCGGCACCGACGATCGCCAGATTGCCGCCGCCGGCGCTTTTCACCGACAACACTTCGGCACCGTCGTTGCTAACCAGTAGGCGTCCGCCGAGATCGACCTGCACTGACTGATCCTTGGCGTTGACGCGTACTTTGACGTCGATGTAGCTGGTCAATTCCGCCAACTGCTGCTGACGGCGATCGAGCAGGTCGTTGGGATTGTTACCCGAATTCACCTGCACGCGGATCTGCTGGTTCAAACTGCTGATCGACGATGTCAGGTCGTTGACTTTGATCAGGTCGGTATCCAACGACACTCCCAGATCATCGCGCACGGCCTGCAAGCGTTTACCCAAGTCAGCGGTGGTGGCGGTAAAAGTCTGCAACTCCTGGGTGACGGTGGCGCGGATGGCTACCGATTCAGGATTGTTCGACAGATCCTCGAACGAGGCGAAGACCCGTCCGATCAAAGCCGACAAGCCGTTTTCCCCCGGCTCATTAAAAGCCTGCTGCACGACGTCGAGGTTTTGCTTGAGATTGGCTAAGCGCCCGGATTCCCCCTCCGCCTGGCGCAGACGGCCATCGACCAGGTCGTCGACCATCCGCCGTACGGCGCTGATGTCGACGCCGCGGCCGAACTGTCCGGGCCTGGAATTTTCCGGGACTGCCGCCTGCAGATCCACGCGCTGGCGTGAATAGCCCGGGGTAGTCGAGTTGGCCAGATTATGACTGGTGACCTCCATCGCCCGCTGTTGAGCGGACAGGGCACTCATTCCAGTTAGGACGCTGTCAGCCATGATTTCACCCTGCCAGGTTTACCAACGAACCACGACTGGCCGGAGCATATCCAGACAGGCCACGACGATCATAGGCCGGCGCACTGGTGCTGCCCAGCACCGCCCCCAGCAATTCACGGGTAAAAGCCAGACCCTGACGGATCAAGGACTGGTTGCGCTCATTGACCAGACGCAGGCGTTCGAGCACCGCTTTCAGATCGGCTTGCCGACGCGCCAATTCCTGACGCACGGCTTCCGGCAGCTTTTCGAGCAACAGCGACAAGCGCAGTTCCGGCAAGACCACACCCAGCACCGTCGCCACCGCCCGCAACAGGCGTTCGCGCAGCAGGCGTAAGCGCCCGGTCTCATTGAGTGCCATCTGCTCTTCCTGCAAGACGCGGGTGAAGCCGGCCATGTCGCTGGCGACCAGGTCATGTTGTTTGCGTTCAGCTAACGACAGCAGCGTGCGATGGGCCACCAACTCGACGTCGAGATGATCGCGCAGCTGGGTGAAGATTGCCTGGTGATTGGGGGTCATTGCCGATCTCCTCTGAGGAGAGACAACGCGCTTACCGTGCCGATTGTTTGAACCCTATTTTGCCGGCGTCGTGGTGGTCTTGATACCCGCCTTGGCGGCCAATTCTTTGTACATCATATCGGCAATGCCCATGCCACCGGCGGCCTTATCTGATAGCGCCTGGTGGTGCAGCTGATTGAACATCTGGCTGGCTTGGCTGTCGCCCAACAAGTCGCCTTCTTCTGGCTCATGTTCAAGGCCCTTAAACAATTCTTGCAGAAAAATACCTTCAAACTGCTGGGCCACTTTTTTGAGTTTGCTTTTACTCGCGTCTTGGCTGAGTGCCGCCGGCGCATCAGGCGCCATCGAGGGGATGATGGTCATAGCTCGATCAACTCCGCGTGCAGCGCCCCAGCTCCCTGGATGGCTTGAAAGATGGCGATCAGATCGCGTGGGCGGGCGCCCAGGGCATTCAAGCCGTTGGCGATGTCCTCGACCGTTGCGCCTTCGAGCACGCTCAAACTGCCGGGAATGATCGGCGGCGAGGTGCCCGCCGGCGGGTTCGGCGAACGCAAATTGGTTTGCGGATCGATCCATTCGATGGATTTCACCTGGGTCAGCGGGTTGGTCACCGCTTTCGGTTGCACGCGCAGGCTGAGACCGCCATGGCTCACCGCCACCGCACTGATGCGCACATCTTTGCCAGCCACCACCGTGCCGGTGCGGCTGTTGATGACCACGCGTGCGCGTTGATCCGGCTCAACACGCAGATCGAACACCGCCGCCACCGTTTCGACCAGTTGCGTCTCAGTGGGCTTGGCGGGAAACAGCAACGAGATCATTTCGGCATCTGTGGCAATCACTCTTTCAGAGCCGAATTCACGTGCCAAACGCCTGGCGATGCGGCTTGCTGTAGTAAAATCGGGATTGCGTAGCTTCAACCGCAGACGATCGCCCATCAGCACCGACATCGGCACTTCGCGTTCGACGATCGAACCTTGCGACAACAAGGCGACGGTTTCGATATTGATATGATTGGTGCCACCGCCGCCCTGAGCGGGACCGGCGCTGCCAAAGCCGCCAATTGAGACCGGGCCTTGTCCAACCGCATAAAACCGTCCATCGGCGCCTGACAGCGGCGTCTGCAATAAGATGCCTCCCTTCAGACTAGAGGCATCGCCGACACACGAGACCTGCGTCGCCAGACGATCGCCACTGCGCTTGAAGGCTGGTAGATCAGCAGTGACAGCGACCATGGCGATGTTCTTCGACGCTAGATCTGATTCGGTGAAACTAAGGTTCTTGGTCGCCAGCAACTGCTTGAGCATGCGCACGGTGGCGGCGGTTTTGTCACCCGTCCCTGACAATCCGACGACCACGCCAATGCCGTGCAGTTGATTTTCGCGAACGCCATCGATCTCGCACAGGTCCTTCAGGCGCACACCCGAGACATCGGCGACCACAGCCTCGTTCTTCATCGGCTTGTCCGGCATCTGGACTTCACCCGCCCACGCCGCCGCCGCCATTATAACAAGGCCCAAAAAACGCATTAGAAAGGCCATAAGATGTCCGCGATCTGGCCGAGGAAGCCCTCCGACTGCGAACGCGTCAGCGGCCCCTCGCCGACGATGGAGACCTGGAAATTATGCAGTTTTTCCGAGAGCACGGTATTGTCGCTGCGGATATCCGAGGTGCGGATGATGCCGGTGATGAGGATGGTCTTGGTGTCGCTGTTCACCCGCACCGCACGCCGGCCTTCGATCACCAGATTGCCATTATCGAGCACATCCAGGACGCGGCCGGTAATGGTGGCTTTGACCTCGCCGGCGGCTTCATAATCACCCTGGCCCTGGAAATTCTTTGCCGATTGAGCGGCAGCGGCTGGCAAACGGTCGGCTGAATTTCCAGCTGACTGAGCTATCTCCGAGGAATACGGCAGCATCGTCACCGCCGCCGACAAGGTATTGTTGCGCTTGGCGGTGGTTTTGTTCTTTTCACTGACCGAGGTGCTTTCCTGCACTAAAATAGTGATCAGATCGCCTTGTCGGCGCGCCACCGAATCGGAATACAACGTGCCATCGGCCATGGTTTCAGCGGTAAATAAGCTCGCCGCCGACAGCACCGCCAACGGCACAAGCAGCAGCAGCACGAGACCACACCAGCGTTGCAAATGACACCACCGCATAGCCAGTCCCTCATTCTGAGGGCTTGAACGCACG
>JAYVTR010000132.1:0-6004 GCA_043788625.1 Planctomycetota bacterium
CACCGATATGGCTGAACGGCGGAGTTGATTGGCGAGATCGCCGAATTTGACCGCGTCGCTGGCCACAGCGATGTCGCGCAGTTGTTGTTGGCCGATGTGATAAATCTGCAGCTTGTGGAAATTCGCCATGGTGAGGTTCCTTGTGCAACCCGCCACATCGAACGCGCGCAGGTGTCAAGGCCGCGCAGCGCCGAGCCCGCGGCGAGGGCAGCCTTTACACCGAGCACGATCGATATGGTGGGTGGAACAAGGAGCCGGACCAATTACCACAGCCCGGGTGCGGGTCTCTCGGTCGAAGAGACCAGGGACCAGGGACCAACAAATTTCAAGGTGCTCCACTAGTTTAGTCACTAGTCGCTAGTCACTGGTCACTGGTCACTAGTCACTAGTCACTGGTCACTAGCTGCTGTCGTTAGCCACTGAGACCAGAGACCAGAGACCAGAGACCAGATTCGAGATGCTCGACTAATCTAGTCACTGGTCACTAGTCACTAGTGACCAGTGACTAGTCACTAGTCGCTGGTCGTTAGCCACTGAGACCAGACACCAGCTTTCGCAGTTCCCAGCTGCCACCAATGAACCATCACACTCCCTCCACACTCCCTCCACACTCCCTCCACCATCTACCACGACACTGCCGGCGTTGGAATACGCCATGCCCTACCGCTTCATCTCTCCCTTCATCGTCGTTCCCCTGCTCATCTTCCTCGGGGATTGCCTGCTGTGGGGCGCTGTCCCGGGAATCGGGCTCAGCTTATGGCTGTTGACCATCGGTACGCTGATGGCTTGGCGCTTTCCAGCTCTTCGACGCCATGTCGCCGGCATGACCGCTTTGTGCGCGGTATGCGTGAGTTCCCTGGCCGGCATCGTCGATCAAGGCGTGCTGCCCGCCGGCTGTGCCATGGCCGGCTTGCTGGCAGCGGCGGTCATCGGTCGCACTAACTACGTCCCCGATGCCGTGGCTTTGCTCGAACGCGCCGCCGCCGGCGTACTCGGTATGCTCAGCCGCCCTTTTGCCGATGCGCACCTCGCCTTGCGCTGGCGTCGCGGTCACGGTCGACCACCTTCGCGCATTTTGGGCTGGTTGGTGCCGCTGGCTTTTGGCGCGCTGTTCGCGGGTTTATTCTGGATGGCAAATCCCGTGCTGGGGGCGCGCATGGCCGATCTCGCCAATTGGCTGGCTGATCTGACCAACCTGCCCGCACCGCTACGCGTGCTATGGTGGTGGCTCTGTGGCATGGGCCTGTGGCTGGTGCTGCGTGGTCGCTGGCCGACGTGGTGGCGCAGCCACCCGTACCAAGCCACCAACGTCACGCGCATTCCCCTGGTGCAGCGCAGCCTGCTCATCTTCAACGGACTGTTCATCCTGCAAAACGGCTCCGACATCGTCTATCTGTGGTGCGGTCTCGCTTTGCCCGACGGCATGACCTACGCCGCTTATGCCCACCGTGGAGCCTATCCGTTGATCGCCACCGCTTTGCTCGCTGCCACCTTTGTCCTGGCGTGGTTTCGTCCGGGCTCGGCGGTCCTAACCGCCCCCTGGTGCCGGCGTCTGGTATTGATGTGGCTGGCGCAAAACGTGGCACTGTTGATCAGCGCCCTGTGGCGGCTGCATCTGTATGTCGACGTTTATGACCTGACCCGCTGGCGCGTCGCAGCGGCGGTGTGGATGGTCTTGGTCGCCATCGGCCTGGGCCTGATCGCCTGGCGCATTCATCATCACCGCCTTAATCGCTGGCTGGTGAATGCCAACCTGACCACCCTAGCGGGGACACTGCTGATCTTGGCGTGGTGCGATATCGATGGCGCGATCGCCCGCCACAACGTGACGCATGGCGGGACGCATATCGATTATGCCTATGTCATCAGCCTGGGACCGGCGGCCTTACCCGCTCTGCGTGCGCAAGCCGCGAATGGCGATCGCGCGGCAGACGCAGCGGTACAGGAATTGACGCAGCAGCTGACGCTGGAAAGTACGGATTGGCGCAGCTGGACTTTGGCGCGGGCAATTCTTCGTAAATGATCATGGGTGCGACGCCCATGCTCCTTTCAGCCGCGAGCGCTGAATTCCTTCATGAACGACGCCAAAGCCTGGCAGCCTTCGAGCGGCATCGCATTATAGATGCTGGCGCGGATGCCGCCGACGGTGCGATAGCCCTTGAGCGCGACCATGTTCTGCTTGGCGGCGAGCTTGATGAACTCGTCGGTCTTCTCTTCGCTGGGCAGACGGAAGGTGACATTCATGTGGCTGCGCTGGGCATGCTTGACGACCGTGCCGGTGTAATAGCCGCCACTGCCATCGATGGCATCGTACAGCAGCTTGGCCTTGGTGGCATTGACCTGCTCCATCTTGGCCAAGCCACCTTGGCGTTCGAGCCAGCGGAAGGTTTCCAAGAGGATGTAGATCGAGAACGTCGGCGGCGTGTTGATCATCGACTTGGCTTCCGCCTGAGCCTTGAAATTGAACAACTTGGGAATGCCCTTTTCGGGGATCTTGGCCAGCAGATCCTTGCGGATCAACGCCAATACCAAACCCGATGGGCCAAGGTTCTTTTGCGCGCCACCATAGAGCATGGCGATCTTGTCCAGCGGGTGCGGACGGGCCATGAATTCACTGCTGGCATCGACAATCAGGTTGGGATGTGTCGGCAGATCGACTAGACGGTTGCCGTGCACCGTCTCATTCGAGCACACATGCAGATACGGCGCATCCGGGTTGAGCTTCCACTCCGCTGGTTCGGGATGGTGGTCAAAGTTGCTGGCTTCGCTGCTGGCGACGATGTTGGCGCCGAGGCCGATTTCCTTGGGGCCGCCGGCGGCTTTCTTTGACCATTCGCCAGACACCAGGTAATCGGCAGCCTTGCCGCCGGCGAAATTTTGCGGGATCGTGGTGAACAGCTGCGTCGCACCGCCTTGTAAAAACAGCACTTCATGGGTGTCGCCAACACCCAACAAGGTTTTGCAGCGAGCGATGGCCTCATCGACCACCCCGTCAAATTCCTTGCCGCGATGCGAGCACTCGGCGATGCCGAAACCCTTGCCTTGGAAGTCGACCAACGCTTTCGCCGAGGCCTCCAAAACTTCCAATGGCAACATCGCCGGACCGGCACTGAAATTATAGACGCGGGTGCTCATAATCAGATTCCTTCGCAGATGGATGCACGAAGCGTAGGACAAGAATCGAGTTCACCACAAATACCCTTTCCGCATGCATCGACCTATGGCATAGTTGTCCATTGAGCATGCACAGAATGTAATGATGCAGAGCTTCGTCTTTCTCCCTCAACTTTCCTAACCACGAGCCATCATGCCCAAGCCGCGTCCAAAAAATTTACGCGCCCGCCAGAAAATCGTTGCTGAACTGCATCGGGAAATGGCCCTCGAACGTTTCCAGAGTGAAAAGCCGCAGATGTGGCTGCAATCGCAGCGCGCCGCAAAGCTGGTCGAGATCCAGGAGAGCCTTGAAGACGAAGCCTTTCCTGAAGGCACCTGCTTCCTGCACGCCAGTACGGTGTCGATGCAGACTTTCGCCCTCAAGCGCATTACCGGTATCGACCTTGATACCTGCCAAGTCACCATCGAGATTTTCGGCGACGAAGAACTTGAAGCCGGGGTCGTGGTGCTGCCCTTAGAGTCGATCGAGTGGTTCGGCTTTCCGTCCAAGGCGGTGCCCATCGGCATCCACTTCGAAGGCTTCACCACCACCGCCCGCCACACCCGCGAGACGCCCATCGACGAAACCGCCCAGGACAAAAAGCCCCGGGCGGTACTCGATTCAGTCGTGCTTAAGCATGAAGACAACCGCAAACGCGGTGACAGCCGTAAGCGCTGACCGAGCGCCCTCACTCAGCCACGGATAAGACCGGCCAGTTCAGAGAGGATTGAATCGGTGGTCTGGATCACGCGCGAGTTCACCTGGAAGCCGCGCTGAGCGGTGATCAAGCGGGTGAATTCGCTGGCGATGTCGACGTTGCTGCCTTCAAGGGCACCGGAGGTCACTCCGCCCGCGCCACCAGTTCCCGCGGTGCGAGCCAGCGGATCACCGGAGTTAGCCGACACCTGCCACAAATTACCGCCGGCCGAGCTCAAGCCGCCCGGATTACGGAAGGTGTCGATCTCGAGCTCATACAAGCCCAACGATTTGCCGTTGGTGTACAGACCGACTACTCTGCCGGCATTGGTCACCGACAGCGAATCGAGGGTTCCCGAGGCATAGCCGTTCTGATCAGTGGCGGTGGCCGTTGAGACCGAACCAAAACCGCTCAAGCCCTCGGTGGTCGAGGGCCCTCCCAGCTTCAACGCGATCGAAGCGTCACCGGTGGCCGCCCAACTGACACCGATGAGATTGTCACCGGGTGAGCCGCGGTAGACGTTCGGATCGCTGAGGGTGCTGCCGTGAACTGTTTTACCCAGCTGGCCATTGCCGACATAGCGGCCCTTTTCGTCAAATTGGATGCCAACCACCAGGGGCTCTTTAATCTTACCATCCGTTGTCGGCATGTTGAGGATCATGTCCCAGGAACTGGAACGCGTCACGGTTGAACCGGTGATGGCCGATTGAGTGCCGGTGCGGAAGAAACGTGCCTCGATGGTGTGACTGCCACCAACGCTGTCATAAACCTGCACGCTGCTCGTGACTTTTTCAGGCACGAAACGCAGCTTATACCAGTCCATGGTGGCGTTGTTGGTGGCGTTGTACTGCAATGCATTGACGTCGGCGAGGCTGTTTTCTTGAAACAGATCAGGCAAACCATCGGGCGTGTTGCTGGTGCCGTCATATGAGTCGCGCAACACGTTCGAGGGGCTCGAATCGAGATAGGTATCGGTGGTCCATGCCACATCGCCGGCAACCACGGCGCCGCTGCTGCTCATGTCGTACGATAAGGTCTCTCCGGCCTTCAGGTGCGGCAGGCTGGGCAAGGTGTAGACGCCGCCAGTCAGCGCCGGGACGACAATATTGCCGACTTGCCGCGCCGTGCCGGCACTGTCAGTGATTTTGACTTTGATGTTGAGGGCTGAAGGCACGGTCGCTGCCACCGTGAAGGTGGGATTGATGAGGCCCGCCTCAGCTGCCAGGGCTGGGGCACTGACCAGAGTCTGGGTGGTGCCTGGGGTGTAAGCCACACTGTTGGAACCTGACGCCAGTGGATTAGCAACGGTGCCGACCGGGGATCCCACAGCGACGCTGCCCAGCGGATCGGCCTCACCGAGAAACAGACTGAAGCCATCTTGCGAGCCGGAGCCGGTGGCGGTGAGATTGCCGTTGACCAAGGCTACGGTACCGATCGATTCGGCCCCCTGCACCAGCACCGTATTGATCTTGGCGATCATCGACTGGGCGGTGTCCTGCCACGGATTAATAGTGATCTTTCCGGCATACGCATTGCCGTCTGGCCTGGTGCCATAGACGTTCAAGGTCCTGAGATTAGCCGGTGCAACCGGCTCGGTGACCGGGCCAGTGAAGACGGTCAGGTCTTTCAATAATGTTGAATCTGCGGCTGCCGCGCTCGTCGCCGTCACCGTCATCGGCAGCACCGACGACAAAGACACACCGCGCAGGGCCGGGGTCTTCGAATTCAAATTGCCCTGAAAAGTTATCTCGGTGGTCGCCTTGGCGTCGATGGTCTGGGCGCTGGCAAGATTGATGGTGCTACGGTCCCCGCTGGGTTGTCCGGCGCTATCGAGCTTGTGCCCCTGCACCATCATCCCCGAGCCGAGGTCGGTAAGGTTATTGCCCGCATCGAAGCCGAAATTGCCGACGCGGGTATAGGCTGCATTGCCATCAGCACCGACGACGCGAAAGAAACCGTTGCCTTGAATCGCGAGATCCGTGGTGCGGCCGGTAGTCAGCAGCGCACCTTGGCGCATGTCGACATCTACCGAACTGTTACGCACGCCCAGACCGACCTGGCGCGGATTCAAACCGCCGGCGGCACCGGTGGGCGACGAACCCGCACTTTGCGTTTGCAGAAGTGCGGTTGAGAAGCTGACGCGACTGCCCTTG
>JAYVTR010000133.1:0-9173 GCA_043788625.1 Planctomycetota bacterium
CACGATGCCTCGGCCGTCGACGACGTGGTCCAGGAAGCCTTCATCCGTGCGTATGATCGGTTAGGCAGTTTGAGCGAGCCAGCGTATTTTCCCACCTGGCTAGGGACCATCGTCCACAACGAAGCGGTCAGTTGGCTACGACGTCATGCGCGCCGTGGACAACGCCTTGAAAACCTTCAGCTGGCGGCGCCCGAGCCGCATGAGGCGGATGCCCGCCTCGACCGCTTACGCGCAGCAATGGTCAGCCTGTCGCCGGCCTACCGCGCCATCATCGCCTTGAAATACGAAGCCAATCTCGATTACCTGCAGATTGCCGAGACCCTCGGCTTGTCAGTGGCCAATGTCGAAAAAAGATTGTACCGGGCGCGTCAAGCGCTCCTCGAAAAGATGAAAGACTGATCATGGTTACCACCAATTCCGCGATGCTGCCCTTGGGCACCCCTGCCGCAGATTTTTCATTACCTGAGGTGCTCGGCGGTGCCCGAGTGACGCGCACGCAGTTCATCGGCAAGCCCTTGTTGGTGATGTTCATTTGCAATCACTGTCCCTATGTGCAGTTCATCCGCAGCGCTTTGGCCCAGGTGACTAGCGATTACCTAGGTCGTGGGGTGGCCGTCGTCGGCATCAACAGCAATGACGCCACGGCTCATCCTGATGACGGCCCACAGGCAATGGCTGCAGAAGTACGCAGGGCAGGCTATGCCTTCCCCTACCTCTACGATGAAGAGCAAGCGATCGCCTTAGCATATCGCGCAGCATGCACGCCAGATTTCTTCCTTTTTGATGGTCAGCACCGGCTATTCTATCGCGGCCAGTTCTGTTCTGCTCGACGCAAATTGCAGCCGCTGCAAGTGCCCACCGGCGCTGATCTGACCGCCGCCGTCGACGCCGTATTGCGTGGCGATGCGCCACCTCAGCCGCAACGCGCCAGCATCGGCTGCAACATTAAATGGCGCGCTGACCGTGAGCCGGATTACTTCGCCGGCCTCATCGTGAAATGAACGTTAAAACCGAATTATGGTTGATTCGCCACGCCGAGAGCACTGGCAACCGCGACGGCATTCTGCAGGGCCAAGCAGATCTGCCGTTGTCGCCGCTGGGCCAGCGTCAGGCGCGGGCGCTGGCTGATCGCCTGTTGAAAGCCCACCGACGTACGGCTTTTAGTGCGCTCATTTCCAGCGACCTCATGCGTACCCGTGAAACCGCCGAAAGCATCGGCATGGCGCTCAATTTACGCCACGACCGGGATGCGCGGCTCCGGGAAATCGACATCGGCACGTGGGCTGGACTGACCCCCGAGCAGATCACTATCGCCTTTCCCACCGAATGGGCGCAATGGCAAGGGCGGGCAGCGAATTTGCGCCGTGGCGGCGGTGAAAGCTATGAAGATGCGCATGCGCGCATCACCCCTGCCCTCACCGACATCGCCACCCGATATCCGGGCCAACGGGTCGTGGTGGTGACGCATGGAGGAGTCCTGCGCGCCTACCTGGCCGGCCTCATGGGCCTGCCGCTCGACCGCATCTGGCACCTCTCGATCGGCAACACCGCGGTGATGCGTGTACGCCCCTTCGAGCCGGTTATCGGTGGCCTCCAACCGCAGATCGGCCGCATCCTGACCATGAATGACTGCACGCATGTTGAGGACTTGAGCATGAAGAGCGGTGAGATGTGAGCTTTACCTAAACTTTAGTGGCCAGCGGTTTCAGTCTTGGCCGCCAACTTGCGCGCCGCCAACAACTGCTCCGCGGTGGCCAGATCGCCCGGAGTGTTGACGCCTAGCACCGAGGCAACGTCGTCGGTGATTACCAGTTCAACGACCTGGCCTTCGCGCGCCAGCATGCCGACGACGTCGGTGAGATAATATTCGCCTTGAGCGTTGTTCGGCTTTACCTCATGCAGACAGCGGAACAGCTCACGACGGTTGAAGACATAGATGCCGCTGTTTACCAAGTCGATGGCGCGTGTTGCAGCATCGGCATCCTTATGCTCGACGATTTTAACCAAACGTCCTTGGGCATCGGTCACCATCCGCCCATAGCCAGTCGGGTCAGCCATGCGTGCTGCCACGCCGGTACACGCTGCATTACTAGTGATGTGTTTGGCGATCAACGCCGCCAGCAAGCTGGCAGGAGTCATCGGACAATCACCGCACAGCACCAACACCAGATCTCCGGTGATAAATTTCTCGGTGACCAGCACGGCATGACCGGTGCCTAGCTGGCGATCTTGCAGCACGCAGGTCGGCAACCACGGCGCCGTCATCATCTCGACTTTTTCACGCTGATGGCCGACCACCACGACCTTCTGCATCACTTTCAGCTCGACACAGGTATCGAGCACATGCATCACCAATGGCCGGCCGGCCAGAGGATGCAGGACCTTCGCTAAGTCAGAGCCCATGCGACTGCCTTTGCCGGCAGCAAGAATGAGAGCGGTAATGGTGTGGGGCATGGTCATGGGCGTTTCCAGTTCGAGTGCGACGTTCTCGTGAGACCTGAGTTTGGCAATCTGTTTGGCTGTCTGTTTAGCAACCGTCCGGTGCCGCTTTCCCTCGGGCGCAACGCCATAACCTTTCAGCTCTCTCCCATCTTTCGCGAATTGCCCATGGTCCCCGATCTCATCTGGCTCAATGATCTCGCCCGCCGCGGCAGTGCTTTGGCGCGTGAACAACTCGGCCAAATCGCCCGCCAGCTCAAGCGTGGCGAGGAGGCCGTTACCGAAGCCGATCGGGCGGTGCAACGGTTGATTGTCGAAGCCCTCAGCGATCGCTATCCCGACGATGGCATTATCGGCGAAGAAAACGACGACGGCTCTGCGATCACCAATCGCCTCCCGCGTGCCGGCACCCGCGTGTGGGTCATCGATCCCATCGATCCCATCGATGGCACTAACAACTACATCGCCGGATTTGGCGCCTGCGCGGTGTGCATCGGCTTGCTGGAAGACGGCATGCCGATCATGGGCGTGGTTTACGACATCGCCCGCGACGAATCTTTTCTCGGCGTCCATATCGGCGCCAAGAGCCATGGCGCATGGCACGTGCGGGCAGGCACGTGGTATCCCACCACAGCGCAGAGCGAGGCACCTGGCGCGCAAAGCCTGTTGATGATCACCAGCAATCTCATCATCGGTGGCACATTGCCGACCTGGGCGATTCGTTTATTGACCGTCTGCCCTTGGAAATTGCGCATGCTCGGCTCGGCCGCTCTCGAATGCGCGCAGGTCGGTGCCGGCACAGCCTGTGCTGCCATCACTTTAAATGGCAAGCTGTGGGATGTAGTCGCCGCCGCTGCGGTGGTCTTGGGCGCCGGCGGGCGAATAACCGATTTCGCGGGTCGCGATGTATTTCCCTTTGATCTCACCGACTACAATGGTGGCAAGGTGCCGTTCTTGGCTGCGTCGCCCATGGCTCAGGCGCCTTTGCTAGCTGAGCTAGCTAGCTGACTGAACTGAGAGCTGACTGAACTGGCAGCTGACTGAACCGACAGCTGGCAGCGTCGTCAAAGCATCACAGCCGGCCAAGGCCGGCTGTGATGGATGAAATCAGTGTTCGAAATTTCGGCCGTAGAAGATCTCTTGGATCTCCTGGAAGAGGCGCTTTTTAACGCGCTCCTGCTCGTGCTTGCCACCGAACTTACCCTTGCTCGCCTTGGTGCCTTGGAAGACATAATGGTCGAGGTCGATTTCCTTACGGAACATCTTGGTGTGGAACAGGCTTTCCTGATAATTATTGACGTCGATCAATTGGTAATCGTCAATGATTTCCTTTGATACGAAATTCTGGATCGAGGTAATCGGGTGATCGATATAGTGCTTGATGCCTTCGACGTCGCGAGTGAAACCACGCACGCGATAGTCCAACGACAAGACATCGGCATCAAACGAATGAATGAGGTAGTTCAAAGCCCGCAGCGGTGAAATCTTGCCGCAGGTCGAGACGTCGATATCAGCTCGGAACGTAGCGATCCCGTTGTAGGGATGCGACTCGGGATAGGTATGCACACAGATGTGGCTCTTGTTGAGATGCGCCACCACCGATTCAGAGGGCACTGGGCCTGGTTTTTCAGGATTTTCCGGCTCACTCTCGATCGGCTCTTCGCTGATGAGGATGGTCACCGAAGCGCCCTGCGGATTGTAATCCTGGCGTGCCACGTTGAGGATATTGGCGCCGATGATACGCGTCACTTCCGTCAAAATCTGGGTCAAACGCGTAGCATTGTATTCTTCGTCGATGTACTGGATGTACTCATTGCGCTCTTCAGCGGTTTTGGCGTAACAAACATCGTACAAGTTGAAGCTCAATGATTTGGTCAGATTGTTGAACCCGTCCAACTTGGGCTTCTTGAAGCGTGGACGATTCATCGCGGGAATGACTTTGAGACGTGTTTTAGGTGGGGCCATAATGCTTTGATAGGGTCTGGCTATTTAGTGGGATTTCCATGAGGGGCAAGTTAAGCTCTCCTCAGCTGCAGCTTCCGCTACGCCAAAACTCGCCACCATCTGCGCCCATCATGGCGAACAACACTTTCGGCCACGCTTTTCGTGTCACCACCTTTGGCGAAAGCCACGGCCCTGCCGTTGGCTGCGTCATCGACGGCTGCCCACCTGGGATCATCCTTGATCGGGCGGCAATTGCGGCATTTCTCGCCCGGCGTCGGCCGGGCCAATCACATCTTGTCACCCCGCGTGACGAAGAAGATGCTCCTGAATTCCTTTCAGGCCTCGATGCTGAGACGGGCAAGACCTTGGGCACGCCCATCGCCGTGATGATCCGCAATCAGGACCAACGCAGCGGCAGCTATAGCGAGTGGTGGCATACCTATCGCCCGAGCCACGCTGACTTCGGCTATGATGCCAAGTACGGTATCCGTGCGTGGCAGGGCGGGGGCCGCTCATCGGCCCGCGAAACCGTCGGCCGGGTAGCCGCTGGCGCTGTCGCCGAACAAGTGCTCGCCCATCGTTTTCCAGAACTGCGCATCTGCGCCTGGGTCGAGCGCGTGCACCACCACGATGGCCGAGCCTTGATCGACCCGCTGACGGTAACGCGCGCTGAGGTTGATGCGCATCCCACGCGCTGTCCGCATCCAGCCACTGCCACCGCCATGGAAACCGCCATTATTGACGCAAAAAAACGCGGCGATTCCCTGGGTGGCTATATCCGGCTCATAGTGCATGGCCTGCCTCCCGGCCTAGGCGAGCCAGTCTTCGACAAGCTCGATGCACTGTTGGCACAGGCATTCTTATCTTTGCCAGCGTGCAAAGGCGTTGAAGTCGGCAGTGGCTTTGCGGGCGCAGAATTAAGCGGCATCGAGCACAACGACCATTATGCTTGGCATAACAGCATCATGACCACCGATACCAACCGCAGCGGCGGCGTGCAAGGTGGGATCAGCAATGGCATGCCACTCGACCTGCGCCTGGTGTTCAAGCCGACGGCGACGGTGCTCAAGCCACAGGCCAGTGCTGATGATGCCGGCAACAATGTCGAACTGCAGGCCAAAGGTCGCCACGACCCCTGCGTGTTACCACGCGCAGTGCCGATTGTCGAAGCCATGACGGCGATAGTATTGGCTGATTGTTGGTTACGCCAACGCGGTCAGGTCGGTGATCCGTGGCCCGGTCTGCAAGGTCCTCTTCGCGAAAACAGGTAATTGTATGCGCTGGCTCCTTCTTTCCTTGAGCTTCATGCTGATATCTCTGACGGTCAGCTGTGACAACAGCCGCGGCGCCGGTGGCTGGTGGCGTTATGGACTTTCAGGCTCATCGCCGTTTTGGCATGAACTGCATGCCTACGATGAAGACCCGACGCCCAAGCAGACCATGGCTGTTGCGTTGACCCTTTTTGCTGACGAAAAAAGGGCGGTGCATCATTTGTTAGAAGACGACGGACGCGGTAAGACCGTGCGCGGCACTATGGCAGTCGGCTTTCGCCGCACCCCCGTTGAAGTCACTGAAGCTTTGGCCTTGGTGTCGGGTCTGCAACCCGGCGGCCCCTATCCACCACCTGAAAAGCTTGTCATTTTACGCTGGTACAAGCAAGGCACTTGGGTCATGGCACGCTATGACCGCAGTGCCCTGCCTGATGAGGTGCAATCCCTGGCCACGATCATTTCGGGCCGCCCAGTCGGTGATATCGAACCCTGAGCTTACGGATGGCTGGGTATGAGATTACGCACTAAGCGAAAGTGCGCCGTCGGATGAGCCGTAGTCATTGATAGGCGCACGAAGTGGCAATTGTCCACCAGCACCACCAAAGAATGGTCCTCCAACTGGACGATTTCTGGTTGGCGGATGTCTTTCATGGCTCGCAGCTCACCAATTTTTGGCAGCCGCCAGTCAAGGCCATCGCGTTGTGCCCGCCATGCCACATAGGCGCAGATTTCAGCACCGGTGACGGCCGTCACCGGTTGATCTAACATCTGTGCCGGCGATGCCGCCGATGTCGCCGTACCGCTGGCGGTAAAAATCCTTAGTTCGGCGTACGAGATTGGTTCCGAAGCCAAAAAGGCAGCGATCCGACAAGTTTCACCGAGGACGACGGCCTGGTTTGCTGGCACCAAGATAAGGCGCTCAGGGAATTCCACCGGCCAATCGATCGTCATTTTTTGCCCGCGCTGCAAACGCAACTGACCCACATGGCCAGCCGCATCCGTCACCATCCAGCTGCCAAAAGTCAGGTTCGCGGAAGCGCCATTGGCGATTTTATGAGTCGTCGATGTACCTGTTTCCATACTCGACGTGCAGCTCACATCCGCACCTCGGACCTCAAGCACTGCTAAGCCAGTGAGTGCTGTGGCATGACTGCCATCATCATAAGCGGCAATTTCGGCGATGGTTTCTTCGCTCGTCGCGAAGTCGCCGCGCGCTTCACGCTCATTAAGTCGCGATAGATAAAATTCAGTCAGAGCAGCCTTGGATGCACGATGTCCAGGAGCGACAGCCTGGGCACAGTACAAAAGTCGCAAAGCGGCTCCGGCGATACTCGCCCGCTCATGTACGAGTGAGGGGTCGGCAGCTGCGTCTTCGAGCTGGCCCGCAAGCACCCGTGCATGTGCCAAGTGTTGTTGTGCTTCGGCCAGAAATGCCTGAGCCTGCGCTTCGGCCTTGCCTTGCTCAAGATTCAGCACGTCTTGCTGCAAGGCCGGCAATTCTGGGTGTTCTGCATCGACACCACGGGCACGTTCATATGCGTCACGGGCCATGATACTATCGCCTCTGACCAACGCATCACGACACTTGGCCATGAAACTGGAAGCTTCGGCTTGGCGTGCGCGGACTTCCGCCACGCGCTCCAGTTCCGCAGCACGGGCCACTAAAGTGGCGTGGTGTTTAGTCCGCTCGTCGGTCGGATCGAGCTGCAGGGCGGCCTCCATCAAGCCGATCGCTAGACGCATGTCGCCGGCGGCTTCGGCCTCGGCCGATCGCGCTGACAGCTCGCTGGCGCGGTTGGCCTGGTAGGTCGCGCGAGCAAGGCTATGTGCTTGCTCTTCACGTTGCGCAATCATCGCCACGATACGCCGATAATCTTGGGCAATCGCCGGGTCACCGGGAATCAAGCCCAAGGCGCCCAGATAACTCTCTGTTGCCCGGCGCAGACTCTCATCATCGCCAATCTCGACGAATCTCGTCGCTTGACGCACCAAGGCAGCGGCTTCTTGCCGCTTCCTCAGCGCCAACTGCTCATCCCCACGCCGCGCCAAGGCCTGGCGTAAGCGTTGCAAACCATCAAGGGCTAATCGGTCATCTGGATAACTAAGGAGAATCTGCTCGTGATCGCGGCGGGCTTCGTCGAGCTCACCCATCAATTCATGCTGCGCTGAGGACTGTCGCAGCGCCTGAATTTGCGTGATCTGATGAGCCGTGTTTTGCCAATGCCAAAAGACCGCGACCGCAGAAAACATGAGCATCACCCCAGCAGAGATAGTTAAGCCACGCCTTTGCTGTGAAACAAAACGTACCCCCTTATCTAATGCCGAATCGCGATAGGCGCCTACCGCCTGCCCCGCTAAAAACGCCCGCAGGTCAGCCACTAGGGCATCAACCGTTTGGTAACGATCGTGCGGATCGAAGGCCATGCATTTATGTACAATGGCTATGACGCGCTTGGACAAAGTGCGGCCTTGTTCTTGATGATCGAGACGCCGCCATTGGCCACTGGCGGCCTGATCCATGGTGTACCTGATACGCCCACGCTGATATGGTGAATCACCGCAAAGACAGGTGTATAAAACCACCCCTATACAATAGATATCGCTGCGATGGTCCGCCGGCTCGCCACGCGCCTGTTCTGGGCTCATATATGCAGGCGTACCAATCGAACTACCCTTGAGGGTTTGATGGATATCATTGCCATCTTCGACCGGCATTGAACGCAGAGAGTGGATTTGGCGCTGACCGCTCTCTTGCGGATCCGGTTGCCCATTGAGGACTTTGGCCAGTCCCCAATCCATGACCAATACTTCGCCATAGCGACCAACCATGAGATTACGTAATTTTAAATCACGATGAATGACCCCACGACTGTGCGCAAAAGCGACGGTATCGCACACTTTGACAACAATCTGCAACAACTCATCGACGCTCGGTCGTGGTCGTTGAGGAACATTCGCTACGGAACTTGATGCACTGCTATCGGCAAGGAGCTCGGCAAGCGTTTGCCCCTCAACCTTTTTCATAGTATAAATCAAGGTCCCATCAGGCAGGACGTCGAAGTCGTGGATTGGAACGATTCCTGGGTGTTCAAGCTGGGCTGTGATTTGCGCTTCATGGATGAAGCGACTTACATCATCCGGAGCGCACTGATGAGCGTGCAGGGTTTTTAATGCGACCTCGCGCATGCAGTCGCGATCAGCAACACTGTAGACAAGTCCCTGCGACCCTTGACCAAGCCGCTGGACCATGCGATATCGCGGTAATTGCCGATTTTCGGTGACTGCTTGGCGCCAGGTTTGCAATGAACGGGCAAACTGCGCCGGATCATCAACCCCGCGAAAAGCGCCTACCGCATCCATGGCTCGTTCAGGGCGGCGAACCTGAATCGAGCTCACCTTCATCTCAACGGTATCATCCGAATCGTAACCGGTTTACGAACCTACTTTGCCACGCACTCCCCGCCGCCGAGCATATTGGGCGGGGGTCAATTCCGTGGCTGTCCGCCGGGCGTGATGCAG
>JAYVTR010000134.1:0-16548 GCA_043788625.1 Planctomycetota bacterium
CTGGTCTCTGGTCCCTAATCCCTAGCCCCTAAATCCACGGTCTCTCGTCCCCATCATCTCCCCAGTACCCTCAAACGCTCAGCGCCGCCGCCCCATCAAGCCGTCCGCTATATTTCTTCAACAACGGCCTCACTTCAAGATTGAGAAAAGCATCGACCTGTTCCGGCGCCCGGCCGATGAAGGTGCTGGGATCGAGCAGGGTCGGCAGCTGGGCATGGATCGGTGCGAAGAATGCATCTTTCTTCACCCGTTCGATGAGGTCGTTGTCGCGGCCGTGCTGTTTGACTTCGGCGGCGGCTTCGTGGCTGAGGACGCGGATCGCTTCGTGGACCTCCTGCCGATCGCCGCCGGCCTCGACCATCGCCATGATCAGGTTTTCAGTGGCCATGAACGGCAGCTCGCTGTCGATGCGGCGGCGGATGACGTTGGGATAGACCACCAGACCTTCAGCAACATTCTGCAGGATGCCGAGACAGGCATCAGCTGCTAAGAAAGCTTCCGGGATGCAGATGCGGCGCACCGCGCTGTCATCCAGGGTTCGTTCCATCCACTGCACGGCGTGGGTCTGGTAGGCATCCTGCACCAGCACCATCAAGTGCCGCGACAGCGAGCACATGCGCTCTGAACGCATCGGATTGCGCTTATAGGCCATGGCCGACGAGCCGATCTGGTCCTTTTCAAACGGTTCTTCGATTTCCTTGAGGTGGGCGAGCAGGCGCAGGTCGGTGCCGATGCGGTGCAGGGTGCTGCCCAGCGAGGCGAGCACGGCGAGGACATCGGCGTCCTGCTTGCGCGTGTAGGTCTGGCCGGTGACCAGGAAACGACGGCTGAAGCCGAAGGCCTTGGTCACCGCCTCATCCAGGGCCTCAACCTTGGCGTGGTCGCCATGGAATAAGGTGAGGAAGCTGGCCTGGGTACCGGTGGTGCCTTTGACACCGCGGAAGCGCAGCTCGTTGCGGGTGCGCTCGATGGCTTCCAGATCCATGGTCAGGTCTTGCAGCCATAGGCAGGCGCGCTTGCCGACGGTGGTCAGCTGGGCGGCCTGGAAGTGGGTAAAGCCGAGCGTCGGTAGGGCCTTGTACTGCTCGGCAAAACGCGCCAGGCGATCGATGCCGCGCGCCAGCGAGACGCTCAGCAGATCCAGGCCGTCACGGATGGCCAGCAGATCAGCATTGTCGGTGACATAGCACGAGGTCGCGCCGAGATGGATGATCGGTGCTGCCTTGGGGGCCACATGGCCGTAGGTGTGCACATGCGCCATCACATCATGGCGGCGTTTTTTTTCTTCGGCGGCGGCCATCGGGTAATCGATGTCGGTGATATGGGCAGCCAGTTCGGCGACTTGTTCGGCACTGATCGCCAGGCCAAGGTCACGTTCGGCCTGCGCCAGGGCGACCCACAGCCGTCGCCAGGTCTGGAATTTGCGGTCATCGCTCCACAGCTCGCGCATCGGAACCGAGGCGTAGCGGGTGCAAAGTGGGCTAACATAGGTGCTGTGGCTGGTGTCGGTCATATCGGGCGAGGAGGGTGGCGGTGCCCGGGCCCAGGCAAGATTGGATAGCGCTTGCAGCAGGAGCGAGCTGCCTGCTCAATAATCGATCATTAGCCCATCAAAATTCTCAACTCGTAGGTTAAACCCCTACGTGTGCTTATCGGAACATCTGTTTCTCGTAAAAAAACGTGATCCCTGGCTTGGCACATCCCGCGCCAGTGAGCAGTACCGTCACCTGCGGCGGTCGCACCCACTCAACACGGAGATCCCGATGCCAGCTTTGCAGACCCTCAAGACCCTCACCTTCAGTATCCTCGCGGTCGCCCTCGGCGCCGGTCCGTTGCGTGGCGAAGATATCAAGCTTGGCATCCTCCACTCGTTGTCAGGGACGATGGCGATTTCCGAAACTTCGTGCAAAGACGCCTCGGTCTTGGCCATGGAAGAGATCAACGCCAAGGGCGGGGTGCTCGGCCGCAAGCTCGAGCCGGTGATCGTCGACGGGGCCTCGGACTGGCCGCTGTTTGCCGAAAAAGCCAAGGAGCTCTTGTTGAAGCACAAAGTTGCCGCCACCTTCGGCTGTTGGACCTCCTCAAGTCGCAAGTCGGTGCTGCCGGTGTTTGAAGAAAACAACGGCCTGCTGTTCTACCCAGTGCAGTACGAAGGCGAAGAGCAGTCGAAGAATGTCTTCTATACCGCCGCTTCACCCAATCAGCAGCTGGTGCCCGCTGCCCAATACATGCTCGACCAGGGTTCGACCAAGTTCGTCCTGCTCGGCACCGACTACGTCTTCCCGCGTACCGCCAACATGGTGCTGAAGGCCTTCCTGAAATCGAAGGGCATCCCCGATGCCAACGTCATGGAAGAGTACACCAATTTCGGCCACAAGGATTACCAGACCATCGTCGCCAAAATCAAAGAGTTGGCCAAAGGTGGCGGCGCCTGCGTGCTGTCGACCATCAACGGCGATTCGAACGTGCCATTCTACAAAGAATTCGCCAACCAGGGCCTGACCTCCGGCGACTGTCCGATCATGGCCTTCTCGGTGGCGGAGGACGAACTGCGCGCCATGGAAGTACCGCCGCTGGTCGGGCACTTGGCGGCGTGGAATTACTTCATGTCGATCGATACGCCCGAGAACAAGACCTTCATCAGCGCCTTCCAGAAGCGCTATGGCAAAGAACGCGTCACTGACGATCCGATCGAAGCTGCCTACTATGGCGTCTATGTGTGGGCCAAGGCCGCCGAGCTCGCCAAGTCGATCGAAGTCGACAAGGTCCGTGAAAAAGTCTACGGTCTCGAGTTCGATGCGCCGGGTGGCAAGAAGAGCATGCATCCGACCAATCAGCACACCATGAAGCCGGTGTACATCGGCGAGATCCTCAAGACTGGTCAGTTCAAGGTGGTGTGGAAGTCCAAGGGTTTGGTCGAGCCTGACAGCTACAGCAAGATTCTTCTGCGCAAAGACGGCTGGGTGCCGGCCATCACCGGCGGCCCGAAGAAATAACTCCCGCTTTATCGCTTAGGTGGTGGGGCCGAATCCAAGGTGGGTCGGCCCTATTTTTTTCATGCCTGCCGACGAAGGAATCATGCTACGCCTTTTTGTGCTCATGTGGTGGTCGGTGGCGCTGTTTGCGGCCGACGCCGATGCCGATGCTTTGCTGACGGACTTGGCGGCGGCTGAACGCCCCGTGCGGTTGCAGGCGATTGCCGCGATCGCTGCCAGCCATGATCCGCGGGCCGTGGCTTTTTTCGAAGAATATAAGCAAGGATCGGCATACGCCCTGGCTGATCAGCGAATCGCATTGGTATTGAGCTTCGTCGATGGGCGGGGCCAGCCCCTGGCGGCGTTGACCCGCGTGCCTATCGGTGAACCCGTCGCAGAAACGGCGTTGACGGCACTCGAGGTGTCGGGCGCTGAACGCAAAGCCGCCGGTGCGGCGATTACTCTTTTGCATATGGCTGATCCGCAGGTGGACGTACGCCTGGCGGCAGTGACCAAGGCCGGCGACGCCGGTGGCGCAGCCAATCGCGCGGCCTTGGCCGCCTTGGTGAACGACGAAGAAGATCCACGCGTGTTGCGCTCCATGCAGGAAGGCCTGGCCCTCATCGACCTCGCCGACGGCGATGCGGTGAGCCAGCGTGCGGCTTTGACAACCCTCGGTGGCTTCGCCTCGTTGCGTGCCCGTGACCGCTTGCGGGTATTGGCGGCGGGTACGGGCCCGTTGGCGGAAGACGCCAAACCTGCCCTGGCCTGTATCGATGCCCGCCAGTCGACGGTGCGCCGCATCCAGACCATCTTCGCCGGTGTCTCGGCCGGCAGCATCCTGGTGCTGATGGCTCTCGGCCTGTCGATCACCTTCGGCCTGATGGGCGTCATCAACATGGCGCACGGCGAAATGCTGATGATCGGTGCCTATGCCACTTTGCTCACCCAATGGGGTTTCGCTTACCTTCCGCCAGCCTTGCAGCCGTGGTATCTGGTGGTTGGCATCGGTACCGGCTTCCTGGCGGCTGCGGCTACCGGCTGGGTGCTGGAGCTGCTGGTCATCCGCCATCTGTACGGCCGGCCGTTGGAGACTTTGCTGGCGACGTGGGGCATCTCGTATCTGCTGATCCAGACCATGCGCACTATTTTCGGAGACAACCAGGCGGTGACCGCGCCGCCATGGCTGGTGGGCGGTTGGGAGCCGATGCCCGAGCTGGTGCTGCCGTGGAATCGCATCTTCATCATCGGTGTCACCCTGGTGGCAGTAGCCGGCGTGGTGGTGCTGTTCCGCTGGACGCGCTTGGGGCTGCTGCTGCGGGCGACGGTGCAGAGCCGTACCACAGCCTCGACGCTCGGCGTCGATACCAGACGCATCGATGGAGTGACGTTTGCCATCGGCTCGGGTCTGGCCGGCGCCGCCGGCTGCGTCTTCACCTTGATCGGCGGACTTAAGCCCGACATGGGCCAGGAATTCATCATCGACAGCTTCCTGGTGGTCGCCACCGGTGGCGTCGGCAATCTCGCCGGGGTCTGCTGCTCGGGCTTCGGCCTGGGTCTGCTGAACAAATTCCTTGAACCGGTGACGCAGGCGGTGTTCGCCAAGGTCTTCGTGCTGGTGGCGGTGATCATCTTCCTGCAATTCAAACCGGCCGGGTTATTTCCGCCCAAAGGGAGACTGGCAGATGTATGACGAATTATCGCCAGCGCAGTGGGCGTTGGTCAAAAACATGCGCCGCAGCAGCTGGCGCGGCCTGTGTGAATGGACGGACCGCGCCGGCCTGGCGCTGTTGGCGGGGGTGCTGCTGGTGCTGTTTCCCTATCTCGCCGGTTTAGGGCTGGTTGATCAGGCGACGGTGAGCCAGATGGGGCGCTATTGCTGTCTGGCGGTATTGGCTGTCGGCTTGGATCTGGTGTGGGGCTATGCTGGCATCCTCAGCCTCTGCCAGGCGCTGTTCTTCACCCTCGGCGGCTACGCCCTGGGCATGCACCTGTGCATGGTCGGGCCGCAAGCTAACGGCGTACCACTGGCGCTGTCGTACCTGTCGAGCGATGTCAGCGGTGCGGCCCTGCCCGGTTTTTGGCAGCCCTTCGCCTCGTTCATCTTCACCATTGCCGCGGTGGCGGTGGTGCCGGGCCTGCTTGCCTTCGGCTTCGGCTACCTGGCTTTTCGCTCGCGCATCCGTGGGGTGTATTTCTCGATCATCACCCAGGCGCTCACTGTCGTCGGCTTCCTGCTTTTCTGCCGCAATGATCTGCGCCTGTGCGGCACCAACGGCCTGACCAACTTCAGCCAGTTGCTTGGTGCCTCGCTGGCCGCACCAGCCACCAAGTTGGCCTTGTACGAAGCTTCGGCCCTGCTGCTGATGGGGTCGGTGTGCTTCGCCCTATGGCTGACGCGCAGCCGCTTCGGGCGCTTGCTGATCGCCGTGCGCGACAGCGAATCGCGACTGCGTTTTGCTGGCTATCAACCAGTGTGGTTCAAGACCGCGGTGTTCACCATCGGTGCAGTCATGGCTGGACTGGGCGGTGCCTTGTACGCGCCGCAAACCGGCATCATCACCCCGTCCAATCTTAAGGCTGCGGAATCTTTGATGGTGGTGGTGTGGGTGGCAGTTGGCGGACGCGGCACGGTGGTGGGGGCGGTGGTCGGCGCCTTGGCGATCAATTTTCTCTATTCGCAATTGACGTCGTTGGTGCCGAAGCTGTGGCCGTTCATCCTCGGCGGTATTTTCGTCAGTGTCGTGCTGTGCCTGCCGGATGGCCTCATCGGCGCCTGGCGCCGCTTGCTGGCGCGCGTGCGCGGGGTCCATGATGTCTAAGCAACTCGATCTGCTGCAGATGACCGAGGTGCAAGTGCGCTTCGACGGTTTCAAGGCCCTCGATATCCATTATTTCGGCGTCGACCGGGGTGAATTGCGCGTCGTCATCGGCCCCAACGGCGCGGGCAAAACGACCTTGTGCGACGTCATCAGCGGTAAGACCAAGCCGACATCGGGCAAAGTCATATTCGATGACATCGACATCACCCGTTCGCCCGACACGGCAATCTCGGCGCTGGGCGTCGGCCGCAAATTCCAAACCCCATCGGTGTTCGACAGCCTGACGGTGTTCGAGAATCTCGAACTGGCACTGCCAGGAAAACGCGGGGTGTGGAGCAGCGTCTTCGCCAGCGTGAGCGGCGCGGAGCGCGATGCCATCGAAGCCCAGCTGACGCGGGTGCGGCTGATCGAGGTCATGCACCGGCCGGCGCGGTTGCTATCGCACGGTCAGCGCCAGTGGCTGGAGATCAGCATGCTGATGCTGTCCGGTCCCAAGCTGCTGCTGGTCGATGAGCCGGCCGCCGGCCTCACCGACCATGAAACAGCGCTGACCGCTGAGCTGCTGTTGGAGTTGAAGGGGGATCACACCTTGATCGTCATCGAGCACGATATGGACTTCGTCCGTCGTCTGGGCGGACGCGTCACCTGCTTGTGTGAAGGCCGCGTGCTGGCCGACGGCACCCTCGACCAGGTCAGTGCCAATGAACAGGTCCGCTCGGCCTACCTCGGCCGCGCCAAGAAGAGCGAATCATGCTGAGCGTCACCGATCTGCAGGTCAGCTATGGCGCGGTCATGGCCGTCAATGGCGTGAGCTTCACCGCTACGGCGGGCGAGATCACCTGCGTCATGGGCCGCAACGGCGTCGGCAAGACCACCCTGATGCGCGCCATCATGGGCGTACGCCGAGCCTCGGCTGGCGCGGTGACCCTTGACGGTATGGCGGTCACCGCCTTGCCAGCGCATCGCCGCGCCAAGGCCGGCATCGCCCTGGTGCCGCAAGGGCGAGAAATATTTCCACGTCTAACGGTGTACGAGAATCTGCTGGTCGGGCTCGAAGCCGGCAAGGTGCGCAATGCGCAGGTCATCGACGAGTCGTTTGCCATGTTCCCGATCCTCAAGCAGTTCGCCAAGCGCATGGGCGGTGATCTCTCCGGGGGTCAGCAACAGCAGCTGGCGATCGCCCGGGCTTTGGTGGGAGGGCCGAAAGTGCTGCTGCTCGATGAGCCGACCGAAGGCATCCAGCCCAACATCATCGACGATATCGGTGTGGTCTTGCGCCGTCTCGCCAGCGAACGCGGCATGGCCATCATCCTCGTTGAACAGTACGTCGCCTGGGTGCGTGAGATCGGCCACACCTTCCACGCCATGGACCGCGGGCGCATCGTCGCCTCGGGGGCGACCAGTGCCTTGACCGACGACGTGGTTTCCCGTCATCTGAGCGTATGACCCAGGCCATGTTATCTGCTGCCGTGGCCGCCTGGCCGGCCGGCAGCGGTCGCGTGGTGGTGCGGCGGGTCGCGGGCGCCTCGTCAGTGATCACCGCCGAGGCCACTGATCCGCTGAAATTCCTGGTCAACACCGCGCGGGGGGCTTGCGCCTGGGTGTATTCGACCACTTACGGCGGCGGCCTGGTGGCCGGTGATCGCATCGCCATGGCGGTGGACGTCGAGCCCGGCGCGCAGCTGTACCTGGGCACCCAGGCGAGCACCAAGGTCTATCGCAGTGAGGGTGCTGTCGCCCGGCAAGAGATTTCGGCCACGGTCGGCGCCGGTGGATTGTTGGTAGCCCTGCCCGATCCGGTGACGCCGTTCACGGCGGCGCGCTTCGCGCAGACGCAGACCATCGACTGCGCGGCGGGCGCCGACGTGGTGTGGAGCGATGGGCTGACGTGCGGCCGGGCGGCGCGCGATGAGCGTTGGGATTTCACCAGCTATACCTCGTCGCTGACACTGCGCGTCGATGACCGCCCGCTGCTGCGCGACAACCTGCGTCTGCAGGCCGGACTGCGCAGCGTGCGTGAACGCTTGCCCGAGATCGGCGCCCTCGCCACCCTGATCATCGGTGGGCCGGGTATGAGCGCATTGTGCACCAAGGCCCGGGCCCTGGTGGCGGCGCAGCCCTTGGCGCATCCGCTGCGCATGACGCTCAGTCCGCTTGGCACATGGGGTGTACTGCTGCGGGCGGCTACGGTTGAACGCGAGGTGCTCGAACAGACGGTACGTGACCTGCTGTGCGACCTCTGCCCACGTTTGGGCGACGATCCTTGGCAACGGAGACCCTGATGCATCTTGCTCCTCGCGAACGTGACAAGCTGGTGCTGGTCCAGGTGGGGTTGCTGGCGCAGCGCCGCTTGGCGCGCGGCCTACGCCTCAATCAACCGGAAGCGGTCGGCTTGATCGCTCTGGTGATGCTGGAGCTGATCCGTGATGGACGCCATTCGGTGGCCCAGCTGATGAGCCTTGGGCGCACCCTGCTCGGACGTCGGCAGGTCCTGGCTGGCGTCGCCGAAATGATCCCCTCGGTGCAGGTAGAAGGCACCTTCCCCGATGGCACCAAGCTGGTGACCATCCACCATCCGCTGGCTGCCGATGATGGAGATCTGGTCTTAGCCTTATACGGCAGTTTCCTGCCTACTCCTGAGTTGGCGGCATTTGCCGCTAGCGATGCGGATCACATCGAAAGCGAGCCCGGTGAGGTGATGACGGTCAGTGGTGAACTCACGCTCAATGCCGGTCGCGAGAGTGTGACCATGTCAGTGACCAATCTCGGCGATCGGCCGATCCAGGTCGGCAGCCATTACCATTTCATCGAGACCAATCCCTACCTGCGCTTCGACCGGGCACGGGCCTATGGCTTGCGCCTGGATATCCCCGCCGGCACGGCGGTGCGCTTCGAGCCGGGTGAAAGTAAAACCGTGCAGTTGGTGGCCATCGCCGGCCTGCGCATCATCCGCGGCGGCAATGCCCTGGCAGACGGCCCCGTAACCCCTGCCGGCCTGACACGCGCGATGGAGCGCGTGCGGGTCGGCGGCTTTGCCCACCTACCGGAGTGATGCGATGAGAACCATCAGCCGCAAAGCCTATGCTGAAATGTACGGGCCGACCACCGGCGACCAGGTGCGCCTGGGGGACACCAACCTCATCGCCTTGGTTGAACGCGACCTCACCGTGTATGGCGACGAGTGCTGCTTCGGCGGCGGCAAGGTGCTGCGCGAAGGCATGGGCCAAGCCACCGGCGTGAGCGCCAAAGAGGCCCTCGACGTGGTCATCACCAACGCCCTGATCATCGATTACAGCGGCATCTACAAGGCCGACATCGGTATCAAGGACGGCCGCATCGCCGGCATCGGCAAGGCCGGCAATCCCGACATGATGGCCGGCGTCACCCCGGGCATGATCGTCGGTGTGACCACCGAATGCATGGCTGCCGAAGGGCTCATCGTCACCAGCGGCGGCATCGACAGCCATATCCATTGGATCTGTCCGCAGCAGGTCGATGAGGCGTTGGCCTCGGGCATCACCACCATGATCGGTGGCGGTACCGGCCCGGCGACGGGCACCTGCGCCACCACCTGCACCCCCAGCCCGCATGATATGATGCTGATGCTGCAGGCGGTCGACGGTCTGCCGGTGAATGTCGGTTTCACCGGCAAGGGCAACACCTCGCAGCCGCGAGGTTTGGCTGATATCATCCGCGCCGGCGCCATCGGTTTGAAGCTGCATGAAGACTGGGGCACCACGCCGGCGGCAATCGCCAACTGCCTGGCGGTGGCCGAGGACTACGACATCCAGGTGACCATCCACACCGACACCTTGAACGAGTCGGCAGCGGTCGAGCACACCATCGCCGCCTTCGCCGGGCGCACCATCCACGCCTATCATGCCGAAGGCGCCGGCGGCGGCCATGCTCCCGATATCATCCGCATCTGCGGCGAACCCAATGTCTTGCCATCGTCGACCAATCCGACGCGTCCCTACACCGTCAACACCATCGACGAGCACTTGGACATGCTGATGGTCTGTCATCACCTCGATGCCGGGATTCCCGAAGACGTGGCCTTTGCCGAAAGCCGCATCCGCGCCGAGACCATCGCGGCTGAGGATCATCTGCATGACTTGGGAGCGATTTCGATGATCTCTTCCGACAGCCAGGCCATGGGCCGCATCGGCGAAGTCATTACCCGCACCTGGCAGACGGCGCATGCGATGAAACGCGCACGCGGCACCCTGGCCGGTGACCGTGCCGGCCATGACGGCCACGACAACCTGCGCATCAAGCGCTACATCGCCAAGTACACCATCAACCCGGCGGTAGCGCATGGCGTCAGCCATGTGGTCGGCAGCGTCGAGGTCGGGCGCTTAGCCGATCTGGTCTTTTGGCGGCCGGCGCTGTTCGGCGCTAAACCTGAGCTGGTGGTCAAAGGCGGCTTCATTGCCTGGAGCCAGATGGGCGACGCCAATGCCTCGATCCCCACGCCGCAACCAGTGTTCATGCGCCCGATGTTCGGCGCCCTGGGGCGCGCCGCCGGGCACACCTCGGTGGCCTTCGTCAGCCAGGCGGCCCTGGCCGCCGAGGTCGGCAAGGTCTATGGCCTGCACAAGCGCCTCGAAGCCGTGCGCCGTTGTCGTGGCATCGGCAAAGCCGACATGCGTCTGAACGATGCCTGCCCGCGCATCACCGTCGATCCGGAAACTTATCGCGTCACCGCCGATGGCGTGGCCTTGACCGGCACCCCCGCCACCGAGGTGCCGTTGGCCCGTCGGTACCAATTGTTTTGAGCAACCATTATGAGCCGTCAGTGAAGTGGTTGCTGCTGCAATTGGCCGACAGTGCTTTCCCCACCGGTGGTTTCGTCCATTCGGGTGGCTTGGAGGCCGCGTCGGTACTGGGCTTGACCCACAACCTGGAAGGATGGCTGAGCGATGGTTTGGAAAACGCCGGCTGGTCGGCCCTGCCCTTGGCCAACGTTGGTTTCACTGAGCACGCCATGGCCGATGCGGCGGCTGACATCTGGCTGATCAATCCAGTTGCCAATCGCGGCAGCCGCGCCCAGGGCCTGGGCTGGGCGACGACGGCGGCAACGGTCTTCGCCGGTCCTGAGCTGAGCGCGTTGAAGCAGCACTGCCGTCAACCCGGCTGTGGCCATCACGCGCCCACCTTTGGCCGGGTATGCGCGTTGGCTGGACTTTGTGTGGATGAGATGCAGCGGCTTTTTTTGTTCATGCATCTACGCGGCAATATCTCCACCGCCATCCGTCTGGGGCGAGTTGGCCCGCTTGAAGCGCAGCGCTTGCAGGCGCGCCTGACCCCGGCTCTGGAAAGCGTGTGGGCGAGTTGTGCTGCCTTGGGTTTGGCGGATCTCGCCACCACCGCTCCGTTGCATGACCTGGCGCATGGCCATCACGACCGTTTGTATTCACGTCTGTTCACGACTTGAGGGCCCCATGCTTAAAAACATCCGACCGCTTGCACCACTTACTCCGCATGGCCATACCCATGAGGAATGGGAGCACCCCGGACATTACCACGAACGCGAAAAACCGTTGCCACGCAATTACGCCGAACGCGCCTATACCGTGGGCATTGGCGGCCCGGTGGGTTCGGGCAAAACTGCGTTGATGCTGCAGCTATGCCGGCGCCTGCGCGAGACGCACAGCATTGCGGTGGTGACCAATGACATTTTCACCAAGGAAGATGGCGAATTCCTGGTGCGCAACCAGGCCCTGCCGGTCGAACGCATCCGCGCCGTGGAAACCGGCGGCTGTCCGCATGCGGCGATCCGCGAAGACATCACCGCCAACCTCGGAGCGCTGGAAGAGCTGCATGCGGCTTTCTCGCCGCAACTGCTGTTCATCGAATCCGGCGGCGACAACCTGGCGGCGAACTACAGCCGCGAGTTGGCCGATTACATCATCTACGTCATCGACGTCGCCGGCGGTGACAAGGTGCCGCGCAAGGGCGGCCCCGGCATCACCCAGAGCGACTTGCTGGTGATCAACAAAACCGACTTGGCGCCGCATGTCGGCGCTGACTTGGAAGTGATGGCGCGCGACGCGAAAAAAATGCGCGGCGACGGGCCGACGGTGTTCGCCCAGGTCAAGCACGGCGTGGCGGTGGATGACATCATCGCTCTGATCCTAGGCGCTTGGCAACGCCGCTGATTTTAGTTTTTATCATGCAAAAAAACACCCCTCGGAGCTTGGCTCCGGGGGGTGTTTGCTTATGCGTCTCGGCTTGATCGTTAGATCAAGGGATGACGAACAGGCCTTCGATCGAGGCGCCGAACGAGTTCAGATCCTTGTGGGCGACGTTGTTGTTCTTGTCGTCCATGACGTAGAACAGTTCGTAATTCAGGCCGAACTGCGACACGGCGAACGGGTTGGTCAACAGGGCCAGCTGGGCCTTGCTGATGGTGTCGTTGTCGGTGGTCGCGGTCTTGCCTGGCATGAACTGACTGAGCTGAGCCGTAACGGCACCGGCCATCGGGCACGTAGCTGGCAGGGTATAGGTCACAAAGGCAGCCCAGCTGAGATTGTTCTGGTTATCCAGGTTCGTGCGGCCAGCGCTTTCGATGGTCTGATACAGGATTTCGCCGGCAGCCAAGATGGCGTCCTTCTTGAACTGCAGGTTGAAGCCGCCGAAGTAGACATTGCCGATCGAATCGTCGCTGGTGGTGGCCCCAGCCGAAGGATCCATGTAACCTTCAAGGTTCAACGACAGTTCGCTCGAGGCGGCGAAGACGATGTCGATACCGGGGGAAATGGTGCCCGCCTTGCCGGCCTTGTTGTTGGCGCCATTGACTTGGTAGGGACCTCTGAGGGCAGTGCTGTTGGTGTCGCGGCTGAAGCCGTCAGCGAGGATACCGGTGATCGTCAGCTTGTCGCTCGGAGCATAGGCCAACCACACGCCAACCGGATTGACGGTGTACATGTTGAAGGTGAGTGCACGATTCGTGGTCGTCAGACCAGTGGCATAGGCGCTGTAGTAACCGAATGGCCCGGTGCTCTTACCAGCCGAAACCGTGACATCAGTGGTCGCCTTAACCGAGGCGTAACCTTCGTAGATACCCAACGAGTTGTTGCCGTCCCGGTCGTTGCTGCTGCGGGTCACGAGGACGGTGTTCACCTTGCCGTCAGCGAGTGACCAACCGATCTTGACCACCATGTCGGACGAGAAGTCCGTGGTGCTTGGAGCTTTGTTGCTTGAACCGCTGTCGTTGGTGGTGCCAGTGGCGATCGTGTCAAGGTAACCATCGAGGGTCAGGCCTTTGGCAATTTCCTGGGCCGATGCGGCGGTTACGGACAGGGCGATGAGGCCCAAGGCAGGGACGACGGAGCGCAGATACATGGTGATTCCTCTGGAGAGGGTGAGTCAGGCCGTCTGGCAGACCCCCACACAGGGCCAACCGTTCGACCTCGCTACAATCCCGCGTGGCGTTGTCCCCTAAGGGCGCCCTAGCGATGAAGCAGCTGGATGACAGGTGGCCGAGTTTGGGTTGTCTATTGTGATTGCAAATCCTCAGTTGAGCCCGTTTTGTGATGTTTAACTATATGTTTTAAAATAACTTATATAGGAATGTTGCAAAAATGAGCATTTTCATGACGTTTTTACTAATGAAATAAGATGTAGGGGAAACACTTAATTCGTAAATTTATTGACGCGTGTGGAACAATTCCGTGGCAAGAGTCCACTCCACGATCGGTGCTTTCTCGGTGCATAAGGCCTTAACACTACGTCGGCCATGTCCCCCGACCGTACCGCTTGTGCTGATCTTGCCCGTCAGGGCTTCACCCTCATTCCATTGGTGCGCCGCTTGGTCGCCGATGAGTTGACACCGGTGGGGGTGTTGGCGCGCATCCAGGAAGAGCCGTACTCATTCTTGTTTGAAAGCGTCGTCGGCGGTGAACGCGTCGCCCGCTACTCGATGTTGGGTGTACGCCCGCGTGAGCGCTTGGTCGGTGACTTGCAGCACCTGGTGTTGCACCGGGCAGACGGATCGACCGAGATTTTGACCGGCGATCCCTACGCGGCAGTGCGCGCATATCTGGCGCCGTTGAAATCGCCGCAGGTGCCGGGCTTGCCGCGTTTTAGTGGCGGCCTCGTCGGTTATTTTGGATTCGATACGGTGCGCCTGGTTGAGCCGCTGCCGCAGGTGCCGCCAGACGTGTTGGGTCTGCCGGATATTCATCTGATGCGTTTTGACACGGTCGTGGTGTTTGATCACAGCTTCAATCACCTGCTGTTGATCACCCACGTCGATCTCACCCGTCATGCTTTGGAAGCCGCGTATGTCGCCGCCGAGCAAGAGCTCGACACGCTACAAGCGCGCTTGATGCAACCGTTGACGCCACGTTTGACCCAGCCGGTGGCGGCTGCGCCGTTAGCCTATACCAGTCACACGAGCGAAGCTGAATTCACCCGTTCGGTGGGTTTGATCAAAGAATACATCAAGGCCGGCGACGCATTCCAGGTGGTCTTGTCGCAGCGCCTGTCGGCACCGTCGACGGCGACTCCTTTCCAGGTTTATCGCAGTCTGCGCAGTCTGAATCCGAGCCCGTATCTGTTCTCATTGCGCCTTGATCAAGCCAGCTTGGTTGGTGCCAGCCCCGAATTGCTGGTGCGCGTTGAAGCGCAGGCGGATGGCAGTCGGACCGTAGCCGTGCGCCCCATCGCCGGTACCGCTCTGCGCGGCAGCACGCCAGAAGAAGACGAAGTCTTGGGCCGGGCCTTGCTGGCGGATCCCAAGGAGCGCGCCGAGCACGTGATGCTGATCGATCTGGGGCGCAATGATGTCGGACGCGTGAGCGTGCCGGGTAGCGTGGTGCTCAAAGAGCAGATGGTGATCGAACGTTATTCGCACGTGCAGCACATCGTCTCGCATGTCGAAGGTCACCTGCGGCCAGGCCTGGATGCCTTGGATGCGTTGAAGGCCTGTCATCCGGCGGGCACCGTGTCAGGTGCGCCGAAAGTACGCGCCATGCAAATCATCGACACCCTCGAACCGGTAAAGCGCGGACCTTACGCTGGAGCGGTAGGCTACCTCGATTTCCGCGGCAATCTCGATACCTGCATCGCCCTGCGCACGGCGATCCTCACTCCCGGTGAAGTCCACGTGCAGGCCGGTGCCGGCGTAGTGGCCGACTCGACCGCCGCCGGGGAATTCGAAGAGACTTTACGTAAGGCGCGGGCGACCCTGATGGCGATCGCCCGCGCGGACCAATTCTAAATAACTTGGCTCAGTGGCGCCTTTTGTCAGTGGCGCTACGAGGCGCCAACGAAGAAGCGCATGTCTTCACTGGCCTTGGTGAGTCCGATATTGGTGCCGCAATCCAATTGCAGATCCGGCGTCACGCCCAGGTTATGCAGGTATTGGCATAACCTTCGGTCGGCGCTTCGGCTTCGGCCGGGGCGACATTCACCAATTCAAAGAAGACGGCGGTATTTCCGGTCAGATGTCACAACTCCACGTCGTGATGACGACAATGGCCTTGGTCCACCACTGCGCGACATTTTCATCCACCGACATACCGTTGCCGGTCGTACTTGCAGCGCTCGGGCAACGGCAGCTTGGCGCATACCGCCACGCACCATATCATCACCACGGACACGAAGCTCGTCTTGGGTCTTTTGAGTCAGGCGACGAGTGTCAGTTGAAGGCATAAGGAGATAGACGAGCCAACTTGAAAAACATTACGAACTATATGACTCCGGTTAGTAATTGAAGGGTGCGCGTGGCGCCCCAGAATCAGGCTCATGTCGGAACATTCGAAGAGAATCCCGAGATCAAGCGGTACCGTGGATATGGGCATCTCGATCTGTTTTTCGGAATCCGGGACGGCGCCCTGATGACCATGCGTGGTCGGATCGGCGATCAGGCAGATCGTGGAAGTCTTCAAGTGGATCTCAGTTATCTTACGGATCGACTCGCTAGCGGCTGGACGCATGGCTACCTGTATGCCCAGACTTTCTGGGGCTGGTCAGAAACGCTCTGGGCCTACGATCAGCGGGTGGAGCATCCCCGAATCCTCATTGGCTTCTCCATTACCAGATAGATGCTCAAGGTTGCTACCTCTTCCATCACGATGTATGAGACATTGTCGAGTGAGTGATCGACGAAACCGGGGAGATCTGTTTCGAGGATTTTCGCCGATTGAAAATCCCAGAACCAATTCAACTGCAAGCAACGTGGTCATACGGAATGGTGTAAGGAACCTGCGTTGCCTCCGCTGCCAATCACTAATCATGTGGCTTACCCGCCCTAACCCCTCTGGATCAATCGTCTTCATGGAAGCTCCAGAAGTACCGCTCGAAGAGACGCAGGAACACATCCACCACACCGCCCGCCAGGGCCATGGCGACGGACACAACGTCGCCGAGCGCTGGATCATGGGTGTCGCCTTGAGCACTGCCATTTTTGCTGCATTCGCCTCGATCGCTTCGCTCAGCGCCGGTCAGAAAGCCAATGAGGCGATGGTGGCGCAGATGGAGAGTGCAAACAAGTGGAGCTACTATCAATCAAAGAGTATCAAGGCCAACTTGCTCAGCTCCAAAGATGAATTGATTATCGCTCTCGGCAAAACACCCACTCCTGAGGACGACCTCAAACGCATTGGCTACGAAACGGACAAGAAAAAACTCATGGCCGAGGCGGAGGAGAAAGAGGCCGAAGCCAAGCACGATCTCGCAAGTCATGAATGGATGGCTCGTGCAGTGACTTTGTTTCAAGTATCGATTGCCATCGCCGCTATCGC
>JAYVTR010000135.1:0-4592 GCA_043788625.1 Planctomycetota bacterium
CCAGCACATCGGCGAGACGAGCAATATCCATTCCGGCGGCGAAAATTAACTACTGCATTAGCACAAGTGAAATCGGTGGTTTTAATTATGGGAAAGTCCCAGTGTATCAAACAATGCTGTAATGGGTTATGGCATTAACCGAGGGCCATTGCCGTCGCCCCTTGAGCCGCAGGTGCATCCAAAGTGCACAACCCGTCACTGGTATGCATCACCAATTCATTGGTGTTGGATGTAATCGTATGCTTTTTTTCATCGACGAAGTGGGTTAAATCCATAGCGATGGTTTTTGAGGCATCAGAATCAAAGGTGACCTGAACCGGACCAACCAAGTAGGCTTCGGGTTTGATGGTGCTGGTGATATTGGATTTCGGACTGATCTCTTTATCGCGATTGGGATCAAATCCGGATTCCTCGGCCAACAGCGGTGCGCGCAGATTCCACAGGTCATCCTTGGAACGATGTTCGTTCAAAACTGGCGCGCCGCGTTTGATCAGTCCTTTGCGTAAGGCAAAGGATGCCGCCGGCCAGCCACCCATGATCACCGGACTTGCTGCCTGCCATTTACCGACCGATTTATCGAAGCCAATCTCTCCAAGGCAAAACCAGTAGTAGGTATCAACCCCGGTGAGTGCGGAATAGGCTGCAATTAAAAACGGACCTTCACTATGGTGTGATCCAGGTGGGACCCAGGTGCTTTCGGGAATAATAAAGGCCTTGCCCGTAACCTGACGTATGTTGGTGGCAAGACTATCCCATTCGACGGTTTTGCTGCCATCAGTAAATAGATCACCGACATCGACGGCATATCCATTTCGTTCTGGATGTGTGGGGTTCACGTGAACCCCAGAGACATAACGATTGACGCCCATCACCTCATTGGCGCTATAGCTCCAACGTTCAAGGTCGAGCAAATGCACTTGATCAGCAGTTCTCCAGTTGCCTGGATTGATGACGGCTTTGCAACCACAATCATTGCGTAAGAATCGTTCGACCTCGGTATTCCACGCCCGCTGTAGTTCAGCAAAAAAGCGCATGGTGTCCTTCATGTCTTGGCTTGGATTGCTACATTCCCAAAATTTGAAGCTCAGCGCTGGAGTGCCAGATAAATGATTTTTTTCTCGCCATTCGTGATATTTTTTGGTCAAGCGCACAAGACGGTCGTCTTTTAGCGCATTCATGGTCGTCCAAAAGAACATGCTGTCTTCATTCTGAATCTGGAACACGGCCAAAGCCGGATCCTTACCCACCGGAATCTTTTTTACGTCATAGGGATTCGGAGCTGTAAGTGCCTCTTTAATCCAACGCTTGTAGGCGCTCTGCATCTCTTCGTCCCACATCAGCGTGGTTTCGGTCGGCGCGCCATGCCCCATCCAAATAGGTGACCAAGTGGTGTAGATTCCCTGGCTCTTGGCGGCAGCGACGAGCTTGTGCAACGCATCAATCGTGCTGGCATTCGCCTTGGCGTGAAGATCCATGCCGTCGGGGCAAATGTTAGACATAAACCGGGCATTATTCACGCCGCGTTTAGCGAGGTGCTTGAAGTGCTCGACGACCTCGTGATACGGATAATTTGTTTGAACAAACGAGTTCACGCCCCAGAAGCGTAATGGCTTCCCGTCGCCATAGGTGAAGTCGCCATTCTTATCGACCGCGACATATCCTTTTTCGCCGGCGATGGTTTCGTTCATGCTGCGAAGATTGAGCGGGTCAGCGGTGAAGGCATCAGCCTCAGGCTCAAAGGGCCAAAAGCCCGGGGCAGCCAGGTTAAATTTTTCCCCTGGTTTCAGCAGGGCATTCGGAGTGAATGCGCCATTCACCGCAACGAAACAATCGATGACAAACGGCTTATCAGCTTCGAGCGCTTCGACTCGCAGCGTGTGTTTACCTTTCTTCAGCGTCGCGCTGCCGGCGGTGGTCCAAGTGATGCAATGCTGAGTCAGCGTCACTCTATCGATCAGGCGTGTCCCCTTGACTTCAAACCAATCGCCCACGCCATCCCAGCGCACCTTGAACGGGCCGTGATTCCAGAATTTTCGCGCAAAAAGTTGATATTCTCCATCTTTAGGAATTTCGACTTGGTATTCAAGCCATGTATCAACGCGGCTGGTTCCACCGATAGAATGGCCACCTGACAGTTTGGCGTCTTGCGCGTCAAACGGGTGCTGATCATTGAGACCACCGGACTGACTTGATGGCTGTTCGCCTTCAAACCAGACGTAGTCCATTGCGAATAAAGTACCGGATGAGATTGCAGCTGTCATGGTAAGTGAGAGCAATAGGCGATTGGTTAACATGATGTAGGGTCTCAATATGAAAAGTAAGTATGCTGTGCTTTTACGTACACGCCGGGTGACCTGTTTAGGGTTGCTTTTCCTGCAGTATAAAACTGCATCATACGCACGTGAAAGTCTTCCATCTAGCCCGTTATTGATCTATTCGCTTTAAAAAATGAACGGATGTGGCACACATTTTTTATAAGTTAGATATTAGTCTCTAAATGGACGTGAATGACAAGGTCCAATACTTCGACGTCATTGTGGAAAATCGACAAACATTTCCAAATATCTGTCCTTCATCGGTGCTGATACCATTTTTAAAGTTGAAGTGGCGCTCCGCCGTGACGGGTGTGAACTAGTCCTCTCCACTGCCAGTTTAAGGGGCTCAACATGCGCCGGGTCGATAATATATTACCGACCGCATCACGACCGTTTCGTGCCCTGTGAAGACGAAAACAGAGCTGAATAGTTTGTATTTGCGCCACACGGGTCTCAGTGAGTTCCTGCTTTAAAATTATTCATAATCTCTAGCCCTTATGTAGGCCGAGTCATCCCTGAAGGCCCTGAACATGGCGACGCCAGTGGCGAGGGGCGCATCCGAGATGGCGTCGAAAACAGCGCGCGAAATAGTCGGCATCGCGAAACCCGCAGGTGGCCGCGATTTTGGCGATCTGCGGTGCCTCACCAAGAAGCAATGCGGATGCTCGCTCTAGCCGTCGCATGGTAAGATAAGCGAGTGGGCTCCGTCCGGTAATCGTCCGGCAGCAACGAGCGAAGTGGGTCGTGCTAACACCAGCGCGCCGAGAAGCTCCGGCAACACTCCATGCCCGATCGGGAAAAGCATCGATCTCGTCGAGCACACGCATGATCCCTCCCGACACGGGCAGAGTAGAGCGTAGCGTGTTGGTGCCGACGATGGCGTCGAGAATCAGACATGCGTGGGCGATACGTCCTGCTGCAGTAGCCGATCCAAGTGCTCGCAAGTGCTCGAGGCAGACTCGGGCCGCTGCCTCGTTCAACAGGCTCAGCCACGCTGCCTCACGATGGCGCAGGAGGCCCGCGAAGCGGTCATCGGCAGCGAGATGCGCCAGACCGCCTTGCCACAGGCTAGACGGCCAGCAACACGCCCAGCTGATAAGTCCATGACCAGCATCCTTACGGTGCCAGGCACCTGGCCGCAACAGCACGACGCTGCCCCGAACGAGCGAACTGCTGCCGTCGGCGGTGGTGTGACGGGCGGTTCCGCGTGCCACCACTTGGAGTTCCCAGAAATCGTATGCGTGCAGCGGGAGCGGGCGGTCATGGCGGCCTGACACCACCACCACCGGCTGGCTACTGCCGTGCAAGTCGGCCCAACGCACGAATGGCGATGGTCTGTCCATGTTCGATTCGTCTTGTTTATGGTGATTCTGCTTCTGGCCATGTGTATGAAAGGAGGAAACTTTCTAAATGACTACAGAACCCTGGACCTCCGCCACCACCGCAAGCCTACGCTGGTTTGCAAAAGCCCGTTTTGGCATGTTCGTCCACTGGGGGCTCTATGCCGTCCCGGCGGGCAGCTGGCAAGGTCGAGAAGTGCCGTACATCGGTGAGTGGATCCAGCACGAAGAGCTGATCCCCTGCGCCACCTATGCGCAATTTCTGGCGGGATTCACCGGGGCCGCCTTCGACGCCCGGGAATGGGTCGCGATGGCAAAGGACGCGGGGATGCGGTATCTGGTGTTGACAGCAAAGCATCACGAGGGCTTTGCCTTATGGCATTCGGCCTGTGACCCGTTCAACGTCGGTGCCAGCGCCTATCGTCGCGACATTGTCCACGAACTGGCCGAGGCCTGTCGTGAGGGCGGCCTACGCCTCGGGCTGTACTACTCGCATGTGGTGGACTGGCACGAGTCGCACGGTGGTAACCAGCTTGACCTGATCAAAGAGCCGCAACGTGCCGTTGGTCACGGACGGCTGTGGGGTAACGACTGGGATTTTCCCCCAGGTAATGCCGATGGCTTTGCCGTCTACCTTCAACGCAAGGTTGAGCCGCAGCTCAGCGAGTTGCTTACCCGGTACGGCGAGATCGCCATGATCTGGTTCGACACTCCGATGGCGGTTTTGCAGCAGGACCAAGCGCGACATTTGCGCGACCTGATCAAGCGGCACCAACCCGGTTGTCTGGTAGGCGGACGGATCGGTCATGGCTTTCAGGATTTCGATTGCCTGGGCGATAACCAAGTACCTATCTCAGCACTCACCAACCCCAGTGAGGCATGTATGACCCAATGTTGTTCGGCTAAGCGGCCTTCTTTTTGGTGTTATACGTGGTTC
>JAYVTR010000136.1:0-3913 GCA_043788625.1 Planctomycetota bacterium
GCGGGGCGCTGAACGATGCCGCGCGGATCCAGCTTGCCGGTCTCGCGCATGTGGAAGCAACCGTGCTGGTCATTGGCAAGTACTCCACAGCGCTCGGATTCGTCGCCTGCCAGGACCAGCAACGGCCCGATGCCGCACCAGCGCTTGCGGCCCTGCGTGGCCTGAGGATTTCCCGCCTGATCATGCTCAGCGGTGATGCCGAGGCGGTGGTCAAGCGGGTCGCCGCATCGCTGGGCATCACCGAGGCGCACGGCGGCCTGCTGCCGGCGGCCAAGGTGGAGCGCATCGCACGCTTGGCAGATGACCGTCACCCGCTCGCCATGGTAGGTGATGGGTTGAACGACGCGCCGGCCTTGGCGCGCGCCGATCTCGGCGTCGCCATGGGCGAGGGCAGCGCCGCCACGCTTGAAACTGCGGATGTTGCCTTGTTGACCAACGATCTCATGCGTCTGCCATGGCTCATCGCCCATGCCCGGCGCGTGCTCGGCGTGATGCGTCAAAACGTCGCCGCCGCGATCCTCATCAAGGTCATCGTCATCGTCATTGCCATCGCCGGTCACGGATCGCTGTGGGCGGCGATCGCCGCCGATACCGGCGTGGCGCTGCTGGTAGTCCTCAATGCCCTGCGTCTTTTGCGTCCCTCCACCGTCTCACTGGAATCGCATCCATGATCGACCCGCTGCTCCGTTTCGTCATCCAACATCGCCTGCTCGTCGTCATCGCGGCGGTGATAACCGCCATTGTCGGTGCCGTAGCGCTCACCCGGCTGCCCATCGACGCCGTGCCGGACATCACCAACAATCAAGTGCAGATCAACACGGTCATGCCGGCGCTTCCGCCTCAGGATATCGAGCGGCAGGTGACCTTCCCCATCGAAACGGCGATGGCCGGCATACCGGGTCTCCAGTACACGCGATCACTGTCGCGCAGTGGATTTTCACAGGTAACGGTGGTCTTCGATGAGGGCGTCGACATCTATTTCGCCCGCCAGCAGGTGGCGGAACGCCTCAATGAGGCACGTGAAAACATGGCTTCCGGCGCCGATCCGCGCATGGGGCCGATCACCACCGGTCTCGGTGAAATCTACATGTATGCCGTCGAGTTCACCCACTCCGACGGCAAGGGTGCGACCATTGTCGATGGCAAGCCGGGATGGCAGAGCGATGGAGCGTATCTCACCCCCGAGCATCAGCGACTCACGACGTCCCTGCAGCGCATCACCTACTTGCGCACGGTGCAAGACTGGATCATCAAACCGCAACTGAAGAGCGTACCAGACATCGCGGGGGTCGATTCGTTGGGTGGCTACGAAAAGCAGTACGTTGTTCAGCCGGACCCCGGCCGGCTCCTGTCGTATGGCATCCCCATGCGCGAAGTCGCCGAAGCGATCGAGCGGAACAATCAGTCGGTCGGTGCACCGCCGCTTGAGATCAATGGCGAATCCTACGTCGTCCGTTCCGACGGACGCATTCCGTCAGTCGATAGTATCGGTGCCGTGGTCCTCGCCACCCGGGCCGGGACTCCGATCCGCATAGGTGACGTCGCCACCATCAGCATCGGACGCGAGGTACGCAGCGGATCGGCGACAAAGAACGGTGAAGAGGTGGTGATCGGTACCACGCTGATGCTGATCGGCGGCAACAGCCGGACCGCTGCCGAGGCGGTCCATGAGCGCCTTTCGAAGGTCGGGAAATCTTTGCCGGACGACGTCGTGGCGGTGCCGATCCTCAACCGCTCCGTCCTCGTCGATTCGACGATCCATACGGTGGAGAAGAATCTCGCCGAAGGGGCCGCGCTCGTCATCATCATCCTCTTCCTCTTGCTGGGTAACCTGCGCGGTGCACTCATCGCGGCCCTGGTGATCCCGTTGTCGATGCTGATTGCCGCCATCTGGATGACCAAGGCCCACGTCAGCGGTAACCTGATGAGCCTCGGTGCGCTCGATTTCGGCATCATCGTCGATACTTCAGTGATTTTGGTGGAAAACTGTCTCATGCGACTTGGTCAACGGCAGCATGTGCTCGGCCGCTTACTGACGTCCAAGGAGCGTCTCCATGAAACATTCACCGCGACCCGCGAGATGGTCCAACCCACCGTCTTCGGGCAGTTGATCATCATGACCGTCTACCTGCCCATCCTGACCCTGACGGGCGTCGAAGGGAAGATGTTCACCCCGATGGCGATGACCGTGATCTTTGCCCTGGTGGCGGCCTTCATCCTCACCCTGACTCTCGTTCCTGCGCTGGTGGCCCTGCTGATGCGCGGAAAAATCAGCGAACACGAAAACTGGGCTATCCGGGGTGCTAAGCGGGCTTACGCGCCGGTGCTGCGCGCCGCACTGTCGCTACGATGGGTGATGGTCGCCATCGGCGTGGTGCTGTTCGTTGCCTCACTGTGGGTCTTCTCCCGCCTCGGTAAGGAATTCATTCCCAAGCTTGATGAAGGCAACCTGGCCATCGGTTCGGTCCGCATCCCGTCGGTCGGTGTCGAACAATCTACCGCGATGCAGCGTGAGGTGGAGCGCGTGATCATGTCCCATCCAGAAGTGGCGTACACCTTCTCGAAGACCGGCACCGCCGAGGTGGCGACGGATCCCATGCCGGCATCGATTTCTGACGGCTTCGTGATCCTCAAACCGCGTCATCAATGGCCGGACCCGAAGTTGACCAAGGATGAGCTCGGCGAACGCATCGAGCAATCGCTGGCGGTCGTGCCCGGACAGAATCACGAAGTCTCGCAGCCGATCGAAAATCGCTTCAATGAACTCATCGCCGGCGTGCGCGCTGATGTGGCGGTGAAGGTGTTCGGTGACCGCTTTGAAGACATGCTGCCGGTGGCCAATGACATCGCCAAGGTGCTTGGCGGCATCGCAGGTGCGGAAGGCGTCCGGGTCGAGCAGGTCGAAGGCCAGCCGAGCCTGTCGGTGGAAGTCGATCGCGATGCCTGCAGCCGCCTCGGGCTGAACGTTGCCGACGTCCAGAACGTCGTCGCCACCGCACTGGGCGGTCAAGAAGCCGGGATGATCTTCGAAGGCGATCGCCGTTTCGCCATCGTGGTACGCCTCGGCGAGGAGCTGCGCCTCGATCTGCCCACCATCGAGCGTCTTCCGGTGCCGCTTCCGGGAAACGATGGGCATGACCGGCCGCATTCGGTCCCCCTGAAGGAGGTTGCTTCCGTCCGCATGGCAGAAGGTCTCAATCAGGTCAGCCGTGAGAACGGAAAACGCCGAGTAGTGGTGCAGGCCAACGTCCGCGGCACGGATCTGGGCGGGTTCGTTGAGCGGGCGCAAGGTGAAGTCGATGCCAAGGTCACATTACCAGCAGGTATCTGGATCAATTGGGGTGGTCAGTTCGAAAATCTCAAGGCGGCACGTGAGCGTCTCGAAGTGGTCGTGCCAGCCTGCTTGGCGCTGATCTTCATCCTGCTTTTCACTACCTTCAATTCGGTAAAATACGCCCTGCTGGTTTTTGCCGGAGTGCCCATGGCCCTGACCGGCGGGGTGGTGGCTTTGTGGATTACCGGCATGCCGTTCTCGATCTCGGCCGCTGTTGGCTTCATCGCCCTCTCGGGTGTGGCAGTGCTCAATGGGCTCGTCGTGGTGTCAGCGATAAACCACCTGCGCAGGAAGGAAGGGCTTGGACTTGAAGAGGCGATCACCCAAGGTTCCATGCTCAGATTGCGGGCCATGGTGATGACGTCCCTGCTCGGTGCGCTTGGCTATGTCCCCATGGCGCTTGCCAGCGGACAGGGTGCCGAGGTCCAGAAGCCCCTCGCGACGGTGGTTATCGGCGGAATCATCTCATCGGCCCTGTTGACACTGATCGTTTTACCGGCGCTTTACCGCATCTGGCATCGCACGGATGATCACCTTTGTGACGACGACCATGAGCATCTCCATCAACCCGAAACAACC
>JAYVTR010000137.1:0-12118 GCA_043788625.1 Planctomycetota bacterium
GTGCGCCGGTGCCCACCGTGACCACTTGCGGCCCAGCGCTGAGTTGGGGGTTCTCATCCCACGCCGCGAGCCAGCGGGCGTCGGCATCGGTTAGCCTGATGACAATGCGCTCGGAGGGGGCGGCAACGAAGCCACCACAGGTCGCTGAGGATAAGCGCGTGGCAAGTGTCGCGAAGGCGCTGTAGGCGGGTCGCGGATACCAGTCTTCAGTCATCAGGCCCCAGTTGGTGTCACCGCCGGGAATGGTGATGCGCTTGCCGCTGGAAAGATTGTACCATGTGTAACCGATGGCGCCCTTGCCCCAGGCATAGAGCAGTTTCTTGGCCAATTGCTCGGCCTGGACGTGCTCGCCGACTTCATCCACATTCACAGCTGTCTCGTTGAAGTAGAGCGGCGCTGGCGGCACGCAGGCGGTGGTCAATGGCGGGAGCAGATCATCGAGCTGCATCTTGAAAAAATTGAAGGTTCCATGCAGGTGCAGGGTGAAGATGTCGAATGACGTGCGGCCTTTGGTGACAACCTTTTTGGTGAAGTCCGGATCCTTTTTTCCGCCGTGGCCGGCCAGGATCGCAAAGCCGCTGGTCATGACTTGCAGCGTCGGATCGATGTGCTTCAGCTCATCGTGCGAAATGCCCAGTATGTTGAGGTACTGGTCATTAGTGCCCGGCCAGAAGTTGGCGATGTCGGTCTCGTTCCACACCTCCCAGTAACGGATCTGCTGATGGAACCGTTTGGCCATCTCCTGCACGTAGCCGCGCCAGGCTTGTGGTTCGGGCGGGGCAAACAGCCATTCGGTCATGTTGGCGGCGTCACGGGTGGCGGCCGGAGCCGCCCACTTCGTGGTATAGCAGAGCAGGAACTGGCATTCAATGCCGACAGTATCCAGCTGCTTCAGTTCGTCGGTGAACCACGGGAACCAGTCCTCTTGCCAGTGCCCAGGTTCCGGTTGCACATACTCCCAATTGATGCCACCACGGGTCACCCGCGCGCCGCAGCCAACCAGAGCATTGATGCCAAGTCCTAGTTCGGCCTGGTGGCCAGGCCTTACCAAGCCGCCGTTGACGCCGAATAGGAAATCTTTGGTACGACCGGTATGTTTTACTGGTTGGTCAAGGTGGGCCATCCACAAGCGCTCATCACGATGCTGACCTTGAGCATCGGTCAGGGTGCACTCGATCTTCCAGGCGCCGCGGCGGTCGATGGTCACGGTCGGAATCCAGCGCGTCTCGCCGTGGGCCGGGATGTCTAGGTTACCGATGGCGCGTTGAATGCGGCCGTTCCAGTCCTCCCAGGTGGTGGTGAGGGTCACATGCTGGGCCTGTTCAGCCATGTTCGCAACGCGGATTGCCAGGTCGCGTTCGCGGCCGACGGTGAGCAGGTGCACGGGGCTGCCGGTCTCCAGCGTCATCGCGGTGCAGTCAACCAGCTGACGGCGTTCGACACCGGTACCGCTGATGAAGTTCAGCCGCACCTCGCCGCCGGCGGGACGCCCGACGGGCACATCCCACAGATGCAGTGGTGGCACGAGGATGCCGGCGTGTTTTTTCCCCCAGGTGTGCTGCGGTGGGGTGGTCAGGTCCCACTCGATCCGATTTTTTCCGGCGACCAGTGAACGATCTTGAAAATGCCCCGCCATACCTTGGGCATCGACGAGGTTGAGGCCAACGGTAGCGGCAGAGCCCACTTCAAGATCGACATCGAGTGCGAAGCGACTGGGCGCGCCGAGATCGAGCTTTTCACGGAACCTCCCATCGAGGAATGACACCAGCATCTCTTTGGGTCCGCTGGTGACCGTCAGACGCGTACCATCGGTACCATGGTCGACGTGGAATGGCTGCGGATCGGTGCTCGGCCACCACACCGACCAAGATTCATCGCCAGTGAATCGCCACACCGGAAGCTTGACGTCAACGAGTTCGGCGGCGTGCAGCAGGCTGCTGAACGCGATCAACGTAAGCAGTCGGATCACGGTAGATTCATGGCGGGTGGCGAATGGAATAACGGTTAACAGCGGAGAGAGGGGTGGGGTCATGGTGCAGGATTCCTGACGACGAAGAGAGTAAGGATGCCGCGACCGGTTAGGCGAGTTGGGTTGAGGTGCGCGGGACTACCGTCGAAGGTAGGGCCACGACGCCGGGCAGGACCAATCCATCGTGCGCGCCAATCAGCACGCGCGCGGCCTGCTCGCCCAAGGCAGTGATCGGCGCGGACATCGAGCTGAGTCCGATGACCCGTGATTGAGGCTGGTCATCGAAACCAATTACCCCCAGGTCGAAACCCGGTTTCAATTTCAAGTGCGCTGCCGCGGCGAGTACATCCATGGCCTGGGCATCGTTGACGGCGATGATTGCCCGGGGTGCGGGCAGCAGCGCCAGCTCATTTTTCAACAGCTGGCAGAGCGCATCGCGTCGCTGGGTCGGCGACAAGCGCGCGAGGGTTGCTCGAGGTGATGCGCTAGGCTGATCTGCCGCGTGGAAGACGGCATTGGTAGCTGCGTTTACCACCGCCTGGGCACCAGCGAAGCGTTCCGCCGACCAGGTTTCGGAGCGCGTACCGACCCACAGGATGCCGCGATAACCGGACGCCAGGAGGTGGCGTGCCGCATCGGCACCGTTGCGCCGCTGATCGTGATGGATGACGCAGCACGGCAGTTCCACCCGTTGTTGCGGGACATAGACCAGCGGGCGCTGCCAATCCAGCAAGAAGGTACTGATCGCCGCTTCCCAAGATTGGTTACTCGTGTTGAGTATCCCCAAAGCCGAAACTCCGTCGCCTCTGGCGGCGGCGAGCGCGGTTGGCAGATCGGTGTACGCCGTCCGGCTCAGCTCGACGTTGTAGAAGCGCAAGCGCGCACCGGCGGCAGCCAGAATCCGCTCGCAGGCTCGCAGGCTCTCAGTCGCCCAGAAGGTACTCAGCAGATCGCCGGTCACCGGATCTGTTTCGCAGCGGGCGATGAGGCCGACCGTCCAATTCGGTTTCACTGGCGCCGTTGGTACGACCCGCACGTTTACCGGCACGCCGACGACAAACGTCCCGCAGCGGTCTTCGGCGCGCAGCCATCCATCTTCAATCAGGGTGTCGACCGCTCGTTCCAGCGCGCGCAGCGAGACGCCCAGTTGCTTCGCGAGGTCATGGCGGCGCGGCAACATCATGCCGATGGCCCAGCGGCCCTGCGTGATGAGGTCCTGGATCAAGGTCGACGCCAGATCGTGAGGAAGGGTCGTGCTGCTTCGCATGGGTTGACATTTACTGTAATCGTTAATGATTACAACTGTAAACAAGTCGCGTTGGCAACCGTATCACTTTTGCGAGCTTGCCATGCCTACTCCCAACTATGCTGTATGTAACCACAAAAAGCAGGGTTTTACATTGATCGAGCTGTTGGTCGTGATCTCCATCATCGCCATTTTGGCATCACTGTTGTTACCAAGCATCGCCATGGTGCGCCGCGCGGCGAACTCGACCGCCTGCGCCAGCAATCTGCGTCAGGTCTATCTCGCTATGGCTGTTTTCGACGTGGATTACGGCCGGTTGCCGGCGCCAGTTGATTTCAGTGTCAACTTCGCCGTCGGCTGGTCGAAGCGCGGTGACTGGGCGGTGCGCTTGGTCGAGTTCATGGGCAGCGGTCAGCCAGCCAGTTGGCTCGCCTGCCGCGAAGACCAGAACCGGCACATTGCGACGGTGACGAGCCCCACTGGCGTCATATGTTCAGGGCGGTTGTCATACGCGATGGCTGGGCATTACTTCGCCGGAGCCGCCAATAATGCCTGGATGCGCCCGCATCTTGTGTCATGGGCCCAACTCGACACGTACACCTCCACCACGGTCAATGAGGATCAGCCGCTGAGCCTGATCCAAGACCCTTCCGGCACCATGCTGCTGGCCGAACGGCATACCTCTCAGGCCGAGCTAGAGGGTACTGGACTCGCTGATCCGAACCTTAATGCGTTTGGCAGTTCCTGGTGGGAAATGGCCGGCAGCACTGCCGCGATCACCCTCGCGCACCGCGGGCGGATGAATCTCGTCTATGCCGATGGCCACACCGGTTCACTGACCCGTCTCGCCAGCATCGGCAGTGGCACTGAAGGTACGATCCTTGAACAGGCCAAGGGCGTGTGGACCGCTCAGGCCGGAGACTGACGCATGCGTCACGCGCTCATCGTCACCGGGATTTTATTGCTCGTCGGGCTGTCGTGGTGGCTGCACCTGCACAACGCCGACCCGTTGCCGTTGCCAGCGCTCATCGCGAGCACCACCGCACGCGCGGTGGTCGATCTTCTCGTGCCGCTGGACCAGCCGCTGAGCACCACGCTCCCCGGTACGCCGCAACGTTTTCTCATCGCTGAGATCCGTGATGGGGCGGCGGTGGTCGGCTGGGCTTCCAAAGCCACCGATCATCCATTAGAAGTTCTCTGCATTGCCGCGTCTGCTGGCCGGGTGATCGCCTGGCCGGCCCGTGCGCCGGCGCGTGGCGTCGTAGTTGAGGCTTACGCCAGTACCGCTGCCGCTGCTCCGCTCGCCCATGTCGAGATCACTCTCTAGATTCATAGGTCGCATTCTACGAGGACACGCATGCCCATTTTGTGGAACGACTCGCTTTGGACCCTCACCGCGTCTGATCCGACGTTTGCATGCTGCCCACCGGCAGTGGGCAACGGCCTGCTCGGGAGCCGTTTAGGGGTATTCGTCCTCGGCACGGATCCCACGGCCCCGGTATGGACCGGCGTCGGCGGACCAACGTTGCAGTTCACTATGCCGCGTTTCGATCCAGCCGGCCCTTTACCCGTGTTCGCGCGTTTCATGCGTGATGGCGCGCTGCTCGCATTGCCGGCTTGGCAGATGCTCAACCTGACGGTTGATGGCGTGCGCTTCCGTCCGGGGCAGGGCATCTTCCGCGGCGAATCACGGCTCGATCTGCGCACCGGTGAAGCGACCCTGGATGGCATATGGTCGAACCGCGCGTGGACCGAGCCCGGCCCGCAACGGGAGGTGCACATCACTATCCGGCTGCTATTGCCGCGCACCGTCGATCACGGCGGTTTCTTCGAGCTCGACGTCAGCGGTGAGGGTGCAGAAATCGAGGCGGTGGTCGGCTGGGAGGCGGCCCATCTGCCGGAGCTGGGCATCGCCTGGCGTGCCCAGGGCGATGACCTGCTGGGTGCCGGAGCAACGCCCGAACGGCAACGCGCGGTGCGTCTTGGTGCCCGTCTAGCGTTGGCAACGGGTAGGCTGTGTTCGACCGAGATTGAATCCGGCAACGCCCACTGGCGAGTCGCTGGTAATGATGGTGTCTTGCGGCTTGCGCTGCATGCGGCGATCCGTGGTGGCATGGAGGCTGGCGATCCTGATGCAGCCCTCGCATCTGATCTGTCGGCGCTCGCCCAGGGTCGTGCAGATGGCAGCCTGCGGCGTGCCAACGAGACCTGCTGGCAGCACCTGTGGGCGCGTGGTTTGGATGTGACCATTCTGCCCATTCAGCACCGTCAGTTGGTGCTCGCCCAGCAGTACCATCTACTCGCCTCGTCCGGCACCGCGGCTTGGCCCACCGGCCCGCAGGGGGTGACCGGCAACAACTGGCGTGGCCAGCAGATGTGGGACAACGATCTGTGGGTATTCCGGGCGCTGTTGCCGCTGTGGCCGGAACTGGCCGAGACGATCGTCACCGCGCGACTGCGCCAATTGCCGGCAGCGCGGCTCACGGCTCAGACCGAGGGTCTTCGCGGCGTATTCCTCCACGTCTGCGATGAAGATGGGCGTGATATGTCGCCCGCGGATTCACCCTACCGTCAGGAATTGCATATGATGGTGTGGCCGGCGTTGGCCGCTTGGGACTTGTGGCGTGCTACCGCTGATCGCGCGCAATTAGCCCAGAATTGGCCGCTGATCCGCGATATAGCTGAGCTGTTTGCTTCGCGTTGTACGCAGGATACTGACGGGACCTGGCACCTGCGCGGGATCGTGCCGGCGGATGAATACGTCTGCGAACATGGCCCGGGAACTTGCGATGATGCGGTGTCGACCAACCTTGCGGTGCGGGCCGCGCATGCCGCAACCAGTGCCGCTGATGAGCTCGGCGAAGTGGCGGTTGCCGACTGGGCCGTCATTGCCGATGGCCTGGTGATCCTCGCTGCGGATGCCGACGGCATCATTCCCGAGTATGCGGGGTATACCGGCCAGCAGATCAAGCAGGCCGACGTGGCGCTGTGCTTTTATCCGCTTGAGTATCCGCTTGAGTATCCGCTTGAGTATCCGCTCGAGCATCCACTCGGATTGAAACTGCCAACGGAGCAGGTGTTGCGCAACCTCACCTACTACCGCGAACGCTGTGATCAGTTCGGACCGTTGATGGCGACCCAGATCGACGCTTGCGTGCTGATGCGGCACGGGGTGCGCGACGACGGCCTTGCCATGCTGATGGCCCGTTTCCAACGTCACACCCGCGGGGCGTTCCTCGTCCCCACAGAAGGAGCAGCGAACAATGTCGCTACCTTCGTCACCGGCTGTGGTGGCCTGCTCCAGGCGCTGCTGTATGGCTATACGAACTACCGTGAACCCGGCGATGACGTCGCACTCATACCGCGTATCGGCGCTCTCGAGGCCATCCGCTCCAACCAGGTAGGAGCTTTCTAGTGTCAACTATTATCCATTCCCTTGGATTCCTGTTGCTCATGAGCTTCTCTCTCACGGCTGTTGAAACGACCGCCGTCAATCTCGTATGGAAAGAGGCAATCCACGTCCACCAAGTCGACGGCGGCCGACCGCGTCTGCTGTGGGTTCCGGGTGAGCAGGCCACCGTTACCCTGACTCTCGACAATCAGGCGCCGGTGGCGTACGCGCGGACCTTCCGCGTCACCTTTGCCGACGACCAGGACAAGCCCAAATGGACGCGCAATGTCGCGGTCACCATTGCGTCGAAAGGACGAGCCACCCTGCCGGTGCAGGTCGACACCACCGGCCTGCTTCACGGGGTCTACATCCTGCGCTGGGAGAGCGCGACCATCACCGACGAGGTCATGCATGAGGCGCTGCTGACGGTTGCTGACAGCACGCCGATCGCCAAGGCCAAGGACGGTGAATTCCTCTATGGCATGGATATCGCCGCCGAATGGAACAATGAAACCAGGCTTGATTGGGCCGATTGGTGCGGCATTGATGTAGTCCGTAACTGCGCCCGAGAAATTTCGAAAAAAGAAGAAAGCCTGGAGGATATCGGCTCAGCGATCGCCGCTTTGGAAAAGCGTGGGCTGCGCCCGCAGATGATGTTCTACCCGATGATGCGCTGGGTCGCCGACCCCGCGGCCTTCGCCAAGCTCGTCGAGCAGCGCACCGCGTTCGCAAAAGCGGTCGCGACCCGCTATAAGGGGCGCATCCATTGGTATGAGATCGGCAACGAGCCTGATCAATTCCATTTCTTCGGCGGCCCGGCTGCCGATTACGTGACGATCTACCGCGCCATGCGCAAAGCCATCAAGGCGGCGGATCCCGAGGCCGTGGTATCGGTTGCTGGCCTGTGCTTTCACGCCGAAGGGCAGGTGCGCGCGCCAGCGATTATCGCCGCAATGCCGGCCGACGAGGTCGACATGTGGTCGTATCATGCGCACGGCCAGGGAAGCGCAGCCGAGCGACGGGTCTTCACCCTGATGAAGCAAACACTCGTGGCTGCTGGCAAGGGAAATAAGCCGATCATCGAGAGCGAATCGGGACTAGTCTCTGGTGATCCACCCACGTGGCGCCTGCAGGCGCGTACCATCGTGCAGAAATTCGTGTTCGCACAGTCAACGCATGAGATCCCGCTGTTCATGTGGTTTGGCTTCCATCCCAACTGGGTGTTCGGGATCCTGCACACCGCCGCTGAAGGGAAGCCGGCAGCACTCGCCATGCGCGTGTTGGTGCAGCATACGCGCGGGCTGGTGGCACAGGACCGCCTCGACCTGTTCGGTGCCCATGGCGAAGGCTACTGGTTCACGGACAAGAGCGGTCACACGACCACCGTGCTGTGGAGTGACGGAAGCGACTACACGCGCACCATCACCTTAGGGAAGGGTGCGACCGAGGTCGTGCGCTACGACCTGTTCGGTAACCCGACGCCACTGGTGGTCGCGCCTGACGGCACCGTGCAGGTGACCGTCGGCTTGGATCCGGTCTACCTCACTGCCTGCTGTGCACCCGGCATGGTGATCGCCGTCCTGCCGCCGGTGCTCGAGGTGCCGTCAGTGCTGCGTGTGGTGCCGGGGATGCCGATGCACATGCCGGTGAGATTGCGCAATCCGGGTGCGGATCCATCGACCGTCACCTTGACGATCATGCCATCCGGTACGGCATCGTTCACGGCAGTCTCGACCACCGCCCAGTTAGCAAGCAGAAGCGAAACTCCACTCGCTCCGGCTCTCGACATCGTTGATCAGCCGGCCGACTGGTGGCCACGGACCTGGACGGTTTTTGCACCAGTCGTTGGCGAGGTGGATCTTTCAACGATCCATGCACTGCCCACATCCCTGAGCGGAAGTGGTGCGCCAGTGACGCCGCAGATCGGGGCTCCGCAGGCGACGGTTGTCGATCTGTCGCCGCTCGGCGGCGGGTTCAACGAAAAGCGTCAAGCCTTCTGCTTCGCCAGCGTCAACCTACCGGCCGATGCGGAGGTAGAAATCGGCGCGGCGGCGGATTATTGGATGGAGTGGTGGGTGAATGGCCAGCTCGTCTACACCACGGTGCCTGGTGGCAACGGCGGCCCGTACCACGTCCTGACCCACGTCTTCACAGCCCATCTGAACCAAGGCCACAACCTCCTCGCGGTGCGCGTGCTCAGTGGCTCAGCCGGCTGGCAACTGATCTCAGGTGGACCCCAAGCGATCGCCTCGGCGCGGCGTGAACGCGATGGGGTCTACGATGGCGCGATCGTCGAGCTGCACCAAGGGAAGCGACTGCTTGCCCACGAGAACGTGCGTATCGAAATGCTGCCAGCGGTGGCGCCAGCGGGTGACGGCCGCCAGTGGGAGCCGACTGCTCCTGAGAGCGCCTTGGGAGCGGTGCAGAATTTCCACGACAAGAATCCGGACACTGCCAAGTGGTACAAAGGCCCAGCCGACCTCTCCGGTCGCGTGTGGGTGCGCACGCGGTCTGATGATGATCTCATGGTTGCCGTGGCGGTGCGCGATGACATCGCGACGCCCGGCGATTACGTTGTGCTGCGCTTGGCGTGGGGCGAGGGTTGGAAACAGCGCCGCGAGCTACAGTCCGGCACTTCCACGCTGACTAGCAAGCGCGATGAAGCCGCCGGTATCACCTGGTACGAATGTGTCTTCGCTCGCAAAGATCTGCCGCTGGCGGCACGGACCACATTCGCCATCGAGGTGGTGGTCACAGATGACGATTGGGGCGAGCCCAAGCAGCAAGCCACGCTGGTCGGTGGCGACGATCCGATGATCTGGTACCAAACCTGGTTGCCATGATGACGGTCAGGCCGCCGGGCTGTGCAGCCGGCGTTTGCTAAGCCCGCTATGACCGGCGTACCTCACAAAAACGTCGCTGGCTGGTGCAGACAGACTCTCGCGCCACTGCACGCTGCGTTTGAAAGGTCTTGGTTGCAGGGCGCGAGGGGCGCACGTTTTGATTACTTTGCGACTCTCATCGAAAAGGCCCCCATGTCATTGGCTTGTCCGTGGGGCCGTACCGTACCGTCAGCGTCGGTGGCAGGTGTTTCTTCCGCTGTCAGCGTTGCCCCGCCGTGCGCCGGCGAGCCCGGCCGAAGATGGTAGTCGCCCTTATCCGGAGCAACGAACAACGGATCGCCAAAGCGCGCATGTACGTCCCTGCCGGCGGCCAGCCATGTAACCCACGGCTGGCCCATGAGTGACGCGGGGATCGTCAGGTAGAGATTGCAGTCGGCCGTGGCCACGTCGTCGGCTTTGCCACCGCTGGTGGGGGTCCCGGAAAAAATGTTACCCTGCAAACGCAGTCCCTTAGCTCGACCGTAGAAACCGATGCAGGTGCCGGGTGAGCGGATGGTGTTGAAGCGGATGGTGCCATCTCTGCTGCCGTCGCGCAGGAGGATGCAGGCGGTTTCGCCGGGGGTCACCTGATCCCACACGCAGTTTTCGACCACCAGGGCATTCTTCCACGAGTCGATGAACGCGCTGCCGCTGAACACCGTGTTCTCCACCACGAGGTGGTCAGTCCAGCCTTCGATGCGTCCGCCGCCGATGGTGCAGCCGTGGAAGGAATAGGTTCCGCCGGCAAAGGAGTCGCAGTAGAACTTGCCGTCGTTCGATACCACCTTGGTGAAGGTCACATGCAGCGGATGGCCATCCTGGGAATGGCCGTCGAAGAAGTTATAGGTCCCACCGTCGGTCTTTTGCTGATGCTCGCCCGTACAGCCCTCATAGGAACTGGTGCTGGTCGGCGCCACGCAGTTGGTATCGGCATAGGACACGTACAAAGAATTTTCTCCCGGCACCATCGGCGCCACATAGGCTGCATGACAGCCGCGGAAGATCACTTGGTCCGAGTTGATGCAGCCGAAGTTGTGCCGCCCGCAACGCAGCGCCTCGCAGCGCTCGAACAGCACATCGCTGCTGGTATCGGCGCGCATGCCGTAGCCCTGCTGCGCGCCGTCTGGATTGGCTGCGGTCTCGTCAGCCACGAGGTCGCGGAACACCAGATGGCTCATACTGCCGCTGGTCACCGTGTTGCCGCGTCGGCAGAAGGTGTAGAGCTTCCCATTGCTGCGTGGATCGCTTTCGAGGGCCACGTCGATGACCCCGTCATGGTAGGTCGCCGGACCTTTGCCGATGAAGGCGTGGTCGCACAGCGGGTAGGCATAGCCAGGGTCGATGCCGGGCCCGACAACATAACGATAGACTCCACCACCCTGGTCGGTGAAGCCGGCGTTGTCGAGCACGTCGCTCCCGTAGAAGACTGGCTTGGGGCCGCTGCCGTAGGCGTCAAAGGTAATGGGTCGGCCGGCGGCGCCGCTGACCTTGGGAGACAGGCTTTCGCGCCACTGCGTGCCGCGTTTGAAATGCACCTGGTCGCCGGGCGCGAGGGGCGCGGTGGCGACCTTGGCCACGGTTCTCCACGGCATGGCGGTGGTGGTCCCGGCATTGCTGTCGGCTCCGCCGACGGCGTCGACGAAGTATTCAGCCGTGGATGCGACGTGAAGGAACAGAGCGGTAGCGAAAAGAGTCAGTGATCGTAATGGGATCAGTGGACGTAATGGGATCAGTGGTCGTAATGGGATCAGCGTTCGTATTGGGAAAGGCATGCGCGGATTTCCGGGTAAAAGCATGAGGATGTCGCCGGTCACAACGCGGACTCTTGCTCACAAGTGCCGAAAGTTTGCACGGTAGATCACGTCGTCGAGTCATGCGGCCTGGTACCGGCGCCGCCGCAGGGTGCGCGAGCGGCCGCGCCGAGGTCAAACCGCAGGAGCGCGCGGCCTCGGCCGTGTCGCACTGCCCGCTGGGCAGCAGCTTGGGCATTTGCGGCTGCGATGCGCTGGGCGTTAGACTTAGATGCGGATGATTAATCAATTTTCTAACCGAAGATCATTGGATTAGGGTTCAGCTACAAGTTCAAGCACACCCATCGCCTGTGGTGAGATATGCGGGCAACCGTCAAGGACTGGCGCCCAGTTCATCGGTAGCAGGGCGCGGCTGCCCTTGACGTCTGGCTTGCTCCAGTCGTAACGCATCAGGTTAGCGTGCAGCTTCATGCCTTTTTTCCACACCGCCGATCCGGTGCGCTTCGCTGCGGATCTAGCCGGGATTGCCAACTCCACCGTCCAGCTGTCGGCACGCTTGCTGGCAGCTGTTTTCACGCCCTCCATTTCATAACTGTTCCACTGCCATAAATCGCGCTCGATGACCTTGCTCAGCAGCTTGCCGTCGGCGTCGCTCTGCGGCTCGGCTGTTAGCACGGCGTTGCTGTCGAAGGTGGCATTGTTCGCAGCAACTTGGATTTCAAACCACTGCCGGGCATCGCCGAGTGGATCGAGGAATATCTCGGCGACGTCACCTTGATAGAGCAGCTCGTCGTGCTGGTCGTGGGGCAGGTAGATGTCGGTGTCGGTGCAATCGAAGCGGATGTAGAGCGCCTTCGCGTCCCACAACAGGCGCACTTC
>JAYVTR010000138.1:0-9794 GCA_043788625.1 Planctomycetota bacterium
GACAACGCCAGCCGCACAAAGTTGCTGCGTTTTTTCGAGAGCGACATGTTGCTTATGCGGCAGCCTGATCATTACGACCTATATGGCCCTGGGTAGTAAGTCCACTGACGCGGTGGTACGCAAGCAGTTGGACACGGCTTCCGATACGGTCGCGCAGACCCGGTGGTTGATTCCCAGACATCTGCAACTCGGCGATGAACTTGACGACTTCATCGGTGCCCATACGGAATTGCTGGAGAACACACGACTGTGGGGCATCAGCGATCGTGGTACCCAGGCCATGGGTGCGGCCTTGGTCTATCGCCTGCACCGGGCCGTGGTTCGCAGTCGTCAACGGGAAGGACGCTTCATCCGCACGGCACCCGCTGTCGCCCATGTTGGTCGGGCCAAAGCCTACATTCGCCTTCACCATGAACGTCCCATTGCCCTGGCCGCGATCGCCACCGCCATAGATTTAAATTCAGAGTATTTGAGCCGCTGCTTCCGTCTCGTTACCGGACAAACTGTCGGTGAGGTGTTGTTGCAGGTTCGCATTGAAACCTCCAAGCGTCTGCTACTTGAAGGGCACACGGTGAAAGAGGCAGCTTTTCACGCGGGGTTTGGTTCAGTCAGCTATTTTTGCCGACAATTTCTTCGAGTAACCAAGACCACCCCACTCGGCTACGTAGCTGCCACTCAACGGGGACAAGATCAGCATGGTAAACCCGTCCGGTCTCCCACGCCAATACGATAATTTCAGGGGATGTGGAAAGATGCCGTATACGGTTGCACGGCCTGTGGTTCTTCGCCAGCACGTTGCCACCCGAGCCAAAGGTACCCGGGCCATCTTCGAGTACATTGAGGTCTTCTTCAATCGCATCTGCCAGCGATAGCTGGTCCACCGCAAGCAACGACACATCGCCAAACGGATATTTGAACGCCTGCGTGATGAACATGGCTACACAGGTGGGCTCATACGATGGTGAAGGACGTGGTCCGCGCACACGAGCTACATCATTCGAGATGTGGGTGCCGTTGGTGCATCCCCCGGGTCACGCCCAGGTCGCATGAGAAGTGAAAAGACGATAGCTCACGAGGATAGTCCCCCACTGGTTATAGCAGATTTTGTATTTATCGCGTAGGGGATCCGGGCGCCGATCATGGCGGCGAGGATCACCATGCGCTCAACGTCTCGTCCGCCATCCGCCACTCCATCGCTTGCGGCCTTCTTACGATTGGCCTTGTCCTGGGCGCTACGCTGCATGGTTACGGCCATGCCCGCTGCAGCGATGGGTGCGACCACGGTGGCGGATATTCGATTGGGCCAATACGTATGTGGAAGCACAGTTCGTACAGAGGACCTGCGTGGCCGCGTGGTCCTGTTCGAATTCTGGGGAGTCACGTGTCCGCCCTGCATCGCCTCGATCCCGCATCTCGCCGCGCTGCAGGAGCAGTATGGGCGGGATGATTTCCTGCTCATTGCCAACCACCGCAGCCTAGCACCCACCATCGAGGCGGTGTGGACCCGGGCGCGTGGCGGCATGCTCGCGGCGGTCATCAGCCAGGGCGACATAACCGGCGTTCAAGTCGATAGCACCCCGCGTTGCCTGCTCTTCGATCACCGGGGAAACATGGTTTTCGATGGGCTTCCGTCGGGTGTCGATCGGGCGTTGGAGGCGGCGATGCAGGCCACTCCAGGGTTCCTGGTTGCCGACCGTGAGTGGCCGCAGCTGGCGAAGGAGGCCCGGGTCCTGGGCTCCCTCCGGCATCCGCTTGCTCCGCTGCTCAAAATACTACGCCGCATCCCAGACGGCTCAGCCGCTCGTGAAGAAGCCGTCGCACTGCTGGAGCGGACCGAAGGCCATGCCGAACGCCAGCTCTCAGCAATCCGCAGCCTGCGGGAAGCGGATCCGCTCGCAGCCGTCGCGATCCTCGAACGTATGCGAGGCCTGATGATGGGCGATGAGTTGGACCGTCCATTCGCCCAGATCAACGAGGAAATGCGCAAGGATCCCGGGTTCCAGCGCGAGCTTCAGGCCGCGAATGCTTTGTCGCTGGTGCAGGTGCAAGCCGAGAAAGCAGGATTCACCGCGAATCCGCCCACCACGCGCAAACGCCAGCAGACTCTGTCATTCCTTGCGGCGCTCGAATCCATCGAGGTCCGCTTCGGCGGCACCGCCGCCGCCAAGCGTGCAGCCATGCTCGCGAGCAAATGGGGCGGCTGAAACCAGCGCGAGCCGGTCATGATAACCCAGCGGACGGTTCTCATCGTTCTGACACTCATCGGAAATCCTATGCTCACATCTTTCCGGCTTCCGCTAACCATATCACTCTTCAGCTTGGCGGTGGCCAGCGCTATAACAGGTTGCGGTGGAAGCACGACTTCTGGGAAAGGGGAGGAATCCAACAACCCGCCGATCGTCGAAGCTGGCATCGATCAGTCGGGCATCGATACCGTCGTGCAGGTGAGCGGAGCGGTTCGTGACGACGGTCGGCCGTCTGCGCATCTCACCTTGGCGTGGAGCCAAATATCTGGCCCGGCGGGCGCCAAATTCGTGAATCCGGCCAGCGCCGTCACCACGGTGACCTTGCCCGGTCCGGGTGTCTATGTCCTGCGCCTTGCCGCCGACGACGGTGCGGCGCAGGTGGCGGACGAGATGTCCGTGACCGTCATCCGCCCACCATCAATTACGCTCGTCGATACCGGCAAAAGCCTTTACTCGATCTTGGTCGAAACGGGCGCTCCCAGATCGGTTGCGACCGCCGCCGAGGAGTTGCAGCGCTACATCGAACGCTCCACTGGCGTGAGGCTGCCGATCGTCCCTCGTGCAACGGGACCGGTCATCTCCCTTGGAGACACGACCAGGGCTCGCACCGCCGGCATCAGCGCGTCAACCCTGTCCTTCGAAAGCTTCCGCCGGGCGGTGCGCGGCCAGGACGTGTTCATCGTCGGTCTAGATCTCGATCGTACGCCGCAGGGCGGAGCCAGCGCCGGCACGGCGAACGGCGTCTACGCATTCATCGAGGATGTCCTCGGGGTGCGGTGGCTGCTGCCGGGTCGCATGGGCGAGGATGTGCCGGTGCTGAACCGGGTGACTGTTCCCAACATCGACAGCAGTGTGGCTCCCGCATTCGTGGAGCGCAGCCTGCCCTACATCCAGAACGATCTTCCCGCGGTGGTGGAATGGTCGCGCCGGCAGCGCCTCGGCCGCTCCCGTCAGATCTCCCATGGGCATGCCTGGCAATATGTCGTTCCGCCGGTTCACTTCGATGCCCATCCAGAATGGTTTGCGCAGATCGGTAAAGTCCGTCTCCGCCCGTCTGGCGACCGGTACAAGCTCGAGACTACCGATGAAAGCCTGGTACGCTTTTATGCTCAGGCGGCCATTGATGCCTTCGCCGCTGATGCGCGCATGTCCAGCTTTTCGCTATCGCCAACCGACAGCGCTGGCTGGAGCCAAAGTGCCGCGAGCCTCGACCTCACGGAGACGGATCCACAGGGCGCCCCTTCCGTCACCCCGCTGGTGCTGTCGTTCTACAATCGGGTGGCGCGCCTAGTTGGTGAGCGCTTCCCCGACCGCACCCTGGGAGGCTACATCTATGCTGACTATCTCTATCCGCCCGCGGCCGGCATTCCCGATCTGGCGCCCAACCTGGCGCTGGTCATCGCGCCCAGTATCGATTACGGGTACCGCCTGCATCGGGAGGACGTCCGCACCCAGTGGAAAACGGTGATGGGTGCGTGGACTGCTAAATCCCGGCACACCATGCTCTATGACCTATTCAATTGGCTACGCAACGCCGGTGGTGGGCTCACCCCTCCGGCCCCTGACATCTGCAACTTCGTCTTCCCACGCATCGCTGATCTCGGCGTCGAAGGTATATACGTGTACGGTACCACGGAGTGGAGTCAGGGGGGGATCACCAATTACCTCCTCGCACGGATGGCCTGGAATCCACGGTTGGACGCGCGGAAGGTCTGCGAGGAGTTCATCGATCGGGCGTATGGCCCTGCCGCAGAGCCGATGGCGAAGCTCTATGCGCTCGTCGATGCTACCGTAGCGACGTATTACCGCGATCATGCGGACGCGCGTTACACCCGCGACCTGAACTATATGCGACTGGTCGAAGCCCCGATATATGCCCAGGTGGAAGCCCTCTACACGCAAGCGGTCGCCGCCTCATCTTCCGCATCCATCCCGCAGCGCGAGCGGCTTCGCCTGTTCGGTGACAATCTCGCCCTGTTGCAGTGGAGCTTGCGGAAAATGAATTTCATACCGACTCAGACCGATTCGCCGGTGTATCGGTCAGACGTCGACATCGCTTCACTCAAGGGCCGCAAGGATCCGGCATTTGGCATTGTCCTGGCTCCGGAATTAAGTCAGGAGCCGCGCACCGTGCCGCCGCTGGATGTGGTGGCCATGCCCGCGATACCGAATCCACGACCTGTCACCGCCTACCGCCTCTATGGCAACACGCGCATCCTGCTGCGGACCGATGCAGATTCCCAGATTACCATCACTCCTACCGAACTGGTGGCCCGAGATATCCCGGCCTACACGGTCTACGATGAATTCGGAACGATCCTCGCCAGCGGCATCCTGCGTGTGGGCGAGACCATCTCTATCGTCGGACACGCCAGAGCGGTCGACTACCTAGAGATCATAGCTCCCTCCAGCTACTTCACCCTATCGATCAGCGGAGCCCGTTTCGCTCTGGCCACCGACACCCACGCGCATGGTCTGCGCCTCATGGGTCGCATGACCCCGGTGTACTTTAGGGTGCCACCAGAACTTACGCGGTTCACTATTACCACGCGCACCGCCGCTCCTGGAGAAACCAGTCGCGGGCGTTTGTATTCGCCTTCTGGCAGACTGGTTTCGACCCTCGATACAGTCGCAGTTCCCGCAGCGGAATTCGCCATCAAGGCGATAGATATGGCCGGAGATTGGGCTGGGTTTTGGTGCCTTGCCCTTGAACGCGCGCCGACCGGCGCACTCGACGATGTGGGCATCGCCCTCGATCCGGCATTGCCGCCCTGGGTGATCGTCGACCCACTCAACCCGCTCGCATTCACTGCCCTCGACCGAGTAATCTCAGCCGCGGATTACCGGAAGAAATGAGGCACGAAGTCGTGCCAGACCTTGATGACATGCGCTGCGATGCGGCTTCAGATGTCGAGTGATGTGATAATCGGGTTGATCTTCCAACCTGTCCGCGATTTCTCGCCAATCCAATTATACACCTCATTAAGGCCGCGTGACAATCCTTTTAGAGTATAAATTGAAGCAGGGGGTTTCTACGAACAGAGAAGAGCATATCGTCTTACCAACAATTATGCCGAGTCCCGGACCACCGGGAGCGGGGGAACCAACGCGGGTGTGTTGCCCGCTGGGGCGCATCGCAGTTCATCTGCGTAGGGCATCTTCGGCCCGAGCCCGTCAGCTAACCTCGTAGGCAACGAAGAAGCGGATGTGGAGCCGCTTCCAGGAGCTGCGTCATGTCCACGGACAACGCGATAGATATCCCGCAACCGTCCCCGATCGCGCCCTCGCCACCAGCGGCACGCTCTGGGCGACAACACCTTTCCCCTCAGCCGAAAGGACGACAGCTGTGGATGCTGTCGTTCATGGCCTTGGGCATCGTTTACGGCGATATCGGCACCAGTCCGCTCTACGCGATGAGTGAATGTTTCGGAGAACATGGCGTACCTGCTGAACAGGCCCGCAATGTCCTGGGCATTCTTTCCCTCATCACCTGGTCGCTAATTCTTGCTGTGTCGGTGAAGTATTTGGGATTCGTACTGCGTGCTGACAATCAAGGCGAAGGTGGCATTCTTGCGCTCAGTGCTTTGGTGAGGACCGGGCGTGGCCCAAAAACGGCACGGGCGTTGACCATCATTGGCCTGTTTGGTGGGGCCTTCTTGTTCAGCGACGGCATCATTACGCCGGCAATATCGGTGCTCAGTGCGGTCGAAGGACTCCGCGTATCGTCTCCGGCATTGGGACACTTCGTGGTGCCGATCACGTTGGTAATCATCGTCCTCCTCTTCTTGTTCCAATATCGAGGCACGGCGAAGGTGGGCGCCGTCTTCGGGCCAGTGACGGTTCTGTACTTTATCACCATCTCGGTTCTGGGCTTGCGCAGCATCATTCCCAACCCAGAGGTATTGGCGGCAATCGATCCACGTTACGCCATCGATTTTTTTGTCACCCATGGGTTTAGAGGTTACCTGGTTCTTGGCTCGGTGTTCCTGGTCGTTACCGGTGGCGAGGCGTTGTATGCAGACCTGGGGCATTTCGGTAAAAAACCCATTCGTCTCGCCTGGTTCGCAATCGTATTCCCGGCTTTGCTAATGAACTATTATGGCCAAGGAGCCCTGTTGCTGCGGGATCCGGCTGCGACCAACATCTACTACCAATTGGCCCCTGGATGGGCACAGATTCCATTGGTCATTCTTTCGAGTGCGGCAGCGGTCATCGCCTCGCAAGCCATCATCTCCGGAACCTTTTCACTAACCGCACAAGCAATCCAATTGGGTTATCTGCCGCGCATGACCGTCCGCCACACCTCGTCGACGGCAATTGGTCAGATCTACCTGCCAGCGATCAATTGGGCCTTGATGGTCGCGTGCCTGCTGCTGGTCGTTGGTTTCGGATCCTCGACTAATTTGGCATCTGCTTATGGGGTTGCCATTGCGATCACCATGGTGGTCACCAGCGTGCTTTTCTTTTTTGCAGCTCGGTACCTGTGGCGGTGGTCGCTGCCTCTGGTCATTGCGATCACCGTCCTTTTTCTCGTAGTCGATTTCGCCTTTCTCGGGGCAACCCTGACCAAGATCATGCATGGCGGTTGGTTTCCGCTGGCGATCACCTCGGTCGTCTTCCTCTTGATGACGACCTGGAATCGCGGTCGGAAGCGACTCGGAGATCGCTTACGTCAGGGGTCGTTGCCTCTCGAAAAATTTGTTGCTGATGTCGAAGCGAAATCACCCCACCGTGTTCCGGGAACCGCGGTCTTCATGGCGGGAAATCCGAACGCCACGCCGTCGGCTCTGCTCCACAATCTTAAGCACAACAAAGTGCTGCATGAGCGGATCGTCATCCTCAATGTCCACAGTGAATCGATCCCATTTGTGGATAACGACAGCCGCTGCACCGTGATCGATCGTGGCCTAGGGTTTCTCAATCTTACCGTCCGTCTCGGATTCAAGGAAGACCCGAATATCCCCGTCATTCTCAAGAAGGCACCGTTGGGATTTGAATTCAAGCCAATGGATACGAGTTATTTTCTTGGCCGGGAAACCATCATCATCACTGGCAGCAGTGGCATGTGGCCGTGGAGAAGCTGGCTTTTCGCGTGGATGTCACGCAATGCGCTCAACGCATCGGCGTTCTTCTCGCTGCCTGCGAATCGAGTCATTGAGCTCGGCATGCATGTTGAGATTTGATGCGGCGGTCTATTGCTAACCAGTGATAAGCTGGTCCACCGCAAGCAGCGTCACATCGCCAAACGGATATTTGAGCGCCTCGGTGTTGGACATGGCTACACAGGTGGGCTATACCAGGGTGAAGGACGTTGTCCGCGCGGACGAGCGGCATCATCGCGAGATGTTTGTGCCACTGGTGCATTGCCCCAGGGCCATCCCCAACGTTTTGGCTGATGCCAACTGCGCGCCAAAGACATTCCAAAATCCATTAAATCCTGATTGCACCTGTGCCAGGCACCGGCGGCTACGCCCCGATCAACTGGCCTGATTTTGCTCCGCTCTTTATAGGACGAGCCGCTATCACGAGGAATATGGCAAAATCAGGTGGTTTTGAGGCGTCTTCTTGGTGCATGAACGCCATTGGGGCGCAAGCCGTTTAGCTCTTCCTGCACTGCACCGGTCACCCTGGGCATGCGGTTATCGGAGATCCCATTCGGGAGCTACGGCAAACACTTCGTTAGTGTCGCAGAGTAAATGCCTGATAAACGGAGGATAATTCGTATGTGACTGAATATCAATTTTGCGAATCCAGAGCGCTTTTATTAAATGTCAATCATTCCAACTTGCATATGGATAAGATCACACCAATCATTAAGCCGTGACCCTCTTACGGAATAAATCTATTATTACCCAACGTCATCGACTGATTTTATCACGGCTTTCGGATAATGCGCTGACGGCGCAAGAATTGGCCGAGCAGTTGGGAGTGAGTCAAAGTACCGTCTTTGCAGATCTTAAGGCCATCGCACATCATTTTCCCGAACAGGTGGAAAAACTGCGCGGCTGCGATGCACGTACGGTGTGGTGGCGGGTCACAGGCTTGCCTCCGATGCCGTTGGCACAGCCAATCGATTATCTGACTGCAGATGAGATCACGGCGCTCGTTGCTGCCCGTGGTTTGCTGCGTGCGCCCGACACTCGATCGCCCGGCTGGGAAAAACCGAGCACGTCGTATTCCGGTGATCTGTCGCAGGCGCTCCACGGGCTCCTCGAGCGGGCTGGATTATCGGAAGAAACCAAAGCCATCGCCCCCCGGACTATCGGCGTCAGTCGTTTTGGCATCGCCCCTGAGGCCCCCGGTGCGTTGGCTGATTTAGAACGAGCCTTACGCACCGACCAATGCGTCTACTTCACGTATCGCAATCGAGATGGCATTGAGCGCGAGCTGCACCTGTGGCCTATTCGTTTGGTGCTGATCAAGGGTGAGTGGTATCTGTTCGCGTGGGCGCCAGCGAGTACCAGCGTACCTGTAGCCGTCGGTCCAGTGGCAGGGAAGGTGAAGCAATACGCCTTGTCGCGTATCATCAGTCGTAACCCGACCGTGCGGATCGTCGCGCACCGACCATCTGGCGCCCCTGTGCGGGCACCCCACGATGAGGTCAACGTTTCACTCGCCACCGGCTTTCACGCTACCGGCGGTGGCAAACGTAGTCGCGTGGTGTTAGCCGTTAGCCCGCAGGCATGGCCATCAATCGTCGATCGCACCTGGGGCGAAGGTCAAGAAATCAACGAGGCCCCGGCCAACCTTCCCACCAGTTGGCGTCGCATCGCCTTCTCCACCTCTGGCCTCACCGAATGCCGCCATTGGGTGCTGTCATTTGGTGCGGCCGTGCACTGCGAAGGGCCACGAGATCTTCAGGAATGGTTGAAAAATCAGGCCCAAGAAGTTATCGATACGCTTGGGTTTAAAGGGACACCAATTGCTTCAAGCACAACTGAAGTGATCGCAGATACGATGTCCTCAACGTCTGTGAGTAATCGCCATGAATATTGATTCGATCCCCGGTTGCTGGGGAAAACTTCGCCGCGCAGGCAACAATCCCAAAGATCGGACACAACCCATCGTGGCCTGGCATCCGTTGAATGATCATTGCGCTGATGTGGCAGCGTGCCTCGTGGCATTGTTAGGATTGCGTATCGACGGATTCTCACCCACGACACTCAATCGTCGATTGGCTCGACTCGGCGGGCAGGACACGCTCTCTGAGATACAGGTTGCTCGTTTGGGTGTGCTCACGGGCTTGCATGACATCGGAAAATGTAACCACGGATTTCAAGCCAAGGCTGGTAACGATGAAAAACGTTGGGCTGGGCATGTGGTTGAAGTGGTGCCGTTGATCACGATTGCGGGGAGGCTCGACGACCTGCAGAAAAAGTTTCTGTCTGCCCTGCAGTTCGAATCGTTGACGTCGTGGGCAAGTAAGCCAGAAACGATAGAGGCGCTCTTGTTGGCCTCCGTGTCGCATCACGGAAAGCCCGCTGAGGAAGCGAAAGACGGGTTTAATGAGTTGCATTGGACACTGAAAAACGGGCGCGATCCCCTCGA
>JAYVTR010000139.1:0-2964 GCA_043788625.1 Planctomycetota bacterium
GGACGGTGGTGTGGGCGCGCGGGCGCGCCGCTGAGATGTGTTTGGCAGGTGATGCCAGTGAGGTCATCGGTTTTGTCGGTACGGTCGAAGACATCGGCGAGAGCAAGCAACTTGAAGTCGAGTTGAGGAGTGCGCGCGACGAGGCGCTGACGGCGATGCGCAGCAAGGCCGATTTCCTCGCCACCATGAGCCATGAGATCCGCACACCCATGAACGGGGTGATTGGCATGGCCGGCTTGCTGTTGGATACGGACATCAGCGGACCGCAGCGTGAATACGTCGAGATCATTCAGCAGTGCTCAGATGCGCTGTTGGTGCTCATCAATGACATCCTCGATTTTTCCAAGGTCGATGCTGGGGCCATGCTGTTGGAAAACACCAATTTCGATCCCTTGCAGGTACTGGAAGAAGCCGCCGGATTGGTGGCTGAACGGGCACAAAGCAAGGGCGTCGACTTGCTTATTCGTGCCGATTCCAGCTTGCCGGCCCAGGTCATCGGCGATCCCGGCCGGCTGCGCCAGATCCTCGTGAACCTGCTGAGCAATGCCGTAAAATTCACCGAACGCGGACAAGTCGAGATGGTCTTGACTGCGTCACCACAACGCCTGCAGGTCCAGGTCACCGATTCCGGCATCGGCATGGAGCCGGATGTTCTGCAGCGCCTGTTCAAGCCATTTACGCAAGCCGATGCCTCGACCTCGCGGCGCTTTGGCGGCACTGGGCTGGGCTTGGCCATCTGCAAGCGTCTGGTCGAACTTATGGGCGGGCATATCTCAGTGACCAGTAACATGGGTGTCGGTAGTACCTTTGCGGTAGATATCCCGGCTCGATCGGCGGCCGAAATCAGTCGCTCGCAAGTGGCGTTGCAGGGTGCGGCCATCGCCGTCGCCAAAACTTTGCGGTCGACGCTGGCGCCATGGATCAATGACTGGGGTGGGCGGGTGGTCGACATCGGCCAGCCGGCCCTCGCTTCTTTTGTTGATAACCGCGAGCCCGGTCATCCATGCAGTAACGACCCGTCGTTGATCCTGGTGAGCGGGCTGGTTGAACGTTTGTCCGACCAACAGGTGAGCGAGGCGGACATCGCCGCCTGTCTGCCGCGTCCATTGCGTTTAGCGGCGGTGATTGCGGTGCTCAACCGCCTCTTAGGAAATCTCCAACAAGGAGGGATGGAAGGCTTCGCGCATGATCGCGATCTGCCGCAGTTTGGTGGACGGGTGTTGGTGGCCGACGACAATCCGGTGAATGTGAAGGTCGCTCTCGCTTTGTTGCAGAAGATCGGCATTCGTGCTGATTTTTCGGCAAACGGCATGGAGGCCTTGGCGGCGTTGGGACACATCGCTTACAGCCTGGTGCTGATGGATTGTCAGATGCCGGAGCTGGATGGCTTGGCGGCGACCAGGGAGCTGCGCCGTCGAGAAGCGGCATTACAGAAATTGCCGGTGCCGGTCATCGCCTTGACAGCTAATGTGATGCCTGGTGACCGTGAACGTTGTCTCGCTGCGGGTATGGACGATTACCTGGCCAAGCCGATCCAGCTCGAGGATCTCATTGCTGTGGTGCGGCGCTATCTGCCACCGCGGGTGATCACCAAAACACTCACGACAAAGACCGGCCTTGAAGACGGAATGACCACACGCGTACACTCTCCGGTCATCCTCGACCCGCCCCTGGCACCTGATTTCGATCCCCAGCCCCTTGCTCAGCTGCTGCTGGATCTGAACGATCCGAGCGGTGCCATCCTGCCTGAGTTAGAAAGCGGATTCCGCGAGCAGGCGTCACGGCAGATTGCCGAGATCAATCGTCGGGTGGCGATCAATGAACTGCCGCAGGTGGCGCTGGTAGCGCATGCTTTGAAGGGTCAGGTGCTGACCCTCGGGCTGATGGCGTTGGCAGATGCGGCCACCCGCTTAGAGCACGCAGCAAAGGCCGGCGATGCCACACTGTGCCTGCACATCGCCATCGGGTTAGCAGATCTGCATGAGCGCGCTCAGGCCGCACTCAGCAAACGCATCCACGGTTGACGCATTCCAGCCAAACCAGCCGCCTCAGCGGGCATTAACCGCCGAGCGGTCTTCTTCCAGGTAGTAGTCTCCGGTCAAGGTGCTGACGCGGTCATCCCACTTGGCGAGGAACTGCGCCTGGGTGGCGGCAAACAGAGGACTGATCTCAATCAGTGCCGTCGGCGGCAGACTCAAGCTGACGCCGGCTGCCAGCAGCCAACGGCTGTACTGGCGGTGGGCCATTTCTACGGCCGTCGCCGGACTGTCAGCCCCATCCTTGTTTTTCACCGGCGCGAATTCGTCGGCGCGGTTGATCGCCAGCCCGAGACTGGTCTTGGCTTCCGGAATCAGATCGAAGATAAAGCGTTCGCTCTTCCAGCCTTTGACTTCCTGGATCTGACCGTCGATCCACGCCTTCAGTGGTTTGGCGCTACGATGCAGGGGAATTTTATAATTCTGATCAGCCAGGCGGCCGAGGAAGGCAACGCTCCAGCAATGCATCGCCGGCGAGCCCCAGCGATAGATCAATTCGCCATGGGCATCGGTCGAGCGTGCCTGGTCAGGGGTGACCTCAGTGTATTCGACGATGACATCGTGATCATCAACGCGCACCAGGTGGCCGACCTTTTCATCAGGGTTGGCTTTCTCCAAAACTTTGGTGACGACATCGGCGCTTTCGCTGACGGCGACGCCCAGCAGGTGGGTGTCGTCAACCGGCACCAAGATATTGTCGACCTGGATGTAGACGATCTGGGCCACGCCTTCGTGGCGCAAGCGGGCGAGATTGCCGGACTTCACCAAGGCGGTGAAGCACCCGCCATGACCATCCGGATTTTCGAGCAGGCGGCCGGGGCCGCTCATCAGTGCGCGACCCTGCGTATCGAGGCTGGGTACGGTGCCCTGGCTGAAAAAACGAACCTGGTCTGGTTTCAGGCCGAACAATCCATTGACGTTGAAGAAG
>JAYVTR010000140.1:0-18272 GCA_043788625.1 Planctomycetota bacterium
TTGGAGCGGATTTCACCGGTGATCATGCAGGGGTCCTGAGCGGCAATTACGGCTGTGATAATTCATCGAGCGCATCCAACGGAAGATGCCAGTTCCGTCGCAGGCTATAGATGTTCTAGGCTGGTCTAGAACTGTATGCGTGAACCCGGTTATGGCCCGCAATCTACCTTTTTTACAGATTGATCTTCGCGATGAATCCTAAGTCACCCCCGCGCGGAACGCGCGTGGCGAGGAGCCGAACCTTTTGGCGAACATCCGCGACAGGTGCTGGCTTGAAGAGAATCCAAACTCTCCGGCCAATTCGGTAATGCTCAGATCGGTGTCGGCCAAAGCCCGCCGCACTCGTTCGAGACGCACGGATAACAAATACTGATGCGGCGTGACGCCGACAGTGGCCCCGAAAATTGTGCACAGGTGCTTTGGGCTCATGCCGGTGCGCGCAACGAGGTCGTGCAAGCGCCATGGCCGACCCGGTTCGCGTTTGATGCGGCGGCGGACTTCACCTACTGCCGGATGTTCTGGAGCCAGGTGCACGGCTTGGGGTGATATGGCCCAGTCGAGCAGCACGGTGGCCAACAGCGTCGAGGTGGCGGTGATGACTTCGGTGTGCAGACGGCTTGAGCGCAAGCACACGCTGGTGGCTAAGGTGAAGGCGGCGGCGATGGCAGAGGCCTCGCCGCTATGAAAACGAATTCGTCGCTGAGCTTCGGTGAAAGCCTTGGCCAACGATAATTCCGGCCGTGCAAAGATCTGCGACAGATCGATGATCGCGAACTGAAAGTGATGGCGGGCTTTGCCGATGCGTTCAAGCCGATGCTCGACCCCAGGGGCGACCAAGTAGCCGTTGCCGGCGGGCAATTCATGACGGCCGTGACGATCTTGCCACCATGACGTGCCATCAAGCTGCAGATAGGCTTCCCAAACCGGGTGGGCATGCCAGCCGATGTCGGTATTCTTGGCCAGCCATTCTTCGCCGATGGTGTGCACCGTCGCGACACCACCAGGAAGATCGGTACGGAAGCCAGCCACGGCATGCAAGGCACGATGCGGATGGGACATCGGAAGATTATATACGTTTGTCCGGCAATCGGGCAAGCATTGTCGCAAGCTGCAGGGTAGGATGGCGGAATGTCCACCGATCACCTCTCCATTTCCTGGTACCGCACGCCGGTGCCGCGCGAGACGATGCAGGCCTTATTGAGCAAGAGCGACTGGGCCGCCTGGTGGCAGACCGGCGGTTTTCTGGCCATCCTGCTGGCGACTGGCAGCACGACGGTGTGGGCGGCCCACGCACACCACTGGCTGCTCTTCAGTGTCGGCTTCTTCGCGCATGGCATGGGCATGGCCTTCCTCATCAATGCGGTGCATGAATTGGGCCATCAGACCGTCTTCCGCTGGCGCGGGTTGAATCGGTTCTTTTGCCCGTTCTTTGCTTTTTTCGGGTGGATCAACCACCTGATGTTCAGTGAAAGCCATGCCCGTCACCATCGTTATACGCTGCATCAGCCATACGACCTTGAGGTGACCTTGCCCAGTCAACCACGGTGGCGGGACTTCTTCCGTTCAGGATTCGTCCAGGTCGATCTGCCATTGAACTTGCTGCGTTTTGTCCGCTCGGCGGTTTCTGGTCAGTTGTTCATGGGTGAATGGCAAGAACGCTGTTATCCCGCAGCGGCGACTGAGCCACGCCGGGCGGCGGTGCGCTGGGCGCGGACTATCGTCGGCGGCCATTTGTTGATTGGCACAGTCGCTTGTTGGTATGGATGGTGGGCGATTCCGCTGGTGGTGAGTCTGCATGGTCTGACCGGCCAGTGGCTGTTCTGGCTGTGCAATAATACGCAACACTGCGGGCTGCAAGATGAGGTCAACGACGCCCGGTTGTGTTGTCGCAGCTTCACCATCAATCGCCTGGTTGGTTTCCTGTATTGGCACATGAATTTCCATACGGAACATCACATGTTCGCGGCAGTGCCGTGTTACCGGCTCGGCCAATTGCATCGCGCCATTGTCCATGACTTGCCACCTACGCCGCACGGATTGATTGCCACCTGGCGAGAAATCATGGCTATCGGGCGTCGCCAGCGGGCTGATGCGACGTATTGCTTGAGGGCCTGTCCGCCGCGAGCTGTGGTCGACCCAGCAGCGCCAGCGCCAGCTGCTGACCATGTGCCGGATTTGCTAGATATGGGATGTCCGCCAACATCGGTAAATTGGTGAGCGCCATCAACTCAGCCGATGCATGGCGGATGGCCAAGCTGGCAACCGCCGGGCGCGCGTGGGAGATGACCAGGCCGAGCAGGCGGATGCCGGCGGCACGCGCACAACGCACCGTCAGGGCGGTATGATTGAGGGTGCCCAGATCGGGACGGGTGACGAGGATTGCCGGAATGTCCCAGCGCGGCAGCAGCTCAGCAAAGCTGAGGCGGTCGTGCGTCAGCGGTGATAGCAGGCCGCCAGCCCCTTCGAGCAGCAGATCATGGTCGCCGCCGCGCACGCGGGCGAGGTGGGCGTCAAACATTTCAGCGGTGAGCTGCACACCCATGGCCGCTGCCGCCAGGTGCGGCGACATCGGTTCAGGGAATTCATAAGGACAGACGCTTGCCGGATCCTGTCCGTCACCAACGGCGGCGCGCAGGCGCCGGCCATCGTCGGCGCTGCTGCCATCCCAATCGCCGCACGCCACCGGCTTGTGCAGCCACACTTTTCGTCCAAGGGCGCGCAAGCCAGCAGCCAGCAAGAGGGTGACGTGGGTCTTGCCTACGCCAGTGTCGGTGCCGATGATTCCCAGGTGCATGCGCATGACGTATCAGCGGTGGTCGCGACGCCAAGCACTGGGGGTGACGCCTTCGCGGCTCTTGAAGGACTTGGTGAAATGACTCGCATCGCCAAAGCCTACTTCCAGGCCGATATCGGTCAGGCTGCGGGTACTGCTGCTCAACAAGCGTTTGGCGGCTTCGACGCGGATGCGGATCAGATAGTCCCACGGCGCCACGCCGGTGGTGCGGCGAAAAAGCTCGGCGAAATGTCCCGGGCTCAAGAACACCCGATGGGCAATGTGGTCGAGGTACAGTTCACCCTGGTATTCCTGCTCCATGACGGCGACGGCCTGGCGGATGGCATCATCGGCGCCGGCATGATGGCTGGGAGTGTTGCCGACGGCATTGCGCTGACTGTCGTACGCACGCGCCAAGAGCACCAGCAGTTCGACGAAACGCGCGCGGATGCGCTGAGTGAAGCCGATCGGGCGGGCCGCCTGCTCGGCCATCATGGTGCCCAGGCAGGCCTCGACGGCGGCGCGTTCGCCCATTCCCAAATGCAGGCGGTCCGAGAAGCCGCGTTCTTCGCGCAGCAACGGCTCGAGCAGGAAGAATGACAGCAGGCCAGGAAGTTCCTTGAGGTGGCGGAATTCATTGGCGACCACATCTGGTAAAAATAGGACATTAATTAAATGCAGATCTTGATTGCCGGCATAGGCATGACTTTCGCCCGGGGCGATGAGGAAACAGTCGCCTGGCACCACGACCTGCGGCTCGCCTTGGCCATGCACCACGTGAAAGCCCTGGCCATGGTCGACGTAGACCAGTTCGACGAATTCGTGGGTATGCGGCGGTACAGCCTCGACCTGGCGGGTGCGCTCGGTCCATAAGGGAAAATCAACGATCGGTAGCCATTCGGCGCGGGAATAATGCTTAGGTACATACGCATAGGACGGCGTGTGTGGGAAAACCTCTTTGGCATCGCGGCGGCGCGGCATGCCCGAGACCATAGGTGGAGGGCGCCTCTTTGCACGCTCCTGGCTATGAGCCCCGCAGCAAGCCGGGGAATACACCAAAGAGCACTGAGAATTCGCCAAGCCAGTCGGGCGTGGCCGCTGAAGATACCCGTCATGCGTACCTCCCATGCTCTGCATAATCCCACTGCCGGACCTTTTTCGGGGCCGGCCTGCGAAGTTCCAACCTCGGCAGCGGTGCAATTCCGTCTCGGCGGCGAATTGGGCCGACGCTTGGCCCACTCGCTGCATCGTCTCGAAAACGACCCACCGTACAGCCGCGAGTACCTGCTCGGTCAGATCTCGGGACATGCGGGGTGGTGGACCAACTTCCCACGTTTCCATGGCGATATGTGTGGCCGGTGGTTGTTGGTCGAAAGCCGCGCCCACGCCGCGGCTGGCACACCGTCGGCGGCTCTCGCCGAGCTGGTGCAGGCGGCGGTGGCCTTGCAGCGTCCGGATGGCTCGTTCGGTGCGCCGACAGCGGATGGCGACTACCTGAATCGGGAAAAGGCCTACGGCAACGGCTGGATGCTGAAGGGCCTGTGCGCCTATGCGCAGGCCTTCGATGACGCGGCGGTGGCTGCCGCCGCTGAACGCCTGGGGGCTTATTATCAGCTGCTCGCGCCGCATTGGGCGGCCTCGGTCGAGGCCGAGAATGCGAGCGGCGCCTATGCCGCGACGCGCAGTTGTTTCTATCATGGCCTGGATGGCCTGGTCAGCCTGGCACGCTTGAGCGGCAAGCGCCAGTGGCGCGATCTGGCGGCGTCCTTCGTCGCCCATCTGACGCCGTTGGCGCAGGCTGACCATGCGCACATGTACCTGACCATCCGCCGTGGTCTGCTGGCCCTGCATGAGCTTGACGGTGATGTCGACGGCATGATCTCCATCGAGGAGGAGCTCGATGCGGTATGGAACGATTGCGTGCTGGAGACCGGTGGCGTGCCCGAACGTTTTTGGCTGCCAGCGGGTAGCCATGGCGATGACGAGGCGTGCACCTTGGCCGATTGGCTGCTGCTCACCAGCCGCTTGTTCGTACTTACCGGGCATGGGCGATGGAATGAACGAGCGCTCTTATGCCTGGAAAATCACCTCTATTACAATCAATGCTACAATGGCGGTTTCGGTTCGTGCGAGTTGGGTGGCGTTTATAAGCAGCAGGGTAAAGAGGCGCCGTGGTGCTGTTCATTGGCGGTGCCGGCGGCCCTGATCACGGTTGCCGGGGGCTGGCTGCGTTTGCTCGATCACACCCTGGAGATCGCGCACATCTTCAGCGGCGACTATCTTTTTGCCGACGGTCAACGGGTGGGCGTCGAACGCGATGATGCGGCCGGACTGCTGCGCGTCGATCTGTCAGCGGCGCCCGAGATCCGCTGCCTGCGTATCGCCCGGCCGCATTGGTTGCTGCTCGCCAGCGCGGGGACGGCGGCCGCGGTCATCGACATCGAGGTGCCGCTGGAGACACAAACGGTTGACGTCGCGTTGACCTATCGCCTGTGGTCGGCGACCCCCGGCCGTGCCCCTGAGCCGACCTCGGCAGAAGGCGTGCCGGTGACGCTGTTCCATGGGCCGTGGATGCTCAGCCATCACCACCACCAGCAGGATGGCAATCTACCGGTGCGCCTGCGTCGCGAACGCGATGGGCGCCTGAGCGGCGCACGGGTGGTGCAGCTCAAGGGCCTGACCTACGCCGGTGACGGGTTGCGGGTGAGCTTCGACACCGAGCGCAAGCAACGTGCCGATGATGTGTTCAGGGGTATCGGCGAGGCCGATGGCGAGGTCTGGACGTATTGCCTCAAAGATAAGGAGAGTCCCAATCAGAGCCGGGTAACCTTTGTCGTGGGGAAGGATTAGAACGATCCTGGTGAAAACACCAAAAAGAGAGGCGAGAACACCTATCGCTGGGCGCCGCCATAGGGTATCCTGAGCTTACTCATGCGCACCACGCCAACCGCTTTCACGTTGATCGAATTATTGGTGGTGATTTCTATTATCGCTATCTTGGCGGCGATGCTTTTGCCGATGGTTGGCGTGGTACGCGATGCCGCTCAGGGCACGCGCTGTCAGTCGGCTTTACGCCAGATCGCACTCGCCGCCACCACCTACAGCATGGAAAACGATGGCCTCGTCATCCGCGCTTGGGGCGATGCCGGCAATTGGGATGCGTCGTGGATGGAAGTCCTCGCCGAACCGTTGGAGGCCTGTCCGGGGCAGGCGCCGAGCTTGGCGACGATCAGCCGCACCAGTGTGCTGTGGGGCTGTCCCAAGGCGTCGCGGGCGGCCAGCGTGCCGGCAAAAGCAGTCGGCTTCGGCCTCAACTTGCGCATGTATTCCATGCTCAGCGGGCCATCTGGCCCAGGCTGGACATGGGGAGTGGACAGTGCGGTGAATAGTCAATGGTTATCGACCAGTTATGGTTTTGGGCCGTACGTGTCGATGGCCCAAGCGCGGATCACCTTTACTGCGGGCCGGGTGTGGTTTGCCGACTGCGTGCAAAGCGGCACCGGCGGCGCGGATGTCGGCTGGCACATATACGACAACTTTCAGGGCGGCTATCGCCACCGGAATCAGGCCAGTGCGGTTTTTTTCGACGGCCATACCGGCTTGTGCGATTTGGCCAAGATGCAGATGGCGATCTTCAATCCCGGGCTGATGCCTTAAAGCCAGTTTTTTTGAGTACGCCCATTTACAGGAGATCGTAATGATCCGTCCATGTGCATGTCTATTTTCTTTGCTCATCGCCGCGGCGGTGATGGCAGTTGAATCACCGGTGCAGGTGACGATCGATCCGTCGCGTTCGGCGCGAACCCTCGGCCCCGCATGGTTTGGCAGCTCGGCAGAATATTACTGTGCTGGATTCGTCGAAGGGATGAAGCATCCGCAAACGATCCAGGCGATCAAGGATACCGGCCTCGGTTTCCTGCGTTGGCCAGGCGGAACCTCGTCGCTATGGTATTTCTGGGACGCCCCGCGGCAGAGCTATTCCCCAGATTGGGTGCATCATTGGTTGAGCAGTGAGGATTTCCTTGCTGATACCGCGATCTTGGGCTGCGCCTCGCTGGTGCAGGTGAACACCTACCAGATCCGTCGTGATGGCTATACGGACTGGAACGACGCAAAGGCGCTGATCGCTCCCGGCAATGTCGGCGAAGGCGCGACCTATGCGGCAAAATGGGTCAGCACCGCCCGCGAGAAAAAATGGGGCGTGCAATGGTGGGAACTCGGTAACGAGGATTGGGTCTATTGGTCGGGCCGTCAGCATGCCGCGATCGCGACCACTTATGCTAAGAAGATGCGCGCGGCGGATCCGTCGATCAAGATCCTTGCCCAGGGTTTCTGTGGCTCATGGAAATCGGAGTCTGTTGATCACGTCGGACCGGCGTGGACCGAGGATTTGGCGAAAGGCTTGGCCCCAGGTACCGTTGATGGCCTGTCCCTGCACTGCTACATCGCCGGTAAATTGAAGGATCAACCACGGGCCTTGCCTGAAGAAGTGGCTGGCATCTTCGCTCGTATCGGCAGCTCATGCGCCGAAGTCGCGGCCCTACGTCCGATGCTCGCCCGCCATGGCCTGGGCGATCTGCAATTGTGGATCACCGAATACAATCTGATGCAAGTCGAGGAAAAAGGGCCCGGTGGTCTGGCGTGGTGGCAGCACGTCGCGCATGGCATCGCCCTGGCGGATTGGACCGGTCGGTTGCTCGACGCCGGGGTTGATCGCTTGGCGGTGCATGATCTGGTTGGCCATCCGGTGTTCGAGTTGGTCGATCTCACGCACAAGGGTTCTATTGCTGATCCACGTCTCACCGTGCCGGCTTTAGCCTTGCAGGCCTTCACCGGCGTGCCGGTAAATGGCATGATCGCGGTCACTACCAGCGACAATCCAACGCGTTTGAGTGGCACCTATGAGGATCCTCTGACGCATACGCCACGCCATGAAACCTACGCCGCCGTCGGTGCCTGGGCTCTGCAGCGGGGTGATGGCGGTTTGCGCATAGTCCTCGTCAATCGCGATCTCGAGCACGTTCAGGCAGTGCGGCTCGCGGTGCGGGGGGTGGTCGACAGCACGCTGGTGCAACGGCGTTGCCTGGGTGGGGATGTCGCCCTCGATGCCACCAACTTTTCGGCGACAAAAATAAATTGGGAAACGTCTTCGCCGAAGTGGGGCGAGACCTGCCTTCAGGGTCTGCCGGCGCATAGCCTGACCACCATCGATTTGCCAGCGCCATGAGCCCCCGGAATACTATGCAACCGCGTATGCTTGTTCACGCCCTGCGGTTGCTGCTGGTCATCGCCGCCGGTGGCTTGTCCGCGAACCTCGTCGCCGCCGATGGCAGTGCCGCGACCATGCCTGACCCGCTCACGGCACCCAGGTCGTCGCCGCTGTCGCCAATGGACGCGGGCGCATGGACTCCGGCCGAGGCTTTGCGCTGGCGTCTTCGCTTTACGGCCTTGCGCGCGATGGAGTCGCCAGCGCCACGACAGATCACCAATGAGCGGCAATGCATCTCGGAGAAGAAGCCGGAAGCGTGGGCGGCAGCAACACGTTTGCTCGGCCTACAGCATCTGTCGCCAGGAGCGCTTGATCCGGACAGTCTGGAGATCCGTCTGGGTGAGCGGCAGCTTGTGGTGGCGCGACTCGGCTCACCTGCGGCAGTCAACGCCGATGTGCTCTTCGATGCGACGTGGGGTGGTCTGGGATTGGGATCGTCGGGTGTGTTGACAACCGGCAATGAAGTCACGATCGCTTACAAGATCAGCATGCGACGCATTGACGGTCTGATTCGTCAAGCCAATGGCCATGAGGTTGTGCGTCCGGGTCTGCCGGCACAGATAACCCCGGCCATGCCGGTGGTGCAGTCCGGTGAAACCCTGTTGGCGACGATGTTTTTCGATTACCGCCAGAATGCGCAGACGGCGGAGGTGTTGCCGGTGCTGATGCCACCAGGCTCGCCCGCGTCATTGACCACTGCCCCTGAAGCCTTGCCCGCTATCGTCGCCAAGCTGCGGGCTGGCGGTTCGGCGCGCATTATCTGCTGGGGTGACAGCGTCACCGCTGGTGGTGATCTCGAGCCAGGTCAATCATTCGCCGAGCTCCTCAAGGCGCGCTTGAAGAAGGACTATCCGCAGGCGTTGGAATGGACCATCGCGGTCGGCGGGACCAACTCCAAGCAGTGGCTGCGTTCAGCCTATCCTACGGTCGGCACGCCGGGGGCATGGGCTGAGCAATGCGATTTCGCGCGCATCATTGATGCCAAGCCCGATCTGGTGATCATCGAATTCGTCAATGATCAGTGGTGCAACGAAGCTGAAGGCATTGCGCTCTACCGCGAATGGATCGCGCGCATAAAGGCCCTCGGCAGTGAAGTTCTGCTATTGACGCCGCAGCATAACTGGGAGCACGGCAGCCTGCGTGATAAGGACACGCGTGGCCTGGTCGCCGCCTACCGCGTGCTCGGCCACGAGGGCCCGGGCGTCGGCGTCGCCGATATGGCCGGCCGCTGGGAACGCCTTTGGCGCGAAGGTATCCCTTATCCGGCCCTGTTGGCCAACGGTTTCAATCACCCGGATGCGCGTGGTCATCAGCTCTTCTATGAAGAGATCTGCCATGCACTGGCAATCACGCCGTGAGCTGACGAGGCTGTAGAGTGGTATTGGGAGAGTGGCATTGGGAGAGCGGCATGGGAGCGCCAGCGACGCCACCCGGCGTATTCATGGTAACCGGATGCCGGATGGTGCTCTTACTGGTACAGACATGACGCATCCCGATCACGCCGAGCTTGCTGCGCCCTCGCCCGCACCCGTGTCGGCGATATCGATGCCTTCGAGAATGTCGTACGTGTGTGCGGCTGGCCATTATGTTGCTGGCTTGCGGGACGGTGCCCACCGAAAATCGATCCCGACGAAGTGGCGCACCTCGCTTTCATAACTGCCTTTCGCTGTCTCGCGGATTACCAGCCGAGAGCAATTTTCACGCCTGGCTAGAAGCCATTGCCAAGAACCAGCTCCTCTCGCACAGATGACAACCGCGCGTCGTCTGCACGCAAACCGTTCCCAGTATCTGCCGGAGGCCATGCGCAGGCATATTGAGCATCAGGCCGATGACGCGGCAGACGCCATCGGCGCGCATGATCATCGATCGTCATTACCGCCAAGGTTTCCCCTTGGCGGCGATCGCCATGGAATTCAACAAGAGCCTGCGGCAAATGCCAAAGTTTGCTTGGCTACCATGAATAATGTATTTCGTATCTCAGGCGTGGCGGCGGCGGTGCAGTCCCACGGCGGCGCTACCGGCAAGAAGAGCGAGCATTGCACCTAGGCCACAGCCGCCACCGCCATTTTTTCCATCACTGCCGCCGTCACTTCCACTACCATTTTCACTGCCAGCGCTGTTGCCGCCATCCGCAGTGCCGGCAGTCACCGAGGGCGGCATCACCAGGATCTGGTCGGTTGATGCGCCTGTGTTTCCCGCCGTATCCATGCTCAGCGCACGCCAGTGCAGCATTGACCCGGGGGTTAGGCCGGTGAGGGTCAGATTGTGGTGCAGACTGAGTAGCGTCACGAGGTTCGACTGGTTGCCATAGGTGCCGGTCGATCCGTATTCGATGCGCGAGGTCGCGTCTTCATTGGTCGTCCAGCTGAAGGTTGCTGAGGCCGCACTGACGGCGTTCGCCGTCAGGCCGCTGAGTACCGGTGGCATGTGGTCGTTCGCATCAAGACTTCGTACTCCATACGCGGGTAGCGCTTGCCCGGCTTCATAGGCTCCCAGATCGGGAGCGGCGCCGGTGAATCCGTCAGTGATCCCAGAAATGACGACCCCGGCATCGATGGCCGCACCGCCTGCGGCAAGACGCAGATCGGGTGGCGCGAAAGCCGTCATTGCTGCCGCCGGAAACGTCGGAGGCGTGGCGAACACCCCGAGATCGACCACCGATGCGTGTTTTTCCGTAGTCAGGCTGCGCATTTCGGCGAGGCCTGAGAACGGTATCGATGGGCCGAATTTGCCGCTGAACGAGGCAGCGGTCGAGCCATAGCCATCATAGTCGAGATCGGCAGTGGCCACGTCGAGATCGTAGAGATCCATCACCTGGCCGCTGCCGGTGGCGTAGCCGGCCCACGTGCGTCCCGGTCCGCCGATGAGCAGATTGTTGCGCGAGAAGGTCCGCGAGATGGTCGCCCCTGAGAACACCGAAAAGGCATCGCCCGACTTGACCACGGTGTTGTGCAGCAGCACGTCGCCGTAGGTTCCGTTGTGCAATTTGAAGGCTTCGAAAACGATGTTGTAGAGTGCATTGCGCACCACATAGAGTGGTCCGCCCATGCCTGGTTGGGACGAGATGCCCATGAAGCAGTTGGTCAGTCGGTTGCGCAACACCCGCACATTGTGCAACGTGGAATCAACCTCGATGCCGTCGTCGGAACATTCACTGACGTCATTTTCACAGATGTCGATCGAGTACTGGTCGAAAGCCTGATCGCCCTCCATCAACGACAATCCGTCACGCATTCCACGTACGCGGTTGTTGCGGATTACGTGACCAGGGCCATTGACCACGATGCCTTCTCCATCATTGGCGCCATTGGTTCCCAATGAACTCTCAATCCACGGTGTCAAGCCGATCACCGTGTTGTCGGCGATATAGAGGTCCTCGCTGCGGTTGAAGCTGACGATGCCATTGCCGCCGCCGCGGCTGAGCACGGAATTGACCGTACAGCGCATGACCGCCATTCGCTGCGAATTGTTGAGGCGGACGCGGCCATTGACCACCACCTTCTCAAGGATGACATCGTGGCGACCGTATAGCTCGATCATACCGTCGATCACCGTGCCGGGGACACCGCGGATGGTGATCGGCTGGGTGGCGGTGCCATCGTGTTCCCAGATGAAACCGGCATAGGTGCCTGCCGCCAGCGCCATAATTTCACCCGGCTGGATCTGGGCGGCAACGGCGGCGAAAGTCGCCGGGGTGGCTGGACGCACCAGGGCGTTGAGCGCAGCCGCGGGGACCGCGCGGGTGGTGGCCGACGAGGTCATGATGCAACCGCCGCCATCGGCATCAGTCAACGTCAGTTCGATGTCGTAGGTCGTGGCTGGCTGAAGATCGAATAGGCTGCCGAGATGACGGCTGCCCCAGACGCCGTAGGTATTGCTGCCCGCTGGAACCCGAAACAGGGGCATCCCCGTGACCCAGTCTCCGCCCTGCGGACGGTAACGGACCGTTACCCGCCCATCACCGTTGGCATCGCCTCTGAATGGCCACACCAGTGAAATTCCACAGGTTGTGGGATGTGGTGTTGAAAAGGCTTCTGGAGTGGTGGCATCGGCCGCCGCCAAGGGCCGGGCCAGCATTGCCAAAGACAGAAGGGCAAGCGGCAAGCTGATGGGGGAATAAGTTGCGCAACGCATATTAGAGCTCCTGGATGCGGTCGGTCACGACAGGTGACATCACGTAAGCCGGGGCAACACGGTTAAACGCACGTGTGTATGATACGCAGCGCGGCTGCCAGCCTTGGTCGAGGCTCACTGAATGACAGGATGACGAACAGAGCATCACCCATGACGTTGTCGCCAAGGCCATCCGTAGCTGATCTGCAAGCCAGCTTTCTGGCCGGGCGTGAATGCTTGTTCGCCTACACTTTGGCCGTGGTGCGTTCACGAGTAATCGCTGATGACATCTGCCAAGATGTCTACCTCGCCTTGCTCAAGGCGGTCGACCAGGATACGGCGATCGGCGATCTGCCGGCGTGGTGCCGCGGGGTTGCTCGCAATCTCGCACTGCGCTATTGGCACGACCATCGACGAACCCAACGCCTGCCTGCCAGTATCTTACTTGAGCGCATCGACGAGGCCTTTAGCGATGACGACGATGATGACGACGCGGCCCTGGCGCAGGCTCTTAATGTCTGCCGTCAGGGACTCGGCCAAGCCGCGCTCACCCTGCTCGATCTGAAATATGCCGAAGACCTAACCATGATCGCCATCGCCGCGCGCACGCGACGCAGTGAAAGGGCGGTTATCACCGCCCTGGCGCGCATCCGCCGCACCCTGCTCGAATGCATCAACCGTCGACTAGGGAGTGCGGTACATGTCTCATAACTGCGAAGAGTTGCTGGTGCGTTGGGAACAGGGGCAGACGGACATGGCAGAGGAGGCGGAGCTCACCCGGCTTCTCGCCGATCCCGCCCAGCGGCGCGTCTTCCGCCGGCAAGCTCGAATCGCCGGCCTGCTCGCGGCACTGCCAGCAAGGCCAGCGAGTGGAACTGACTCTCGCTTGCGACCATCGACCGCGTGGCGTTCGCGGCCGCGGGCGGTTCCTTCTGTCGGGCGCCGGCAGTTCGCTGCCAGCCTGCTGGCGCTCGGAGGTTTAGCCGTGGTCGCAGTGACAGCTGCCATGACGGTGGCGCCGTGGCCGGCACATCCTGCGGCTGCATATGTCGGTGTTACGCCCGCCGCCGGGCTGTGGTTGGTGTCTGCCGCCGGTGCAAGACGGCCCCTGACCAGTACCGATCTACCAGGAGCAGGCGACGCGATTGAGACCGGCGCTACCGCTGCGGCCATCGATCTCGGCCACGGTCAGGCCCGCTTCACCCTGGCGGCGCAGTCCCGCCTCCGTTTGCCGCTGTCACCGCCATTGCGTGAGCAGGCTATCGCCTTGGGTCTGGAGCGTGGCTCGCTGATGGCCGAGGTCGCCCATCGTGACCCCGGTCATCCGATGACCATCACCGCCGACGCCACCACCGCGACCATCATCGGCACCCGTTTTACCTTCGGTTACACGCCTGCCGGAATCAGGCTAGCGGTTAGTGACGGGGCCGTGCGTTTGGGGAACCACGGTGAGCCTGGTATCGTCATCGCTCACGATCAATGCGGCATCGCCGCCGATGGTATGAGCAGTCTCCTGCCCACGCCTCTGCCGGCGCCAACTGAGCCGGGCTGGCAACGACTGGTCGACTACGATGATTATGCAGCTGCGGGCTGGCGGGCTGTAGTTGAAGATCTGGGTGCCGCTACCCGGGTGTGGCGCTCAATCGCGCCGCCGTTGCCGGATCAGTGGAGCCTGACCGAGATCCGCTCGCCGATTGCCAGCCAGGGGTGGGTGGTGACGGCCGGTGCCAGACTGCGCTTTGCCTACCAGTTCGACCACAGTCGACCGGGCCAGCGGCTGGCAGTGCATCTCAAACCAAGTGATGAGACCAATTTTTCCATCGACATCCCTGCTGCCAGCGGATCCGGCTGGCAGCAGGCCGACCTTGATCTGGGGGCGGCCTTCCGCCATATCGGCAACGGTCAGGGGCTGACGCCGGGTATCGTCATCCACGGGATCGTCTGGTGCCTTCAGGTTGCCGATGCCACGGCAGAGCCGGGTGGCCGTCTGTGGATTGCTCACGGTCGAATCATCACCTCCCCATGAAGCGTTGGTTGGGTGGCTCGACGATGGCCACCTTGTCAGCGGCTTCGGCGTCGCTCTTGTACCAGGAGGGTGAATTGGCTCCGCTGTCTTCTGGCCATTGAGCGGGCCGCCAGCCGGCCGACCTTGGTGAGCGCATGGATGGCCCTTGCCGGCACTATCCTGCATGCGGTCTTGGAGCCGATCCATGCCGCAGAGGGGCCGGCATGGTTTACCGCCGCCATGCGCCGTCTGGCAGAAACGCGGACCGTGGTGAGCTTGCCCCTGTTTCGTAGCTGGTGCGGGGTCAGCGACGCTTATCTATCGCGCACCATGCGTCTGCATGGTGCGACTACAGTGCGTGAATTGCTGGTGCAGCATAGCCTGCAGTTGGCAGCGCGGGCCTTGCTGGCGAGGGATAGTTCGATCGCCACCATTGCCGCCGTGCATGGCTTCGCCACCCCCCAGCCTCTTCCACTGGCGTTTTCGCCAGCGCTTCGGCGTCGCCCCCAGTGCCTGGCGGGCGAACCGCCTCTCCTGATCCTACTTGCTAAACGTGAGGATTGAGCGTTCGTAGTCGCTGGGCGCCTGATAACCCATCAGCGCCAGAGCGGTGGCCGCGACATTGGCGAGGCCCGGCTGGGCGACGCTGGTATCAATGGCGTACTCGCCTTTGAATTGCGGATCATAGACGATGAACGGTACGTGGTTCAGGGTGTGGCTGGTCTTGGCCTTGGGCTTGCCGTTCTCGGTTTTGACGTTGCCCTTCTTGTCGATCTCGTACATCTCATCGGCATTGCCGTGATCAGCGGTGATCAGCGCCACGCCTCCCAGCTGCTTGATCACCGGCAGCAGACGGCCCAATGACAGGTCGACGGCTTCGACGGCCATGCGCGTCGAATTGAAATTGCCGGTGTGACCGACCATATCGCCGTTGGGATAGTTGAGGCGTGCCAAACCGTACGGATTTGCACGCAGTTCATTGGCCACCGCATCGGTGATTTCGGCCGCCTTCATCCACGGCCGTTCGTCGAAGCTCACCCGATCGCTGGGCACTTCGATATAGCGTTCGAGCTTGGGGTCGATGTAGCCCGAACGGTTGCCGTTCCAGAAGAACGTCACATGGCCGTATTTCTGCGTCTCGCTGCATGCCAGCTGGCGCACGCCTGAGCCGGCGAGGTATTGGCCGAGGGTGCGGTCGATCACCGGTGGCGCGACGAGGATGCGCGGCGGCAGGTTGGTGTCGCCGTCATAGGTCATCATGCCGGCATAGCATACCTCAGGGAAATGCTTGCGGTCGAACGGTAGATTGTGAGCTCGGGGTTCGAGGAAACACTTGCTGATCTCGATCGAACGGTCGCCGCGGAAGTTGAAGAACACCACTGAGTCGCCGTCACGCACCGGCGCGAAAGCCTCGCCATGCCGCTCGACGACGAAGGCCGGCAGGTCCTGATCGATGACACCGGGCCTTTCATCGCGGAAGGCCCGCACCGCCGCCGAGGCCGAGGGGAAGCGCCGGCCTTCGGCGAGGACGTGGGTCTGCCAGCCGCGCTCGACCATCGACCAGTCGGCATCGTAGCGGTCCATGGTCAGCCACATGCGCCCGCCGCCCGAGGCGATGCCGTAGTTGGCATCGACGCTGTGCAGCCAGGCTTCAAATGGTTCGGTGAATTCGAGAGCGGTGGTCTCGCCGACATCGCGGCCATCCAGCAGGGCATGCACCGCGACTTTCACCACGCCGCGCTTCTTGGCGTCAAGGACCAGGGCCTTGAGGTGGTTGATATGCGAATGGACATTGCCGTCGCTGAGCAGCCCGAGCAGATGCAGGGTCGACTGCCTGTTTACTGCATTGGTGACGATCTCCGTCCACCCGGCGCCGCGGAAGAGGGCTCCCGAATCGATGGCTTCCTGCACCAGCTTGGCGCCCTGGTCGAAGATGCGTCCGGCACCGAGGGCGTTGTGACCGACTTCAGAGTTGCCCATGTCGGCGTCGCTGGGCATGCCTACGGCGGTACCATGTGCGCGTAAGGCGACGTGGGGGTACTCAGCCATCAATTTGGCCAGCACGGGCGTGTGTGCAGCTTTGACGGCGTTGCCGGCGTAATCAGGCCCAATGCCGACCCCATCCATAACCACGATGACAACCGGGCCTTTGCGTTGGCCGTGGAAAGCAGACGTGGCGAGCGAGAGCGACATGGGAACTCCAAGCAGAAACAGTGAGCAGATGTGACGGACGTTAAGCCATGCCCGCTCAGGGCAAGGCGGCGCCGTGCGGTTTTTCGTCAGAAAGCGGCGAAAGACTATTTAAGTGGTTGCTCAACCGATACGGGGACTACTGCTGCCGGCGTGACCGGCAGGGCAGCTTCAGGTGCAGCAGCGGCAGCTTCAGCTGGAGCAATTGGAGTCACAGGTGTCAATACTTCGGTGGTTACCGGCCCCTCGGCGGCGGCGGGCAATTTTGCGGCAGCGTCTGTGGCTACTTGCAGCGCCGCTTCAAGTTCGGCGATGCGCAGCTTGGCCGCCTGTTCGCGGGCAGCGGTGGCTTCGCTGGCGGCCTTGGTTTCAAGTTGCGCCTGGTCGAGGCGGTGGCGCGTTTCGCTCAAGGCCAAGGCGTAATAGGTCAAGCCGGCGCCGAGGGCGATGACGATCACCAACAGGCCGCCAGCAACGGCGATCAGGTTGACCGCTGACGGTGAGCGCGCCCGCGAGCGTGCTGAAATCGCGGCTGGAGCAGACGCCGAGGCAGCGGTTGCTGGCGAACGTTTGATGGATTCGGTATTGGTGTTGGTGCGCGAGGGGTGCGGCTTGAGCGGTACGCTATCGGTTGGCGAGACATCGGCGACGATGGCATCGATGTCTCCGGCCAAATCGACGTCTGGCGCGGCCCCGGCGGTAGCGAAAGCTGCCGGCGCGGCCAGTGGCTTGAGCGCGCCTTGCACGGAGGTGGTTGGCGCCGTCATGGCGGTGGGTAGGGGCGTCGGATAGGTCGCGGGCAGGGGAGTTACACGCACACGGATGCCGGTGGCGGTGCCGGGCGAGGTGGCAGCAGAGGTCCCCGAAGCCGCAATCGAACGCGTGGTGCCCATGGGCACGGCGAGGTTGGTGATCACCACTTTTTGCGGCATGCTGCATTTAGGGCACAGGATGGACTTGCCCGCGTAATGTCCGGGTAAGCGCAGGTGCGCGTTGCATGCCGTGCAGGTAAAATCAACCGTGCCGCTGCGCACGATGTTGGCCGTCGGGGGGGCCTCAGGAGTAACGGTCTCGGCTCGCTTGGTGATGCGGTCGGTGCTGACGCGGATCGCTCCTGGCAACGGCGAGGGAAAGCTGCGCGGCGGCAGAGGCGCGATATCCAGCGGTGCGACCGGGGACCCGGTAAGAGCGTCGATCTGCTCCTGGGGCATGGTGAACGGTACCGGCGTGGCGGCGACGCGGATGAACGACGCGGTTTTGTGCTCATTATTGAGCGGTGCATTGGCGACTTGCGGCGTCATGCAGCCCGGGCACTTGATCGAGCGACCTGAAAATTGCTCTGGTACGCGCGCCTTGTACCCACAAGCGGGACAGATGAAGATGAAATTTCCAAGAAGCGTCATGCCCGGAAGTATGTCTCCATCACCATAAATGGTAGACACGTGTCGGAAATTGTCTGCCGGGCCCATGCATCACACCGGCACTTCAATAAGAATTACCAGGCCATTCGCTAGCAGAGACTGGTTGACCGAGTGTTACTGTCAGAATCACGGCGACGAGCAGGATGAGCGCGATGGTACCCAGCTGCCAGGCTGCTCGCCGTTGAGGGGTGCGGCCGAGGCGCGCAGCCAGCAAACCCAGCGGCAAGGCGGCAGCGAACACCGGCGCATTCCACCACGGCATTTCTGAATACGAGGCCGCCAGCAGCAGATGCCAGCTGGTGACGATGGTGGTCACCAGCACGCCACCAGACCACGGGCCGCGATCGATGGCACAGGCGGCAATACCGCCACCGAGAATCGCCAGCGGCACGATCGCCGCCAATAGAGCCAGATCCTTCGAACCACTGGCAAGGATGCCGACGGCAATGCCGGCGCTGGCCATGCATGCCGCTGCCCGTTGCGTCAGCGGCGCGCTGTCGG
>JAYVTR010000141.1:0-13965 GCA_043788625.1 Planctomycetota bacterium
GACAACGCCAGCCGCACAAAGTTGCTGCGTTTTTTCGAGAGCGACATGTTGCTTATGCGGCAGCCTGATCATTACGACCTATATGGCCCTGGGTAGTAACCTTGGGCCTGATCTCGCGCTCTATGCGCTCGATCGCTCCGACAAATTCCTAAAACGCTTGAAAGTTACGGGTTTCTCCCCCGCCGGTGCGCCGTGCTATGACGTGATGACGCCCGAGTCTCTTCCAGCAGCATTCAGCAATGGCTATCGTGAAGGCAGCGGCTGCGCGTTGCCGAGCGTCGACAATTCGCGCATCTTGCTGAACTTGCTCGTTGCCGACAAACGCGACACGTATCAATGGGCGGGATTCGATCTTGCCTCAGGCAAGCTGCTGTGGACGTATCCGAATCCGTATTTCCAAGTGCATGGATCGCATGCGGCACCGACCCCAGATCCCGGTCTGTTTCGGGGCGCATTTGGCCCCGTCGGCGCAGCTATTCTTCCCGGGGTCGGAAATTTCTGGGCCATCAACGGTAACCTCGGCGAATGGAATGTGCTCAGTGGCGATGGCTTCTATGTCACTCGACTGTTCAACGGCAATGCCTTTGAGTGGCTATGGCCTAAGGCAGCACCCGGAGCTGATCTCACCGATCTGCCACCCGGCAGTGGTGGCGAGGATTTCGGCGGCTCGATGACTCAGGCTGTTGATGGCAAAGTCTATATTCAATCAGGAAAATCCGGGATCTGGAACATCGCCTTGAGTGGACTTGAACGCACCACGTCGATTCCTGGCGGCACGGTCTCGCTCAGCGAAGCCGATACGCGCCAAGCATAGACTCTGCGCGAAGAAGCACTGCAAAAGACAGCCGCCAGTTCAAGCCTGACCATCAAACGTGCCAGCATCACTTTTACCGGAAAACTCGGGCCTGACTTCGCCAAAGCAGGGCCAGTTTCCTACCAGAAAAATCCCGAGACGGCGGTTCGCAGTGCGCTGGCCTGGGATGATGCACATCTGTTTGCTGCCTGGGAAGTCAACGATCAGACCCCGTGGGTCAATGGCGCCACGGACTGGTCGCAGATGTACGCCTGTGGTGACACCGCCGACCTGCAGGTGGCAACTGACCCTAACGCCGACCTGAAACGCAATCAGGCCGCCAAGGGTGATCTCCGGCTGTCGATCGGTAACCTCGGCGGCAAGCCAATCGCCGTTTTGTATCGCTTCATCTCTGACCAGAAGAAACCACGTACCTACACCTCGGGAGTGATCCAAGGGTGGCAGGTTGATTGGGTCGACGTGGTCAGCGAGATCGAGCTTAAAGTCGCGGTGAACCCCGGGAAAGGCTACACCATCGAAGCCGCCATCCCATTCAGCGTGCTCGGCATGAAGCCGGAGGCCGGCATGTTGCTGCGCGGTGATTTCGGCGTCACGCATGGCGACCCGGGCGGCACGCGCACCCGGCTGCGGACCTACTGGTGCAATCAGCAGACCGGCTTGGTGGATGACGTGGTTTTTGAACTACGTCCGACTCCTGTCAACTGGGGCACCTTCATTTTCGAATAATCTGAATCTGGCTGATTGATGAATCGATCACCCAGCCAGATTCACACTGCCAGACTACGATGGACCATTTTTCGGGATCAGGTCAAATTCGGCAGGTCACGTAAAGTCTGGGCCACCATGCGGACACGGGGTGGGCTGCCGGCGGTGAGGGCGGCGATCTCTTCGACTGCGGCGCGGCAGCCAGGGACAGGTGCCGTGGCTGGGATCGGTCAGGAAGCCGATTCGGGTCCGTCCCGCAGCACGCAGGTGGCGCAACACCGATTCGTAGATCCCGGTGGCGGTCATCCCAAGACAAGAGAATCCAAAACGATCGACTATCGCCTGCTGGGTGCTTGAGATGCAGACTCGCGGACAAGTAGCCGTGAGTACCGGCGAGCCGATCAGAAAATGAGGCGCGCTGGTGACGAAAATTCCCGCAAGCCCACCATCCGCTAAATCCACACATAGCCGGCGGTGCTCAGATACATCAAGCTGCTGGTCAGACAGGAAGTACGGGCGGAAAGTAAAAGTTTCATATTTCGGCCACGTTTCAGTGACGCATAGCAGGGTCCCCCAGAAGCGATTGGCGAGGACAGCACGCTGCGAGTTCACCGGGAAGACCACGGCGATAGTGCCGCGATTGGGTAACTGCGTGGCGACGAATGTGCCCTGCGGCCCACGAGGATTGATGAAGCCCTGTTCAGCGAGGCGATCCATCGCTCGCTGGAGGGTCAACGGACTGGGGCCGAGCTCACGCAGCAGATCGCGACGCAACGGCAGACGCGAGCCTGGCGGGTAGACGCCGGAACAGATCCTTCGCCGCAGCTCTTGTTCGATCGTCTGACGCGACTGACGCATGTGCTTCAGTCTAGTTGTATCACAACGAAGTTCTAGATGCCTGTGGGGGTGAATCGCTAAAGATCAGTGACGCGCTTGCGCTCCTACTTCTGCTGCTCAAGCCGCCCTGCGGCTGGCGCAAGAACACTTCAGCCAGCGCCAATGCAGCAGGCTTGGGGCGACCAAGAACATCGATGAAACGTGGGCCGCTGGACGAGACCGGCACGAAACGCCGCCGCGGATCGCGCGTGGCGCAGACCTAGCCGCGGCCGCTAACACCGACTCGCTTTCGTCGAGTGACAGCTTGCCCTGCCAGGCATCCTGCAACCAATAGGTCACTTTGGTGTTCGTTGCTTACGCGACACCCGCGTGCTTCATCGGTCAGGTAGAGCGCTCTGAAGCGGACGGTACCGCGGCAGCCGATCTCAGGCATTATTATCATATGGCGGCTTGTAGCCTCGCCCCTGCTTTCGAGACGCCTCCGTCAAGATCCTCAATGCGTGCGCCACGCGGGAAGTATCAAAACCATGACCTCGACCCCGCCGCGCCACGCTTTCACCCTGATCGAATTATTAGTGGTGGTCACCATCATAGCCATCATCGCCATGATGCTGTTATCAGCGATCAGGTTGGTGCGCGAGGCGGCCACCAAAGCCACCTGCATGGCGCGCCTCCGCCAGGTGCATGTCGGACTCCTTTCCTATTCCGCGGACAATAAGGGGATGTTCCCCCCGATCTCAACCACCTGGCATGCCCAATACGGTTGGGGCCTCGGAGGGACCTACCAGGGGTTTCGTTTTCTGATGCCGGAGTACATAGACACCGAGTACATGCTGGGCTTACCAACCAACACCAATCTCTTTTGCCCGTCATTCGATAAACAGTTCGTCGGATTGTTCACCTTCAGCTACGGCTATGCATATAACGGGAATCGACGGTCTGGCTCCTCTACCGGTGCCTGGGATCCTGCCTGGGCGCCAAATGCCACGCAAATGGCATATGCCGCGGGTCCGGCTCGCCTCGTCGACGGGCAGCGAGGGCTGAGTTCCAGCAACATTGTCCTCGTCTATGAGCGCGTCGAAGACAGTACGAGCCCATACTGGTGGGAGCCCGCGCTGCATCCGCATCCCCGAGACACCACCAGGGGGGCGGCAACCACCTTGTACGGCGGCAATGTTCTGTTCGTCGACGGCCATGTATCGTGGCAGGATGGCGACAAGTGGTCGAGATGGTCAAATGGCTACATCACGAGATACATCCCGGTGCGCGCTGCGAATTAGGGCCTCCAGCAATGACTTAAATGCTCTCGAAACAGCCAGCTGGACGGGAGTGAACCGCAACACGATAAATCGCCTGTTTGGGTTGCTGCGGGTTCGGAAAAGTCTACCTACATCATTCCTGTGTCGTGGCCGCGTCTGCGCCGCACGACACGTTCACGCACGAGGATGCCATTCAGAATCAACTTATGCGACACGATGGACGAGAACCGCTGGCTGATGCCAGCTCCGAAAAATCTACGATCTCACATTTCGAGATCGTAGATTTCTGAGCGACTCATTCTCAGCGGTTGCCGCACACGTTGGATGAACGATTGCTCCTATGGAATAGCCACGGGTTGCGGCAAGGCGAGGAGGTCCTGTACTGATTTCGCAGAATCCAGGACACGTTGGAGCCGTAGAAGTAAGTCGTCAACAGCGACCCGTGCCGTCGTTTGGTCGTTGCCCTTGCCCAAGTGGCCCAGGTGGCCCGCGAGGTGGATCTCCCGCAGCTGGAGAGCTATCAGACGGTGGCATGCCAGCAGGTCGCCTGCCCGCGCGAGGGTCGTTTCCGCCTTACCGATGCGTGTCTGGTAGATCTGGCTAGATTGTCCGCTGGCGACTCCCGCCTGGGCATTGTCCAGGTCTTGGACGAGGCGCTCGAGTGCGGCGACACCGTAGGTCTCATGATTGGTAAGATTGGCTCGTACGGTGGCCGGGGCGAGAAGGCCATGGAGTTGGCGCCAGGCGGCCACAGTGGCTGTCGCCTGGATGCGGTTTGGTGCCGGTAGGGTCGTTGTCGGCCCCTCGGTGGCCAAAATGTCAAGCCACTGGCCAAGTTCATTCCAGTCCTCCAATCGCAATTGGCGGGCATACAAGTCGCCGGGAGAGCCGGTCCATGTCTGGGCGATCTGCCGCATATCCGCAAGCTGGCCATCCGCCGAGTGGCGCGTATCCGCGAGTCGTTGCTCGACCGTCCCCTTGGTCGGACTGGTGATGTTGTCGTAGGTCACCATCAGGCTATCGAAAGCGAGCTGGATGATGAACTGGTCTGGGTGCTTGAGCTCCTTGGTGCCGGCGTCCGTCGAACTCCGGGTTTCAAACTGGAGCGGATCGGAAACCATGAGTTGGAGTTTCTCCTTGGCGAAGAACAGCACCCGGTGGCCGACGGTGCTCTTGCTGTTAACCTTTACCAGATCGGGCATCCCGAAGGCGATGATATTGCGCATGTAGCCTTGCACGTCGTCCGGCCACAGTGACTTTGCCCCGGGAATGGCCACGCCCGCAAATAGGCCGACGGCCTTGATCAGGTCCAGGTTGGCATTGAAACCGATGGTGGTGGCCGTGGCCAAGGCGCCGGTGAACTCCAGGGAACGGAAGATCCATTCGCGCGTTTCGTGGGGTTTGGAATCGCTGACCATGGTGTACACCTGCTCGGTGCTTTGCGGAACGACCTCAATGGGAATCGTGAAATTGAGTGAGGGACCCCCGAAGGCCGAGTTGGTGCCGGGACAGATGAGTGCCCGGCCGGTGGCCTTGATCATCCCGGTGTTGATCAGGCGATCCTGTTCGCTGGCATTGCTCATTGATAGGGCGACGACGAAGAACTCCTCGGCCACGAGGGAGCCGAAAATCTTGCGCACCTCCTCATGGGGCATCGGGAAGGCATTGATCTCATTGAGGGGGACGGTCGAGCCCAGGAACTTCTGGCGGTAATCTTCGGCGCTGAAGAGGACGAAGCGCCGCGAGGCGGACGATACGACCGGGGAGTAGGCGGCGTGGCTGCGTTGAAACTCGCGCATCACGCCACGCAGCTCTATCAGCTGGTCGACCAGGGCCTGGAGTTGGGCATCACCCTGCGCGTCGCAGGGGTCGAAGGACTGGGCATCGCGGAGGGCCTTCCGGCTGATTTCCCTGCTGCTGTAGGTCACCTCGCGAATCTTGAGGAGCGCCTCCAGCACCGGCTGCATGGCTTGGATTCCCTTGATGCGCACGCCTGCCAGGGATTCCTCCTGGGTCGTCTTGCTCGTGGCCACGGCGGCCTGGGCTTCGGCCAGCCACTGCATACGATGCATGCGTAGGCTGCCGAGAATGGCCATCTGCTGTTCGACGATCTGGTCGCATTCGCGGATCTGGGTGAAGCGACGTGAAATGCGATTATTCGCAATCTGCACCGTGACGCTCAGAGGATCCCCGGACTTGATGCGTGAAACGTATTCCTGTGATAGGACGAGGCTGAGATTGTCCTCGCCGTCGCTGGTGTTGTGCTCATCTTGCCAGGTGGTGATTCCGCCTTCGCGTAGGTGATAGTCAGGTCCTGACTGGAGGGGCGCGATGCCATTGATCGAGATGTTCCAGGACAGGTCATTGTCGTGGAGATCGTTACCGAGTATCTTGATTTCGAGGGGCTTCCCCGGCTCAAAGGTGAGGATCGAGCTCTCGCCGATGGAATAGATGGTTGGAATTCCTAACAGATCGATTCGGTCGAGGACGCCTGGGAGATCATCGGGTTGTCCCGACCTGACTTGGCCATTGCCCGCGCCATTACTGCAGCCCGCGAGGGAGAGCATGAGGGCAGAGACCAGGGGAAGGCGGCGCAGGAATGCCGGGCTGGCTTTACGGGGTACAGGCATGGAGAACCTTGGGGAACGGCGTCGGGAAATGTGGGCATCCGGCAGGCTGGCGTGGTGGAGGTCGGGTGCCATGCTTGGCATCCATGGCCGACACTCCGCTGCGTACGCCATTCCTGGTCGGAGCTCTGCTGTGCGCGGGGACGGTGCTAGTCATCGACGGGAGCGGGGCGCAGATCGCCGGATTGATCGCACCGTTCACGGGCCGCTTTGCCCCAGGGCTGGAATCGCCGCCGGGTCGCGGAGTTTCGACGTTGGCGTTCATCGATACCCTGGTCTTATTAGCTCTCGCGCTGCTTGTTGCACCACTGGTGATCCCGCCGCGGCTGCATGCCAAGGGGCAGGCGGTGGTGACGGTGATCGTCGGGATTACCACCGCCCTGGCGGCACTCCAGGCGGCCTTCGCAGCGTTCGCCCAGATGTTGCTGATGATCGCCCTCTTGCTGGCGTTCCCATTCGGGACAATCGTGTACCTGATCAAGTTCGCGTCCTTCGACCGCAGCGGAGCCAGTGCGATTCTTGCCGTGGGCTGGACCTTGAAGATCGCCATCGCCGTGTTGCTGGTGTTGGCCCACCAGAGATTTGTGCGCCAGATTGGGCTGATCCTGCTGCTCGGCACTTCGTTGGTGTTGGGTTTCGTGGTGGCCTTTCTGCTGGCCCTGCTGCCGGGGTTCCTGGCCAGTATCACCGACTGTATCGCCGCCATTGTCGCCGCTATCGGAGCCATCATCTGGGGTCTGGTGCTGGCCATCGGGGCCGTGCCGGGGGTCATTAAGGCGCTGCGCGTAGACCGCTGACGAAGGCTATTTGAGGTCATGGTGTGACCCACGTGAGCGGCGGGTAGGCGATGGTCACGGTGACGGCGGCCCCCATGGGAATCTTCGTGCCGGGCGACGGCGTTTGCGTCATGACCTGGGGCTTTTCAAGGCCACTGCGGTACAGCGGCCCTGTGGCCCCATCGGGGGCGACGGTGAGGGTAAGCCCCGCTGACGTGCTGGCGCTGCGGGCGATGTCGAGGGCGACACCCTGGAGCAGGGGTACCGGTACACCATCAAGCAGGACCACCGCTACGGTGGTGCCGGCGGCGACGGCCGCATCGGGATCCGGTTGTTGGCGCAAGATGGTGCCAAGGGGCTGGGTGGCGACCTCTACTGCCAGAGTCGGAGAACCCAAATAGAGTTGATTGGCGGCGGCTATTTGGCCAGCGGCTTCCAAGGTGCGGCCGAGAAATTTTGGAACCAGAATCCCACCATGTACGGTGACGGCCACCGTGCTGCCAGCGGGCACGATGGTCCCCGGCGACGGGTCCTGGGCCAGTAGGCATCCAACCGGGCGATCACCCGTGGGGGCCTGGCTGACCACACCGAAGGCCAGGCTTGGCGCAAGGAGGTCGGCAGCCTGTGTGGAGGGCAGACCCAGCAAATAGGGCACCTCTACCTGGCGCCGCCAGCCGTGGGTAGCCTGCGTGGCCCACGCCCAGGGCCCGACCACGCCCATCACTGCCACGAGCACCAGCAAGACGGTGATCCAAGGGAATCGTCGGGGGGCTGCTAGTCGACGGAAGGGCACCTCGACGGCCAGGGTTGGCCCTGCGACATAATCCGCATCTGGGGCTTCCTCGGCCCACACCGCCACCTGGGCTCGGTAGATCCCGAGCGGCGCCTCAGGCGGGACACTCGCCACGAGGGTCAGGGTCCGTGAGCCGAGGGGAGGTAGAACGAAGACCGGATCCTCTTCCAGGGCGAGCCACGGGGCACTGGCGGGATTTTCGGCAACCACGGTTGCCTGCGTCGGCATCGGGCGTTCTCGCGTATTGGCGACGACGACCGTCAGACGTGCCTGGCCCCGACGGTCGATGGTGACGGCAGTCGTGATGGCGGTGAGGACGTAAGAGCGTTTCATGGGCGGGGCTGGACCTGAAGGTCGAGGGTCACGCTTGCTCCAGGGAGGACCTGTTGACCGGCGGGGGGGTCTTGGGCCATGACGATGGGGGTCATCCCTGGACTCACGCGGCCGAGGGCAGGCATGAGTCGGGGCCGTAGCCGCAGGCCGAGGGCAGTGAGGGCCTGCACCGCCTTCCCATGGTCTACGCCCACCAGGTTCGGCAGCACCACGCCGCCGAGGACGGTGAGCTGGATGATGGTACCAGTGCCAACGATGGAGGAGGGGAGTGGGGCTTGGCTGACCACGGTGCCGAAGGGTTCGGCGTGGTGCGGGTCCACGCGGGTGATGATGGTTGTGGTGAAGCCGTGGGCAGCACAGCTGGCGATGGCAGTCGTGACCTCGCGACTGCGGAAGTCCGGCAGTGCCCAGCCATCTTCTACCAGAATGTCGACGGCGGTGCCGGGTGACACGATGGTGCCGATCTCGGGGAATTGGGTGACCACGGTGCCGCGAGGTGCCTGGGCAGTGCACCGGGTAGTGAATGTCCCGGGGATCAATCGGGTACCGAGGGCATTGGCTGCCGCCTCGCTGGTGAGGCCTACGAGTGCTGGCACACCGACACGGGTAATGCTGGGGATATGCTGAAAATCTCGCACCACCGCTGTCGCTCCCAAGGCATTGCCGGCAACCAGTGCCAAGGCCGCGAGTAACACCCACACCCACCACGGGATGTGCATGCGCCGGGGGGCACGGTAGGTCGGCACGGTTACGGCGACTTCTGGTCCGGCGAGAAAATCCTCATCTGGATTGGTCACCGACCACACCAGCAGATGGGCGATGCGCACCCCGGCTGGGGCCGTGGCAGGAACGTTAATATCGATGACTACTGCGCGCCGATCGCCGGCATCCAGCTCGAAGGTCGGGAGTCGTGGCGTCAACCAAGCCGGATCCAACGGCTCTCGTGCCATGGCGGCGCAGCGCAGAATGAGAGTCTCCGACGAGCGGTTCTCGACCACGAAGCGCAGGTGACCAATGCGCACCCCATTGAGGATGATCGCCTCGGTGTCGGCAGTAATGTCGAGCAGGAGGTTGTGGGTCGACAGCGGCGGCGCTGGGGCTCTGGGCGGCGGTGCCGAGATACGGCGGGATAACCACAGCATCAGAAGATCTCCACGATCTGAGGGCTATCTCCCTGGCTGGTGATGGTCACCGTGGCCGCCGGTAGCAGCAGGGCCATTTTTCCCTGGGCAAGGTCCTCTGGCGGGGACGAAGCACCGCTGGAACCCCCGGCTGGTCGGAGGCGGGCGGCGAGGCCGGCACCGGGATTGTCGTCCTTACCTGCCGGCTTCCGCGGGAGGACCAGGGCATTGGCATCACCGAGGAGCTTGGGGGCCAGATCTGAGGTGGAGGCAGGATCCCGTGGATCCTGCAAGACGTAGACGATTCGCGCCCGTGGCGTGCTGCCATCAGCTCCGGGTCGAAGGCGTAAACCGAGGGTCCGTGTTTGCGTCCACCTCGAAGTCGTCGCTGGGATAGTGAGGATGACCCGCTCGCCGGCATCGAGGGAGAAGTTCCACCCGGGACGCCAAAGAAAGGCCCGGCCGCTGCTATACGTCGCGGTGATGGTGCTGGGATCGACCGCCGTGAGTCCGTTGAACCACGCCTGGACGACCTGACCGCCTGGGAGAGGGGCTGGAGTCCCATCCTGGCCACGGATCATACCGGTAGCCATCACCGCGTAACCGAGCGCGGCGATGAGACCGAGGATGATGAAGATGCGTTGCTGCTGCTTGCGGGCATCCTGGCCCTGCTCCTGACCCTGGTCCTTATCCTTATCCTGATCCTGATCGTTAGTCGGCATCGTCGTCTCCGCCATCCATCGACGCATCGACGAGTATCACCGGCAAGAACTCATCATGGTTCGCGGGGGGCCAGTCGCTGCGGAAATGCAGTTCCCAGGTCACATGGGCCGGCTTCTCTTGGGCGATGATGTGTTCGATCATCGCTCGTAGGGGTTCGGCGGTGGCTGGGGCGGTGATCCGCAGGTGAAATGGGATTACGCGCTCGTCGTTCCCCAGGGGCTGGTCATCAATGGCGAAAGGGCCCAGACCGGTGGCCGTGGCGAGGAAGGTCGAGAGTCCCCGGGCGGTGCCACGCCAACGGGCGAGGTCGGCTGCGGCCGCCACCAATTCCCGTAGGTTTCCCAGGTGGGTGGTGAGCAAGGGGTGAGAGGGCAAGGGCTGACCGCCATCGCAGAAAAGACGTTCCAAGTCGACCCAGCGGGCCAGAAAGGGCACCACATGATCGGGGGTCCGATGGGGATGGAACCACCGTGCGAGATCACCCAGGCAGGCTTCCACCGGGGCATGCAGTCCGTCCATCGTCTCCAGCAGGCCGCCAAGCAGGCCACCTCCGGGGGCTGATGCCAGGGCCCGCTGGAAAACCCCGGGGAGCAGGAGTTCGATCTCATCGCGGCGCATCGTCGTCCTTTCCATTGCCATCGCTGACCACCTGGACGTCATGGTCGCCAGAGCAGAACAACCACGTCTCCGGCAAAGTCAGGCGATCAATGGCCTGACGACTCGCCGCCACCTGCCAATGGACACCGTCGAGGCTTCGCCACACCCCTTCGCCACCACCCACCAGGATCAGGGCGCCACCGGGGACGGTGGCGACGCTGTCGACGGGGAGGAGACCCTCGCGTTCGTCCCGACGGATGGGCAGACCCGAGGCCGCGCGCAGGGCAGAGCGCCACTGCGGATCGCGGGCCGATGTGTCGTAGACCATGACCCCAGCCCGATGGGTGCCGGCGAAGATGCGCGTGCCATCGCTGGTCAGGCAACGGACACTCCCACCACTCCATGCCCGGGCGGCGGGCTGCCATTGCTCATCGCTTGCTTCGCCGCGCAATTCGAGTCGCAGGCAGCCGCGACCTTCATGATCACCGGGGGCTGCTGCCCCGGCCCACAGGAAGCGCCGAGGGCCATCGACTTGTACGCACAAAGAGCGGATGTCCTTCTCAATCAGACCGCTTTTGTGGAAGGGACCCCCAGACCACGAGATCCACACTCCGGCTTGGCGACGGGCAGCTACTGCGGTGACGCGGCCACCGCGGCCGTCATCAGCAACCACTACGGCGTAACAGCCGTGAGTGGCCACCGCTTCATCGACCGCCACGGGCGTGGGCACCGCCCCCGCTATCAGGGGGAGCTCAAACAGACCGGCTGCCGTGGCCAGCAGCAAAACGGGTATGGTGCCGCGCGAGAGCCACGCCGTTCCCGTGATGGTGAAGGCCGTGCGCGCCAGCAGGCGCCATGATTCACCACCATCGTCGGATACGTGGATCGCAGACCCCTCAGTGTCATCCATCACACGGTCATCTACCACCACCGCGAGGAGACCCGAACGCATCGGGGAGGGGCATATTTCGCGGGCTCCCGGCAGGTTGCTGATGGGCTCCCAGCCGTCGACATCGTTGGTCGAGCGGAAGACGCCCGTGGCAGCAGCGGCGAACCACGTGCGACGTTGGAAGTGGTCGGCGGCAACGTGGCGCACCGCCGCCTCGGGCACCGCATCCTGGTATAATCGTACCTGATCGACGTAGTTCACCCCCGGTTCGCCGAGGATGATGTCATAAATATGAGAGGCGCGGAGCGCCCGACCAAAAGGCCAACCGCTCGGGAATGGGACCGATGGCAGGGGACTGATGGCATTGCGTAGGCGGGAAAGGACGCGTTCACGCACGGCTTCGGGATTCTCCTCGCGGTGAATGACAACGCGGGCCTGCACGCTGACCGTCTTGAAAGGTGCCCAGCCAACGGTGCAGCGAGTCCCCAGGGGACGGCGGAGATCACAGGCCTCGCTGACCGCACAACGAACCACCTCGGTCTGCTGCGCCCGTAGGGCCACAGCGGTGGCCTCTTGTCCCGGTGGCAGGGTCGGCACGAGGATGATCTCGACCGTACCGCGTTCGGCATGGGCCCAGCGTTCGGCGGCGGTCACGGCCACGGCCCGCGCCACACCCCCAGAGGCACGCAGGGCCAGGGCCTCGAAATCTCGCGCGGTGACCGCCCGGTGGAGGGACTGGAACTCGCTCGGTCCCCGACGCAGGGCGTGTTCGAGGTCCTCAGCCTCGCGGCCGCCGGCGGCCGCCGACGGATTGGTTACCGCCACGCCGGGAATGGTTTGGACCAGGGTGGTAAGAATCCCAGCAGGAACATTGCCCGCTGGGCCGCCACCACGCACATACCATACGCGAATCTGGCGTCCCAGGGGCGGTACGGCGGCGAGGGCTTCGCTGCGCCCAGAACGCGCATCCATGAGAGCTGGAGCAAACAGCAGCGATCCCGCCGCGCGATCGACCATCACCGCATGGGGATCATCGCCAAGGTCGGTGAAGGCCGGCACTTGATGCCACAGTCGAAAGTCGCGGCCCTCGAAACGCAGGGCCGGGGTCCGCTGGTCGCGTTCGCCCGGGGCCAGCTCCACGCCGACGATGAGGTCGATGTCATCCCCGGTCGGGGCGATAAAGGGTGGATACGCAGCCGTGAGGCTGAGGCCTGGACGTCCGGTGCCCAGCCCCAGCAATTCGCCTTCGATCCACGTACCGTGGAGAGCGCGCACCTCGGCCGAGGCTACCTCTGGACCGAGGGTGGTGACGGCGGTGGTGAGAAACACCGGCGGTGGACCATCCGTACCGCCAGAAGCCTGGACCGCCGTGCCGCGCGGGATGTTGATTACACCACCGCCGGGTCCCGTGCGGGTAAAGCGCAGGGTCACAGTTGCCGCCGCCGGCGGATGCAGTTGAGCGCCGATGAGGCGCAAGAATTCGATATAGGCCTTGTCCGGAACCCGGTTCAGACGGTACAGCAAAACCTCGGTGAGGTGGGCGAAAACATCCAAAAGAGCCATGCCCGGATCGCCGGGAGAACGATCTGTCCAGGCTGGACAACTCTGGTCGAGGCGGCGCACGGCCTCAGCCAAAAGGTCGGGGAAGCGGCGATCGTCGAGATTGGGTGAAGGCAGGGGCATCAGGGGGCTTCCAGGGCCAGGCCGGCGACGATACGCCCCTGGCGGCCGTCGGCGACGACGCGGTAGTCAAGGATCAGGTCAAGGCGAGTGGGGTCGTCGTCTGCAGGTTGGGCATCGATATCGATCAGTTCGATGCGCGGCTCCCAGCGTTCAATGGCCTGGCGGACATAGTGTATGGCCAGGCCAGCGGTGGTGTCGTCGGCCGGCGAGAAGATCAGGCGATGGAGGTCGCAACCATAATCGGGGCGCATGATTCGCTCACCTGGGATCGTGGCCAGCAGGAGGAGCACTGATTGTCGGATGGCCGCTTCGCCGGTGATCAGGGACACCCCGCCGTTGGATCCGCTTCGGGGACCGCTTGGCTCGGCATCGAAGTCGAAGCGCCAAGAAGTGGATGTGTTCATGCGTCGCACTCCACCAGGGCTTGGCCTGGTGTCCTGACTGCGTACTTCACGGCTCCAGGAGGCGTGCCATCGGTCAGACCGGTAATGGTGTCGAGGCAGAGACGGCGCCCGTCGATGCGTACCAGGGCCGAATAGCCGGCGGTCACCGAGGTGGTGGTGGTGCAGGGCTTGATGGTTGGCCCGGCATTCGGGCATCCGGCGATACCCTTACCCTGGGGATCGCTTTCTACCAAGACCCGCTGGCTGTTGATGCGGACCAGGGATTGCCCAGCAGCAATGGCCACCAAGCCCACTTGGTGATCGCAGCAAAGGATCGCGGTTTCAGTGATGGGGTGCATCAGCCGCTCGTAAAATCGATGGATGAACCGCTGATAGTCACGGAGCTTCCGGGGGCTCTGATGACG
>JAYVTR010000142.1:0-10480 GCA_043788625.1 Planctomycetota bacterium
TACCTGGTGGATAAAGTGCTGTGGCGGGCGGGCTGAGGCCTGTTGACGGCAAGGGCACCAAAAGAAGAGCAAATCGTCCTGTGGGTTCGAACTCCTGCATCAGGAAGCGCGGCGCCCTGAGCTCGTAGATCGAGCACCGCCGCACATGATCAGGGCACGGACGCAATCTATCGCACCGCGTGTGGTGCGGCGAGGTGACCATGCTCGAATCGACGGTAGAATCATGCGCGAGCGGCGGAGCCATCGGCTTGACCTGGCGCCGGCCGCTCGGACGCCGCGTCGGACCGATCGCGAAAAAAGAGGCGAAAAAAGAATCGGCCGCCCAACCAGCCCCACGATCCATCGTCGTCTCGATTCCGGTCGCTGCCGCCACCGCGACGGTTCCCGCCAGCCTTGACGTCGTCGAAGAGCTGACGCGCCACCGCGCCATCCTGCGCGCCTATCTGCGCATGCAGCTCGGGCGCCATGGCGACATCGACGAACTCGAGCAGGATATCAGCGTCGCCTTATGGAGCGAAGCCGCCGCCTTTCAGGCCGAGCGTTCGTTCACCGCCTGGATGCTCGGCTTCGCTCGCATTCATGTGCTGCGCTGGCGGCAAAAAAGAGCCCGTGATCAACGCATCGTGGCTTTGGACGATCTCGGCCACGACAACCTGGTGTGGGCCGGTGAACAGATCGCCGCCGAAGGCGATGCGGCCGGCGCCTTGCAGCGCTGCATCCAGAACGTCGACAGCCCCAGCATCGACCTGCTGCGTTGGCGCTATAGCGATGGCCTGGCCCTAGCGGATATCGCCAAGCGCCTGCGCCTATCGATCGCCACCACCAGCCGACGCCTGTCGCGCCTGGTGCAGGTGCTCGATGGCTGCATCCGCAAGCAGCTCGATCAGCCTGATCCGGCGGCGCTGTGAACCGCCGCCTGCCGCCAGCGCTCAGCGAGGCCCTGCACACCCTGGCCGAGCCGCACAGTTCGCTGGCCTGCCGCCTGTGGCTGCGCATCCAGGTGCGCAACCGGGATGCCGCCGAGAAAATTTTCCGCCAGCTGCACCGTGAAGAACTGCTGCGCCTGCAACTGCGCCCCAGTGGTTGGTGGTCGCCGACCAAGATCGTGGTCCTTACCGCCGTGATCCTCACCGGCGCCATCGCCGCCATCGCCATCAATACGGCCCGTCCGCCGGTAGCGGTCTGCGTACCGGTTGTTGCGCCATCTCTTCCATCACCAGTGGAATCAAGCGCGCCTGTCCGCCCGGCGTGCGTGCCGGAGCACAATGCGGCCCACCCGCACTGAGCCGCTGATGACGCCTACACCGATTTCCGCCTTGACGGTGCGCGGCTTGGTCAAGCGCTTCGCTACGCTGACCGCCGTCGCCGGCGTCGACCTCAACGTGCCCGCCGGCAGTATCGTCGGCCTCTTGGGTCCGAATGGTGCCGGCAAAAGCACCCTGGTCGAATGCGTGGTGGGCCTGCAGCGTCCGCAGGCGGGCAGCATCCACATCATGGGCGTCGATGCGTTGGCGGCACCGCGCCGGGCGGCGCTTTTCCTCGGCGCCCAGCTGCAGGCCACCGCCCTGCAAGACGCGATCACGGCCCATGAGGCGGTCACTCTTTTCCGTTCATTCCATGACCGCGGTCCGACACCCGCAGCCGTGCTCGCCGAGGTTGGCCTCACCGCCCAGGCACATACGCGCTTCTCCAGGTTGTCGCAAGGCCAGCGGCAAAGTCTGGCCCTGGGATTGGCCCTGGTCAACGATCCGGCCTTGCTGGTGCTCGACGAAACCACCGCCGGCCTGGATCCCCACGCCCGCCTGGCCGCTCATGCCCATCTGCGCCAACGGGCGCGTAACGGCACCGCCATATTGTTGGCGACGCAGATCATCGCTGAGGCCGAGCAGCTATGCGACCGGGTGGTGATCATGGATGGCGGACGCATCATCGCCGCGGGCTCGCCGAGTGAGTTGATCGTCAACTCCCGCTTGCCGACGCGCCTGGTCTTTCGCACCGAGCATTATTTTGCAGCGCAACGTTGGCACGGCAGCACCACCCACGAGAACCGGCACGTCACCATCACCACCAACAGTCCGACGCGCGTCCTTAGTGAGATCATGCCAGCGCTGGCGGCATCGAATAACAAGCTGTGCGACATCCGCATCCAACATCCCACCTTGGAAGACGTCTTCAGAGCGCTTACCGGTCGGGGCCTGGCCGAAACCGAGAGCGCATGCGCGGTTTGATTCCCCACCTGCTTCTGACCATTCGTCTCAATCACCGCAATCCGCAAGCGTTGATCTTCGGCTATGTCATGCCGATCTTGTTCCTGGTCGCCTTCGGCAGCATCTTCGGCAGTGGCGGAACCGCGATGCAAGGCGTCCTCGGCAAGGTGCTGACCATCGCTGCTTTGGGTGGTGCCTGCTTCGGTATGCCGATCACCCTGGTCGCCGAGCGCGAGCGCGGCGTATGGCGGCGCTACCGTTTATCGCCAATCGGCGCACCCACATTGATCCTGAGCACGATACTCTCTCGGTTGCTGATCCTCCTGACCTCGGGAGGACTGGTGGTCGGCGCAGCCGTGTTTTTCTATGGCATGCCGTGGCCGGTCAGCGTTCTCGCCCTGCTCATCGCCTACACCGCCACCTGCCTCGCCTTCATCGGCCTCGGCCTGGTGATCGCCATGCTCGCCAACAGCGTCGGTGCGGTGCAGGCCATGGGCCAGTGCCTGTTCTTACCCATGCTGATCATCGGCGGGGTCGCGGTGCCGTTGCGCTTGTTGCCGATGTGGGCGCAAACCACCTCACTGTTCATGCCCGGACGCTACGGCGTAACCGCCATTGATCATGCGGTGCTACCGCTGCTGAGTTTGACTGATGCCTGGCTTGCCCTGCTGGCCTTGCTGCTCAGTTGCGGCGCCGGCGTGGTGGCCGCCGGACTGGTGTTCCGTTGGGATGTGCCGGCCCCATCACGTCGCGCCACTATCAACGCCCTCGGCGTGGTTCTCGTCACCTGGCTGGTCCTGGGGATGATCAACCGCCTAGCCGGCTGCGTATGAGGTGGATGCTCTCCCTCCTGACCTTCGCTTCGCTGTCGGCGGTAGAAATAACTCAGGCCCAGATCAACGCCATCGGCTTCGACGCACTCACCGATGACCGTAGTGTCGAAGCCCCCTTCGCCATGACCTTGGCAACGACCCGCGACGATTACCAGACCGCCCTCGCCACCGCCGACTTCCGCGCCTTGCTCGACCAGTGGCCAGCAGCCACCCAGGCCGATCATCGCCTACGCGTCGATGCGTTGCTGTCGGTGCTCGCCCTGGCCGATCTCGGGCGCAAGGCCTATGAATCCCAGGCGCCGTTGCTCATCCAGCAACAACTGCAAGCGACGCTGACGTCCGCCGAACTGCAACAGCTGCTGGGAATGGCGATCCTTCATCCGCAACAGATCAACTTGCTGACCGAGATCCCCGCTTTGCAGCTCACGGCCTTCGACGCCACGGTAGTCCGGCAGCGAGTGGTGGTCTATGCCACCAAGCTGCTCGGCCGGGTGCGCGGATATCTGCCGAAGCAGATGCGGTAAGCGCCAGGACCGGCCGCACCTCAGCCATTTCCGGTCGGCACCAAGGTGATCTTGATCGCCTGCAACTTGGCGTTGGCACCGCTGGCGGCCTGCTTCACCGTCAGCTTGCCGTCGGCAACTGTCACGCGCACAGTGAAACTGTCGTAGTTGCTGGTCTGCGGTGTCGCATCGGTCGATACTACGCCTTCGACATCGATGTTGTTGGTCATGTCGGTATACGCCGGGTCGCCGGCCAAGACCTCGACATCATAGAGCCCATTCGCCATGGCCATTTCCCAGGTTCTGATCACACCGTTCTTGTTGATGTGGATCAGGCTGTCCAAGATGACATTGCTGTTCAGGTTTCGCTTACGCGTATCGGCCGAGATGTCGCTGTTCCAGCCATAGGTCTGGCCGTTGCGTGGCGCATAGACCGCACCGCTATCGGCGACGTATCCACTCGGCACGATCATGGTGCTAGGCTGAAAATTCACTTGCACAGTTCCGCTACTGCTCGCGGCCGGCGAGACCACCACCGTGACCGCCGTCGACCATACCGACTGCGGTGCGTCGTCGGTGACCTGCAGCTTGAAGCTGTACGAACCGGCGGCGGCAAAGGTCGCAGTCGTGGTCGCGGCGGCCGGCGTAGCGAAGGCCACATTGGCGGCAGTGCCGCTGCTCACCGTCCACAGGTAGCTCAACGCATGGCCTTCCGGATCCGTACCGCTGCCGGTTAAGGTCACGGCGTTTGCCGGCAGGGTCAGCGCACTTGAGCTCGCGCTAGCGGTGGCCGTCGGCGGTTGGTTGGGCGCCGCCATCTGCTTCTCGAGCACGATCGCCGTCACCAAGGCCGCATCCGCCGTCGCTTGGAAGCTCAGGGCAACTGTGCCGTTAGCGTCCGGCGTGAAGGTGACGGTGGCCATTTCTGAAGCCACGAACTTGCCGTTGCCCAGGGCGAACGGATCGACCCCTGTCGCGATGGTCACGGCATTAGCGGTAATGTTGAACATGCGATTGCCGGTTTGAGTAAACCACACTTCGGTCGTTTGTACCCGCGCCCGATAGGTTGCGGCGGCAAGACCGGTGAAAGTGTAGGTGAAGGCGCCACCGGTCATATTGCTGCGATAGACTTCGTCTAAGGTCGTGGTGCCGATGAAGTCCACGGGGCCTTCGTAACGGTCGCCCGCGATGAGCGGATCCAATTCCCAAGTGATGCCATCGGCAACGATAGGAGCTCCGGTCTTGTGGCCGCAGTCGATGGCTCGCACCACCGTCCAGCCGCTGCCGCCGGCCGCCGGCGAGACCACCACCGTCACCGCCGTCGACCACACCGCCTGCGGTGCGTCATCGGTGACCTGCAACTTGAAGCTGTAGGTACCGGCGGCGGCGAAGGTCGCCATCGTTGTCATCGCAGTCGGCGCCGAAAAAGTGACGTTGGTGGCGGTGCCGCTGCTCACCGTCCATAGATAGCTCAGCGCGTGGCCTTCAGGATCCATGCCGCTGCCGGTCAAAGTCACGACATTGGCGGGCAGGGTCAGCGCATTGCTGCTGACGCTGGCGGTTGCCGTCGGCGGTTGATTGACCTGCGCCTGGCCCCCGCCCACCCGTTCTAGACGCAGGCCACAGATCAGGGCCGCATCGGCGGTGGCTTGGAAATCGATCACCACCTGGCCGCTGGCGGGCGGCTGGAAAGTCGCGCTCAGCACTTCGCTGGCGAAGAATTTCTGCCCGCCGAGCGCGAAGGCATCTACCCCGGTTTTGATCGTCGTGCCGTTGGCCTTGATCGTGAAAACGCGGTTGCCGGCGGCGGTGAAATAGACCTCGGTGGTCATCACCCGCAGACGATAGGTACCCACGGTGTCGAGGCCGGTGAACGTGTAGCTGAACGCGTTTCCGCTGTGGTTGGTGCGGTACAGCGCATCGAGCGTGGTGGTGCCGACGAAGTCGCTGCCCGGAGCATCCTGGATGTGCTCACTGCCGGCGGCCTGCAAGGGATCGGCCTCATAGGTGATGCCGTTGAGGACCAATGGCGTACCGGTGTTCGAGCCGCAATTGATCGCCTTGACCACCGTGTCGACACTGATGGCGATATCGGCCGTGGTGCTCAGCTGGCCATCGCTGGCGCTCAGGCGCAGCACATAGGTGCCCCCGACGGCAAAGGTCGCATCAGCGTCGCGTGTCGTCGCCGATGGTGCGAAGCTCACCGAACCCGGTCCCGAGACCTGGCTCCAGGCATAGGTGAGGGTGCCGCTGGGCAGGTTGTCGGCGTCGCTGACGCTTGGCCGCAGGGCCAGCGGCTGACTGACGAAGGCGATGGCGTTGGCCATTAGAGAAACCGTCGGCGCTGCATTGGTCTGGGCGGCCAACACGACGCTGTCGCTGGCACTCAGGCCACCGGCAATGGCGGTCAGGGTCAGCATATAATTACCGGTATTGGTAACCGTGATCGTAGGTGTGGCGGTGTTGGCATTGGTGATGGTGATGCCCGTGCTCGGATTCGCTGTCCACGCCAAGCTCAGCGCCTGCGCCGAGACATTGGTTACCTGCGCCACCAGGCCGGTGGCGAAGCCGACGGTGATCGCACGATCGGTGCCGGCGTTGACCACCGGTGGATGGTTGCCTACCACCTGATTGTTGCGGCTCATGATGTAGGTGTAGACGGCATCCACCGCTTGCGGATGGATCAGCGAGCGCGCCAACTTTGGCATGCGGATGGCCGGATCGGTGGTGTTCATGCGCAAGAGGATCGCTGAATGCGCCGGATCATTGCTGGCCAGCAGCTTGAGGTTGTTGACCCCATTGACGCCGATACTCGCCGGTTGATCGAGGATGCCGGCCATGCTGGCGGTCACCGCAAATCGTGTATCCAAGGCCACCGTACCAACGCCACCGGGCTGGTGGCAATGGGCGCAGTTGACGTCGAGGTAGCTGCGTACGCGGACGGTGATGTCGGCGCTGGCGTCATCGACCTTCACCGCCTTGTTATAGGTGGCGATAGCGGCTTCGGCATAGGGTTGGCTCAACAGGCCGGCTGCGCCCAGGGCGCGCAGCTGGTTGTCTGAGCGGCTCAAGCCATCGGCCGTGACATAGGTCTGCGGCCCGTTGAGCTGGTGCGTGCGTGCACCAAGGGCGAAGCCCGAAGCCGGCAGATGGCATTCCATGCAATTGGTGCGCGAGGGATACGTCCATGTCTGACGGCGACCGTCGGCGCGGGTGATCTCGGTCGTCGACGGCTGCGTGCCCAGATCGAGATCGGCGTCGGTGCCGGCGGCGTTCCACTTATAGGTCACGCCGTAAGCTCCGCCGCTGCTGATGATGACGAAACGCGTCTCCAAACGTTGGATGCCGGCGGTGGTGTCGATCTCGAAATGCTTGATCAGCACCGTCCCAGCCGGGAACTGCCAATTGCCCACTGCATCAAAGCCGATGGTCTGGCCCTGCGGCACCGCCAGCCAACGACGCTTGGCAGCCTCATCCGACCACAAGGCGGCATTCACTGAGAACGGCAGGATGCCACGGACTGGGGTCAAAGATGTGAGGTCGGCAAACGCACCGGTCTGACTGAGCTTGGCGGGTGGCGAAGTCCCGGCGAGGTCGGAGGGGAAAGTGCCCAGGTACGGGGCCACGCCGGTATAGCCTTCCAGGCCATATTCCGAGCCGCTGGCAGCCCGATACAGATTCGCCGCCGGGATGCTACTGAAGACGTTGCTGCCGACCGGGCTCCATTGGACGGTGATCGATTCGCCGCCGGCTTGTTCCAGGTAGTCGATTTCCAGACGATGGTAGCCGGCCTTCAACGACATGCTGCCCTGCGGCGCTGGATTGGCGCGCGCCGCATTGCTGTCGTAATCGTAGATGAGGCGGCCGGCGATGAGGACCTTGACCCGGTCATCGGCAGTGGCCTTGAAACGGTAAACACCATCGGCCTCGACCTTGAGATAGCCCTGATAGCGCACCCCCACATGATCGGCGCCGATCACCGGCGCCGGCAAGGTGATGGTGGCAAGACTGCCGCGCTGGGCCGGGGTCAGCAGATTGAAATCAGGAATCAGATCCCAATAACCATCGCTCGCATCATCGATAAATGTCGCCCAGTCCAAAGCCGGACGCACCTTGCTGACGTCAGCCGTGGCGACATCGGGTTCGCGCGGGCCCTGCACCGTCAGGGTGAAATTCTGCACCGCCGCCGGGTTCACCCCCGTGGCCTGTCCCTTGAGACTGACATTGAAGGTGCCCAGGGTGGTCGGCAGCCAGTGCAAGGTGGCATGCTGCGGATTCGCTGCCGGCCCGGGAGATAAGGTCATGCCGCTGGGCAAGGACACGCCGCTGATGGTGACACTCGGCAAACCGTCGACGATGATGTCATAATCATAGGAAAAATCCTTGGTCGCGAACAGTTCGGGTCGCGAAGTGAAACGCGCCGGACGCTTGTTCGCATCATACGGCGCTAAGCGCATCACCGAGCCGCCGCCGAAGCCGCCTTGATCGAAGACGGTGACGTACAACTCACCTTGACTGTCTTCGCTGTAGCTGACCACCGCACCCAGGCCGACGCCCATGTGGCTGTCGATCTCGGTCTTCAGATCAGTGCGTAAGACATTCGGATCAGCGCCGATGAACGACAACATTTGCGAACCGTAATTGGTCCAGATGTAGCTACCCACCCAGCCCGGCAGCGCCGAGCCGCGATAGACGCGACCACCGATGAAAGCACCGGGGCCGAAATCGCGCAGCGGCGGAAAATGCGTCGGCACCAACGCGCTCAGGTTGTTGTTGGTATCGCGCTGCAGGCCTTCATAGGCCGGCCAGCCGAGATTGATGACGCTGGCAGCGCCACCGGTGAACGTGGCATAGGGGATCTTGTCGACTTCTTCGCGCGAAGTGGCGCCGACGTCGCACAGCCACAGGTCGCCGGTCTGTCGATCAAAGCCACCGCGCCACGGGTTGCGTACGCCGATGGCGATGATCTCGTTCTGCGGCGCGCCCTGAGTGCGCCACGGATTGTCGGTGGGGATGCCATACGCCGGCGTCTGGCCGGCGAAGCGCGCCGGGTCGAGATCGATGCGCAGGATCTTGCCGTTGCGAACCGTCACATTCTGCGCGTTGGTGCCGTTGCCGGCATCGCCCATGGTGATGTAGAGCCAGTGCTTGTTGTCGGGATTGCTCGTCACCAGAGCCGTCGGGGTAAAACCCATCCAACTGCCATAATGGATATCCGAACCGACATCGCGGGGGCTGCGCATCAGTTCGACGCGTGAAGTCGGATCGCCGCGGTTGGCGTCACCGGCATCGCGGCTATAGCGCGACAGCACCCAGGTGCCGGTGATCGGCTCGCTGGTGACAATATAGAAGTAGCCGTTCTTGCCCGCGCCGCTGCCGAAGTCGGGGTCCATCACCATGCTGATGATGCCGCGCTCGCCGCTGGTGGCGACGTCAACGTGCAAGAATTTGCCGACCTGCGCTCCATCCTGGTACAGCCAGATGTCGCCGGTCTCCTTCTCCAACACATAGAGCCGCTGATCGTTGCCCGGCTCGAACACCGCGCAGGTCGGATGCGCGCGCGGCGTATCGATGGCATGATACAAGGTCAGCGGCTCTTGTGCCGCCATCAGCCCGCCATCGGTAGTGATGAGACCCGCCAGCAACAGCACTCCCAATAAAGCCCGACGCGGCTGAACCCAAGAAACTAGGGAGACCAGGAAGGATGGGATCGGGCGCATGGGAGAGAACCTGAGGACGACAAAAGAGGGCTTCTCGGTGGATTCAGCCCTCGTTTGCGTTTTTGCAGGAAATCTCGGAAGTGGGCTGGACGAGCCGACGACGTGTATCACACCAAGCGGCTACCCACATGAGCGCGTCTGGCTATGAAATGCATCAGGCCGCCTCTGAGAGACGGCCTGATGAGAAAGATGGCCACGGCGGATGATCCACGGCAGCCGTCGCGATGAGCTTATCCTACGGGCCTTATCAGGCCTTCTTCGGCACGAGCAGAGCATTCATGCCACGGCCTTCGGCGCGTGGCTCCTGTTCGATCTTGGCGCAGTCGTCGAGCATGCGTGCGAACTTGCGGATCATTTCGATGCCCAGTTCTTTGTGCGACATTTCACGACCGCGAAAGCGCAACTGCAACGAGACCTTGTGGCCTTCGAGGATGAACTCGCGGGCATGCTTCGACTTGATGTCGAGATCGCCGTCACCGGTACCAGGACGCAGGCGAACCTCTTTGGTTTCGACCTTGTGCGCGTTGGCCTTGGCGGCGCGGTCCTTCTTCTGCAATTCGAAGAGGAACTTGGAATAGTCCTGGATCTTGCACACCGGTGGCTTGGCATCGGCAGCGACTTCGACGAGGTCGAAACCAGCTTCCTGGGCCCGGCGCAGCGCGTCTTGAATGGTCACTACGCCGACTTGGGCGCCGTCGTGATCAATCAGGCGCACCGACAGTGCACGGATCTTATCGTTGATGCGCGCCCGATTGGCGTGCTCAGGTGGCGGAACTGGGATGCGGCTGCGACGACGACCAATCAATCGGAATACTCCTGAAAGTGTGCCAGCATCATGGGAAGCCGGCGGCCGGGGACAACCGGAAGTCCCCTCTGGACAATTTTCAAGATGCTACATATTCCCTCCCCTCAGAAGAGTGCGGGCGTAGCTCAGTTGGCTAGAGCGACTGCTTGCCATGCAGTAGGTCGAGAGTTCGAGTCTCTTCGCCCGCTCCAAGAAAAACGACGAATCCTCCGGAATACCGGGGGATTTTTCGTTTGGTGGCTCGGTGCGGGGCAACCGTGGACGACTATTTCCTTTGCCGGGTTCCGCGAACGCCTCTGTCTTTCGCCGTGGAATGGACAAGCGATTCACCAGGGGTCATTGGTCGAGGTCAACGCGGTTGTCGCTCCATCGTATGCTTACCATCATTGCTGGAGCACTTCATGACCTACCG
>JAYVTR010000143.1:0-5437 GCA_043788625.1 Planctomycetota bacterium
ATGGGCCCCGAAAAAATTCCGCAGGCAACTGTCAACTATAAAATCAACATTGGGCGTGAAAATCGTGTATAGTATGGACTACGTGAATGCCATTGGCCCGGATGCCCATCAAAGATGTGTTTGGCATTCCCAAACGTCGTTATTCATGTCCGCGTCATGGCCAAGCTCGGCAATACCGTTTTATTTAATATCGCGCAGATGTCTCCCGTCCTGAATCTAGCTAAGTAGAATAGCAGAATTAGAGCGGATTTTGATTTCTAGAATTCCCCATTTAGGCTGACCCATGAGTTTGACAAAATATGTTTTTAATTTAAATTTTTATGATAGTACTTGCATATTAATCACATGAGTATGCTCTCCCGTTTTTTGTCTGTTATGCTAATTCAATCAGTGATGAGTAGGTGTTACGTCGCCCTACTCTATCTGCGGTATATAGAGAATCTAAATAGACTGAGGATATGGAATCGTACAGACGTGGGTTCGATGAGGTCACATCTACAGCGTCAGTATAATGTATGCTCAGTTACTCAATTTCAGGTTCTGATAAATAGCACCTATTTTAAACTTTAATAACGACACCTAAATTCCAACATCACATAGGAAATTCCGTGCATTTACTCACTTACACACCGCTCGCTTATATTTTTTTCATAGTTGGGGCATTGGGTTATGCTGAGGATGGAGATTGCCCGAGTGAGCCATGTAATAATGGGGGAACCGCCCCTCCACCCTGTGAATGTCCAATTTGCCCCTGTGAGGATCCGCCAGCTGCTTCGAAGATGAACCAGTTCACTGGCCTTTATATTCACGATGCCCTTATCTATCAGGCTGGGCATATAAAAAGTGGCGGAGGTGCCTGTGTCGCATGTGGTGGAATGTCGGTGGGTGACCTACCGAGTAATCTTCCCAGCTTGTCATTGGCGCGGTTTTACCGTTCGCGCAATGCGGGGGCCTCAGGCAGCCTCGGCCAAAATCATTTCCTGTCGACCGACCTGCAAATTCGCCTCGATTGGTTGAGCGTTGATGGAACAGGCGTTGTGGTGCGTCTGTTTGAGCCGCAGGAGGTGGCAGCGCGGCGCTATTTTCTTGAAAAGTCTGAAGTCGATACAGCGAATGATGGCATTCTGCATGAGGAAAACGGACTGAGTAGGGATGTGCGGATATTCGATATCCACGGAGCATTGACCGGGAGCGGCCTGCAGGCGGCAACGGTAGTGATTACCGGACGCGATGGGACAACGTGGACCTTTGCCGTGTTTGATCAAGGCTTCGGGGTCTTGAATCGCGCAGCACGGTTGGTTGCCATCACCGAGCGTACCGGCGTGGTGCGCGAAGCGATCACCTATGTTTATCCCGTGTCTGCAAGTGATGCCGACCTCGCCGGCGACCGTGCCCGTCTGTGGGAGGTGGCGCAGGTGACGGCGGCTGACGGAACGGCAGCCACGTTTGCCTATGACGACAGTCTTCCGCGTGGCGGCCATTACGCGGTCTCGCGCATTGATCTGCCAAACGGTTCGACGACCACCTTTACCTATGACGGAGATAGCCTCGCCACGGAAAGTTTGCCCGACGGTAGCGTGGCGACGTTTGCGATATCCTATGATCCTGTGTTGCAAAAGGTGAAGACGGTCATCAGCGATCCGGCGGCTGAGCCTGATCATCAATTCAAAACCGTCTGGTGGACCGGGTCATCATTTATTCTGCCTGATCAGACCACCATTGCGCAAACGGCCGGTCAGATCCGGCGCATCGATAATGGTGCCGGAGAAACCGTCCTGGTGGTGTGGAACGGCCCGCCGAGCAGCCCCACCGCTGGTGAAGCGCCCACCTATCTCTGGCATGCTGATAAGGGTCTCGTGCATTACACGGTCACACAGGCGGCCATTCTCCCCACATCCCGTTCGCGTGCGGAAAGCTTCGTGCTTGGACAAGATCCTTTCACGGCTGTGTTCTCTGCACATGAATTGTTCGCTACGGATATTCGGCTTGAAGTTTTGCCTGGGCAGCGCGATCCGCTGGGTCATCAGCGCGCCGCGACTTATGACCGGCGGAATCGTCGTGTCACCAGTTTTACCGCTTACGACGGCTCGACGAGCAGCACCACGTATAATGAGTTTTCTTTTCCGCTGGTTGAAACCGATCAACTCGGTCGTCAAACCATCTCGACTTATGACGCGCAGGGAAACCGTCTGAGCAAGACCATGGGCAGCGGCAGTGAGACCAGTACCTGGCGCTGGGAATACGACGGGCGCGGATTGATCACCGCCGCCATCGATGCCAACGGTAATCGGACCGACTACACCTATGATACGTCTGGTCGCCTAGTGGAGCTCTTTGAGCCGGCCGATGCGCCCGGTGATGCCCGGGCCCACCAGCTGTTCGCCTATGACACCGCTAGCCAGTTGCGGTCGCATACCGACGCCAGCGGGCGTCTGGTCACCTATGTCTATGATCAGCGCAGCCGGGTCATTCGCACCACCTATGCCGATGCCTCGAATGAGCTCACCACGTATGGTGCGGGCATGCTCTCGGGCCTGGTGGTTGCGACCAGCGATCGCAATCAGCATGTCATGACCTTCGTTTATGATAGGGCCGGTCGGCCGGTGCATACCGAATGGGCGAGCGACACGCCGGATGTCTTAGTCGAGGACTGCACGTATGTGCCTGGCAGCGTACTGCACAAGACGACCTGCACGCAGGGGGGTGACACCACGGTGTACACGTATGATCCTCGTGGTCGGCTCATTGCCCAGACCGTCTTCCCGCACGCAGGTCGCGCGCTGACCACGACGCACCTCTATGATGACAAAAGCCAGGACGTCAGTCAGGCAGATCCGTATGGACGGTATACCTACCGTGTCTTCGACCCGGTTGGCCGGGTGACGCGCGTGGTACGCGAGCTCGTGCCCGGTGCCATCGGCAGACCGGAGCAGGTGGCGGCCCAGGCGCTCGCCAGCGCTTCTTCTGACTCGTTTACGAGCAGCGATATCGGCAGCCCGACATTGGCCGGCAGCAGCGTGGTCGCCGGCTTGGTGCCCGGGACGGGTGCCGTCACCATCCACGGCGCCGGTGCGGCCTTGGATCTGTGGGCACCCAGCGATGAACTCCAATATTTTTCACATCCACTTGCGGGCGATGCGACCTTGACCGTGCATCTCGACAGCCAGACGCAGCCCGATCCCTGGGCGAAGACCGGCATCATGCTGCGGACCTCGACGATGACGGATGCGGTATTTATCGCCATCCTGGTGAATTGGAGCGGGGTATCGATCCAAACGCGGACGGCGGTTGGTGATTTCGTCCCGTGGTCAGGCGCCACGGCGGTGCCCGGCAAACGGGCGCCGGTGTGGCTGCGCGCGGCCTCCATCGGGGCGACCGTACACTTGTCGGTCTCGGATGATGGCGTGCTGTGGACCGAACTGGCTGCACTGCCATTCCAACGCATCGCGGGAGCGCGCATTGGCCTGTCGGTGACGTCGCATACGGCCGCCCAACTTTCGACCGCCGTCTATTCCAACGTGAATTTGCAGCTGGGTGTGCTGGATACGGCAACCAGCGATAACCAGGTGCATACGTACCTGGCGTCGTTGATGCGCGATCTCAATGTGAATCCTGGCTACGTGATTGAGGATACGGAGTACGATGCCAGCGGCATGGTTACAGGGCGGATCAACGGGCGCGGCATCCGTGCGACGACCAGTTATGACTCACAGGCGCGCACGTCGGCCATGACCGAGGCCGCCGGTACGCCGGATATGGCAACCACGACGTTTGCCTATGACGCCCAAGGCAACCGCACTCGTGTCACCAATCCACGCGGATTCGTGACGGCGATGAATTACACCGGCCGCAACCTGTTGGCGGAGATGACCGAGGCGGTGGGAACTCCGCATGCTGCAACGACATTCTCTACGTATTCCCCTACGCGCAAAATAGCGACGATGACGGACGCCCTCGGTCGGACCATCGGTTACACCTATGGTGTGTGCTGTGATCGGCTTGAAGGGCTTACCGATCCGGCCGGTTTCCTGACGACGTTCGCCTATGATGCGTTCGGTAACCGCACGTCGGTGACCGACGCCAACGGGCTCACCACGTTCACGTCATACGACGCGCGCAATCGGCCGGCGACCATGACCAACGGTGCCGGTGAGACAACCATCACGGCCTATGTCGAGGATGCCTCAAGCTTGCCCGAGGCCGTTGGGCTCGGTCTGGGTGCCGGTGCCGATGGCCTGGTGGTAATCACCACCAATCCCCGCCTGGAGCGTTCGTTGGTGATCAGCGATGGCCTCGGCCGCACCGTGCGGGAGATTGATGCCCTCGGCCATCAGACGAATGTTGCGTACGATACGTTGGTGATTGATGCGGGGAAAACCTTGGTGGCCATGACCACCACCGATCCCTTGGGACATACGACCACGCTCGATCAAGACGCTGCCGGCCGTACCCGCGTCAGCCGCGATGCGCTGGGCCTGAGCAGCAGCATGGGTTTCGATGCCGCCGGTAATCGTGTCACCAGGCGTGACGCCAACGGGGTGGGCATGGACTGCGTCTTCGATGCCCGCAACCGTGAGGTCATGTGCACCGACACCGCCGGAGCTGTTACGCGGAAAGGCTATGACGCTAACAACAACCTGGTGGCAACCACCGATGCCTTGCTGCAGGTCGAAAGCTCGATGTTCGATGAACGTGACCGCAAAATGGCTACGACCGACCGTATCGGCGCGACGACGACTTTCACCTATGACGCAGTGTCCAATCTGACGAGCATCACCGATGCCGAGGGGGGCGTGACGTTGTACCACTATGACCTGCGCAACCTGCTCGATCGGGAGGTCTTCCCGCCAGGCCAGGGCGTGCGCACCGCACGTTACTACGGCTATGACGCCGGACGCCGCCTGATCAGCCGTGCGATTGCCGGTCTCCCGTTGACCGGCGTGCCGCCTGCTACCGCTTCGCTGCCCAACGAATTGACGACGTACGCCTATGACGCCGCCAACCGACTGACGGTGCGCGCGTATCCCGACCATCGCGATGACGCGTTCACCTACGACACCGCCAGCCGCTTGACCGGAGCCGCTTCGGCGCGCTACGCTAATGATGTTAACCGTGTCTATGATGCCGCCGGCCGCTTGACGAAAGAGACTTTGGCTTTCACCACGCCCAGCGAAGCCGCTGAGCTGCCGGTGGGATATACCTATGACAGCGCCAATCGGGTGACCCAACTTACCTACCCGGACGGCTCACAGGTCCAGCGCGCCTACACCGACCGCAATGAGCTGCAGCAGGTCTGGGATGGCGGCGCCACCGTGATCACGCGCGGCTATGATGCGGCCGGCCGTCTGGGCATCACCCAGTACGGCAATGGGCTGAAAGAATTCCGCACCTATGTCCCCCATGACAACCTGGTCGCCTCCATCGCCACCACCGGCGA
>JAYVTR010000144.1:0-4912 GCA_043788625.1 Planctomycetota bacterium
GCTTCGCGCCATGCCTGGCGCACAAAAAAAAGAACCCCGGCATTGCGGCCGGGGTTCAAGCACTCGCTCACTTGGAATGAGACTCAGTCGTCCATCAACAGGTCTTCAAGGACCATATTGTTTTCTTCCATGTGCGTCGCCCCTTCGATGGACAACGGAGTCCACGGAATGAGCTGCAAGCGTGGCTTGGAAATTGGCTGCTTATTATATTCGCAGATTCCAAAGGGCAGTGGGGATTTCACGTCGATCTTACGCAGTGCGCGATCGATCTGCCATAGAAGGGCTTTTTCTTCGCCGGCCAGACCCAGGCTGACGTCCTGCAGATCGGCGTCCGAGCCGCGTTCGGCGGCATGCAACGGCGTGGTATGGCCGTCTTCGGCTTCCATGGCGTCTTTTTCCAAAGCCCCGATGTCACTGCTGATCTCATGACGCCGCTCGAGCAAGAGTTTGCGCCATTCGCTCATTTCTTCGGCGTTATACGGGCAGATATAGGTACCATTCACCGGGGCGCGATGCTTGCCGCTTGTCGTACCCGTCGTGGAACCTGAATCCTTAGTCATCTTTACCACCTTAGGAGCTGAATCGGACTTTGCGTCCAGTTTGAGGCCTGCTGCTGACTTCTCAATCGTAGGCTTTACACGTGCAATGGGCTTGCTTGGCAGCTTTGCATTAACCGGCTCGACTTTGGTAGCCACAGCTGGCTTGGCTGCTGCAGGAGCCGCCTGCTTGCCATTGAGTACCACGGCCGCGGCCACCACCACGACTGTCTTCATCGGCGCGATTTTAGTCTCTACCGGCTTGGCGGCAACTGGCTTAACCGCAGCTGGTATGACAGCCACCGGTTTCGCTGCCACTGGTTTCGCTACCACCGGTTTCGCTACCACCGGTTTCGCTACCACCGGTTTCGCTGCCACCGATTTCGCTGCCACTGGTTTCGCTGCCACCGGTTTCGCTACCACCGGTTTCGCTACCACCGGTTTCGCTGCCATGGGCTTGTTCAGCGTCGGTTTAGAAACGAGGGCTTTAGCGGCCTCGACCTTAGCCGGCACACCTTTAGCCGATGGCTTCTTGGTCGCGGGTGCGGCAAGAGGTTTTGCTTTCACCACTTTGGCTGACGTGGCCATCATCGATTTTTTGATGGTCGCTTTTGCGACCGGCCGTGGCGCCGGCTTGGCGGCTGGCTTCAACGCAGCTTTCGCAGTCGTTTTCGCCACTGGCCGAGGCGGTGTCTTGAGCACGGTTTTACTCACCTTCATCGCGGCTTTCACCGGCTTTGGGGTAGGAGCAGTCGCCATTTTGGCGAACTTTTTTGCGGGACGATCCGTGGGCTTAGACATAGATTCCTCGTCAAACTCTGATCTCGCGCGACCTTGTCTTTGACCCTATAGGGTATTCAACGTGGAAGCCGGGGCAAATTCCGTAACCCTACCCGTGATGCAAGCAGAATCTATGCGGCATACCATAAAGCTCAGGATTCGCCTCCTTAACCACACCCCGACCCAAATGCAGCCACGCGACTCGGGTCCTGCGTACACGCAAGGACCGTTATGGACACAGGCTGGGACTGAAGATAGGTTTCCCTCCCTGTGGCGACTCTCGACATCCTCGGTGGAATACCGGTTATCAATGCCATCGGCACGCCACGAACGATTGGTGAGACGATTGGCCAACGCTTAAAGCCACGCCTACAAGTACTTGCCCAGTATCTCAAAGAGCAGATGGCTTCGGCCATCGTCAGTGCCGACCCCAGCCGGTCGTCGGATGATCTGGGCACGCATCTCAAAAAACTCGTCGTGCCCATGGCCCGTACCGAACCATCGACGTGGATGGAAATCGAATCGATTGCACGGACCACCGGCATCCCCGAAGAAGACTTGCTCCTCATCCATGGCTGGGGTGACCTGCTTAGCCACTACATGTGCCAGATCCCCCCGATGCGTTCGACGTGGCTTTCGCTTACCGCCAGCCATACCGATACCGGCATGTCGCGCGCCGTATATGCGTGGCATCTCGATCCGGTGCTCTTTCCGTATATTACCTTGGTGAGGCGGATGCCGGCGCATGGCCCAGCCAGTGTCTCCCTGACTTTGGCCGGTCTGCATCCGGTGGCGGGCATGTCAGAAGCAGGCATTGCCGTGGGTGCCAATGAGTTTCGCATCAGTGATGGCACCGAAGGCCATTTCACTGCCCATTTGCTGGCCTCGGCACTGAATGCCCCAGCCTTTGACGACGCCTTGAAACGCATCCAGATGGGGCCGCGGCACGGGGGCGGGGCGCTTCACCTGTTATCCGCGGTGGGCGAACGGGCGACGGTGGAATTGAGCGGTCAAACCACGTCCACACTCAATGACCCCCTACCCAAGTGTCCGCGTGTGCATACCAACCACGCCTTGGATGGCGAAGTCATGCGCTGGCTTTCGCGCACCAACGACCCGCTGAGCAAAGACCGGTTGTCATTCATGGCCGGACGGGTGATCAACGCCCGTGGCGCTGATCCGCAATGCGTGTCGACCTGGTTTGGCATGATGAAAACCATCGAGACCTATAAAGAGGACTCGCGCCAGCCGGCACCGGATCTGCTTTCACCTGAAACCACCGTGCTGCTGATCATGGATCCAGGCAAGAAGACCATGCATCTCAAACGCGGCGGCACACCGGCGCGAATGGAATCGATCCAGTTGTGACCGCTGTCGTGTCGACTGCCAGCCAGCCACTCATCATTCGTCACGCTTCACGTTGGCGCGAAGACCTGCCGACAAGTCCCGCCCGCTGGCTACTGGCCCCGCTGTGGCTGCCCTGGCGCCTGCTGCTGGGCCTGCGCAACACCGCTTTTGATCGCCAGCTGACGGCTATTGCCCGCCTACCGCTACCGGTGATCTCTATCGGCAACCTGACTGCCGGCGGTACCGGTAAAACCCCGGCTGCCCTGGCGGTGGTCGCCGCCTTGCGCGCCCGAGGCTGGCATCCCGCCATCCTCTCGCGCGGTTACCGGGGCGTGAACGGCATCAACGAAGAAGCGCAGCTCGCCGGTGATATCCCAGTCATCTGCAATCCCGACCGTTTTGCCGGCGGCATGCAGGCCCAGGCCAATGGCGCTGATTGCGTCGTCCTTGATGATGGCTTTCAACATCGCCGGCTGCATCGCGATCTCGACATCGTCATCCTGGACGCTACCCGCCCCTGGGGACGCGATGATGGCAGAGCCGGGGCAGTTTTGCCACTCGGCTACCTGCGTGAGAGCCGGACAGCGCTGCAGCGCGCCGGACTGCTGTGGCTGACGCGCACCGATCTGGTCACAAAACAGCGCCTGCACTCACTCAAAGCCGAGCTCAGTGGCCTCGCACCATTGATCGAAGAACGTACGGCAAGCGTGGCCCTGACGCCACTCTTGGGCACGACCATGGTATGCACCCCCGAACCCGAGACCGAGACCGAGACCGCGTGGTGTGGTCGACGGGTCGTGTTGGCCAGTGGCATCGGCCATCCGCGCGGCTTTGAACTACTCGCCACGGCGCGTGGCTTGCAGGTTATCGCCAGCCATCGTTTTCCCGACCACCATCACTTTACCGCCGCCGATGCCGCAGGCCTCGCCGCCGCTGCGGCGCGCAGCGATGCGGCTCTGGTGATGACTAGTAAAGATGCCGTGAAACTACAGGCCTTTGCTACGACTTTTGCCGCTACCTCTGGCGCCCAGGGTGCCTGGGTCATGCAGGTGACGTCGCAGATCGTCGACGACGGCCCGCTGCAGGTGGCTCTCGACCGCCTCTGCCCGTGCCGCTTGACCCCCCTCTAGGCGTGCTCAGCCCCGCGGCACGAAGATGGAGCGCAAGGCTGCACAAAAAAGCCGCCATCCGCAGATGGCGGATGACGGCTACGGTTTTGAACCACAGAGGCACAAGCATCGTTCGCTAGGTGAAACAGGTCGATGTCGCCCTGCTCACGGCAGTGATCAATACATCCTCAACAAGTGGCTTAACCAGCGGCTTCGGCGGTTTCTTCGTCGGTGCCTTCACCAGCCAGGCGCGCCAGACGTTCGGTGAACGGGTCTTCGATCTTCACCACGAAACCGAGAATCTTTTCGCGTTTTTCATCAGAAATACGCGTCTCAAGCACTTCGGCCATTTGATGCCGATCAAGCTTGGTCGGATGCGCGGCACCCGTGGTAAGGACGTTGAGGATGAGCTTAGCGGCGCACTGCTTGGGGGTCATATGCGCAGCAGCATCGCCACCAAGGCAGGCAGCGCAAACCCTGTTGCGATTTTGAATACGCTCTTAATGTTTTCTCCGCACTCGTGCCCGAGTGGCGGAATGGCAGACGCAGCGGATTCAAAATCCGCCTCCTGTTATGGGAATGGGGGTTCGAGTCCCCCCTTGGGCACCATGATGGAAAGCACTTACGGGCATTACTCAGATATGAGTAATGCCCGTAATCTTTGGTATGGCTAGGGCCGAGCTAGGTTTGCCATTTAATCCTGCGCGGGTGCCGGCGGCAGTCTGCTCACCGATGCCACCGCCCAACGGGTGAACTTTCAGCCGGCCAGTACGCCTTCTAGTTCAGCGTCTGTATCAACATCGTATCCATCAGTCCAACCAACCTTAAACTGGTGTCAACTTCTCCGGCGGTAGATCACTCATTCAATCGGCTTGATTGTGGGTGCTGATGATCGAGACCGACGTGAAGGTGGCAGTGGCCGTGGCATTTGCGTTATGGGAGGTGACGGCCAAACCGAGCAACAGCACGTTTGGCAACGACCAGGTCTCGCGATAGATCTCGGTCCAGGACTGTCCATCCTGGGATGCCGACGAGATGAGGAGGTCGCCTTGGCGTTGCACGCGTACCCAGCATGGCGCAGCCAACACCGGCCCAGCGGTGGTGGTGGTTATGCCGCCATTCGTGCTGCGTCTCTGGAAG
>JAYVTR010000145.1:0-6519 GCA_043788625.1 Planctomycetota bacterium
TTGCCGCGACCCAGGGCAAGCGGATCATCGCGGACAAGACGAGGGTGTGGGCAGATGAAGCAGAAAGGTAGTGTGTCTACTTTGTGCAACTTATGCCCACGGGAAAAACGGAAATCATGGTGGAAGTGAACACCTAGGGATAAAGCCAGCGCCTCCATCGAGTCGAAAGCCACGAGCGTAAAAATCAATAATTGCTCGCTGCAGACCGGTGTTTCTCGGGGCTTCATTGATATTCAATGGCCAGCAGCCAAACACTCGTTCGATGGTTTGTCGATCATCCATGGAGCAGGGCAACGGCCTGAACAGTCTCTGGAATGACAATATATTCGAATTGAGTGGAAGGACTTCCGACAAGTTGCGGGCAAGCAACCATGATATGCACGTAAATCCATGCCATGAGTCTTGGGCGAAGTGAAGCCTAGCGGCTTCAAGTGACGATTCGCAGTCCTTGGGATCCAACGGTTCTCCGGCTGGAATATGCACCTCAATTATCGGGTCGCCGGGCGTGAGCGGATCGTTGGCGCTCAGTGGCAGCTCACAGGTTGCCAGCATAAACTGCAGGCGTCCGATCCGGAATAATTTCCCGGCGATATGGTGCCGGATCCAATCAGCCTCGGATAGGCCCCATGTACCATGTCGGCGATGATGATCACTGATCCACAGAGCAATGTCGGCGGCAGTGGCGACACTCATATCATCGGTTATTCCCTGTAGTCGATGGCGTTCCAGCATTGATGGAATGGCCATCAGGGCGGCGATGGCAGCGCTGATGGGCGCGCTGCCCTCAGGTAATCGCTGTCGTGAGGACAGCGCTGCTTGATAGGTTTCCAATCGCTCGATGGGCAGTTCGGCAGATGCCGCCATCAGTGATGCCACTGCTTCATCCGGCAATCCGATCCAGCTAGCCCAGTGCCCAACTATTGTGCTCAGCGAATCGTTCATTGATATTCGCCATCATTCACGGATGGTCCAATGGGATGCTCCCGTTAATCAATGCAGGCGTCTAGGTAATTTAGGCTATCGGTCGTTGTTCCGCTAAACGATAAGCTAGCACCGATCCAAGAGACAATTGCGAGATCTGCAGCTGTGCGTCCAGTACCATAGCGCGGCCATTGGCCACATGGATTGGCGTGAGTGATCGAATCTCCAGCTTGCAGCGTGAAGCCCAAGGTCTTGCCCGTGGTGGTGTAAAAGGACCGGCAATGAGCGACCCATTGAGCTTTCCACGCGCGGTCATGGGCATTTGCTTGGTTCGCATCCAAGGCAATCAACGGAGAAAGGAAAAGCATGGCAATGAATTGACTGAGAGCACACGCGCAGTGGGTCCACATCATACGTTTGTGAATCAGCGTCAAGAGTGAAAGCATGAGATGCGTCCTCGACTAAGTGAGGTTTCTGGGGCTGAGTGCCATCGCCATGGGATCGGTAGGTGCGGCGTTTGGTGCAACAAGCGACGCTGCCAGTATCGCGGTAAGGCAGATGGGTGATCGACGCCCAGCCGGAGGGCGTCCTGTTCATGGTTCGTCCGGCTGGCCTATCTCTCCGTTGGTGTCGGGTCCGTTACGGGGAAAAGTGGGCAGACGAACCACCGATAGATTGTCGATCAGCGTCGAATCCCGCCCGCTGATCCAATCGCCATTGGCCCAGTGGGGGCCAATGCCATGAACTTTAGGCGCCTAGATTTCGCTCTGTAAAATACTTATTGACATCGGCTTAGAAAAAATATCTCGGCGTTCATGAGCCATTTTCAACAGCGCTCCGTGACGACGATCGTCCGGCGGATCCTTCTCCATCTTCCGATGCGGTATCGGCGAGCGCGGATGATGGGTCCGCGACAGTCGTTGTTGTTGTTGTTGCTGTCGATTATTCAGTCGGGCATGAATCGGATTGGGGTTAGGTCGGCGAAGTTGGTGCTGGTGCGGGATCTGACGAGGTCGTGCGGGTGGGCGGGTGATGCGGTCCCGAGTGTTGGTGCTCTGTGCAAGGCGTTGCGGAAGCTGACTCCGGCGATGTTGGAGTCGGTGATTCAGCTTGGTTTGTTGGAACTGAATCGCACGGCGGGGCCCGTATGGTTGGTCCATCGACGTCGGTTGGTGGCGATTGATGGAGTGCGAATTAATGCTCGTCGTGGTTCGATTTTGGCACGTTGGTTGGGGTTGCCTAAACAGGGCGATGGCAGAAAGGCGCATCAACCGCAGGCGTTGGTGGTCATTGCCCGATGCGTGGCATCGGGCGTGACGTTGGATCAGGAGATCGTGAAGCACAACGGCAGCGAGCGACAGGCGACGCGTAAAATAATTCGTCGACTCGCGCAGACGGGTCCGATCTTGGTGGTGATGGATCGTGGAATTCCGGCTCGTGATATCATCGCTTTTTACTGGAGACGAAGATTGACTTCATCGTTCGCATGAGCGGTGGACAATCAGCCTGGAAGGAACTTTCGTCGCGCACGACCGGTCCAGCGAAAGACGCGCCCGTCACGCTAAAGCTGCGTGATTATCACGGGAAATGGGCTTCCGTCACCCTGCGCGCCATCTTGACCACCCGCGCTGGTCGCGGCAGGCCACACTGCAACCGGACGCCGCAGCGCATGCTCCTGCTGACCAATTTGACTGGGAAATACTGGAAAACCGAACGCATCATCGCCGCCTATCACCGACGCTGGGATATCGAAACGCAGTTTCGCGAAGACAAGCGCCTGCTTGGCGCCACCAAATCGCATGCCACCACCAAAACGGCTTCATCAACGAATTGCTCGCGCTCCAGATCTTCCGCATGATCATGGCCCTCGCAGGATTGCTCTGCGCCGCCGGCACGGCCAAGGGAATTCACCTGGACAACCCGCGTGCGAAACGGATCTCAACACCGCAACTGATCGCCATGGCCTGGACCATCATCTGCAGACTGATGGCGAAGCCCATGGCGCTTGAACAAGTGCTGAAAATCCTCGCACGAGAAATTGAAAGAGACGCCGAAAACGCCGTCCTAATCGAAGGTTCAAGAGGCGCTGCCAAGGAGTCGAAGGCGCATGGAAAGGGAAGGCTGAACGGGGACTGTGCTAAGTTCACGGCATTGCAGTGGGGGCCAGCTCGGCGGTCTCTAAGCGAAGATCACATGACGTCTTGTGGCTAAGAGTGCCTGCCCGACCAGTCACCTGGAGAGCTTTCCGTGTCTACAAGTGCTCATCGCGTATTCCTGAATTCATTGGCCGCCGATGCGCGGTTAGGCGGCTCACCGAGCAGCCGCCCGCTAGGCGAGTGAATGGTCGCTTCAGATGCATTATCCACGGCACTGAGAGGGATGCATTCCCTGTAACGAGTCAGATCTTGGCGGAGAGATGTGGGAAGGGGCGCGAGCCATGAACGGGATGCTTGCGAGTTGGACGCCTGTCGCCATATTCCCGCGACAACCATTATCGGATGTGCGGCCACTGATTATCGGATGTGCGGCCACTGAGGGGTGATGCAGATAGCATGAAACGGCCAGTTACTATCGAGGATCTGCAACGGGTAGTCCAGCCTAGTTCCGCGTCATCGTCTCCGGATGACCGATACCTAGTGTACTCAATGCTCGAAAAGCTCATGGAGGAGAACGAGCAAAAAAGTTACATTACGGTGATGGAAATGGATTCCCGGCGCGAGCTGCACACCTGGGAGGGGTCGTCGCCGCTCTGGTCTCCTGTCTCCAATGAGGTTGCTTACTTGGCTAAGCGAAACGGAGAAAGTCATCTCTGTTCGTTTTCATTAAAGACAAATCAGCATGCCATGCTGGTCCCCATCTATGAGTCGAATTATTTCATGGGACACAGCGCGCTGAAGAATTATTCCTGGTCGCCGGATGGCTTGACCATTGCGTACATTGGTGCGCGGCCATCGGCAGACTCGGCAGACTCGGTGAGGGTAATCGATCGCTTATTGTACAAGACCAAGGGGGGCGGCGGGAGGCCGGCTGTTACCGACGACGCATTATCGCATATCTGGATTATTCCGGCAAGAGGTGGCAATCCATCGTTGATAACCGACGGCAGCTACAATGAGCATTCGCTTTGTTGGTCTCCGGACGGATCAAGCATCGCCTTTATCAGCAATAGATCGGAAGACCCGGACAATAACCAATTCCACGACTTGTGGAGCGTCAACATAGAAGCCAGGGGGATTACCCGTTACACGCATCGCATTGGAACTGCACATCAACCAGCATGGTCTCCGGATGGAGAGTCGATCGCATTTTTAGCGACAACAAGCCAGATCGGAACCAATGACAGTGTGGCGGAAGATGCGCAGCTGTATCTAGTGTCCACGAGGGGCTGCCGGCTGAGGTGTATATCGAAGTCTCTAGATCGCCGTATTGAGAAAATTTGTTGGCACTCGACCGATCAAGTAATTTATTTTCTAGCCGGTGATCGGGGCGCGATCTCCATTTATCGTGTCCACGTTGAGAGTGAATCCATAAGTCATGTATTCGGGGAAGAGTGTCACGTTCTCGAGTATGCCCTGGCAAAGAAGCCAGATCGCATCGTCTGCGTAAAGACAGACACCTCTCACCCGGCCGACATCTTTCAGGTCGATTTAGCGACGCCTTTGGTAGTTCAGATGACGAATAGCGGAGCCGAGCTACGTGAACGCTGCTTGCTGCCGACCGCAGAGACATTTTGGTTTGATGGATTTGACGGTTTGTCCATTCAGGGATGGCTTGTAAGGCCAGTCCATTTCCATGCTGCTGAAAAACATCCAGTGGTACTCATTATTCACGGTGGTCCTCATAATATGTTTGGATATGAGTTTGAAGAGCGCACGCAGCTCCTGGCAGCACGGGGATGCGGTGTGCTACTTATTAACCCGCGGGGTAGCAGCGGCTACGGCCAAAGGTTTTCCAGCGGTTGTGTTCAGAACTGGGGCGGCGGGGACTACCAGGACCTAATGGCGGGAGTGGACGCCGTAATTCAGCGGAACTCATGGATAGATGCATCGCGACTGGGGGTGACTGGTCAGAGTTACGGCGGATATATGACCAATTGGATCATAACGCAGACCCACCGATTTAAGGCGGCAGTAGCTGACGGTAGCATTTCAAATCTTGTCAGTTTCTCTGGAACTTCATTGTATCATTCTCTTATCGAATCGGAATTCAATGGGAGTGCCTATGACAACTTCCCGCTACTCTGGAAATGCTCACCGCTCCGTTGTGTGAAAAATGTTTCTACGCCAACCCTTCTCCTGCATGGCGAATCAGACAATGAGGTTCCGCTGTCGCAGGCGGAGGAGTTCTTTGTTGGCCTAAAGAAAAACGGGGTCGATTGCCAGTTTGTGCAGTATGTGGGCGAGGGTCATGGTTGGTGCCCAGATCTGAAGCCGAGGAACCGGGCAGATGTGCTGAAGAGAATCGCTGACTGGATGGACAGGTACCTCAAGGGAGTCATCAGTGAATAATTCAAAGCCATGGATGCTCTTTGTCGTTGTGCATGTCATTTTTATGGGCGTGTGGGGTGCGTTGATAGAGCTCCCAGAGAAAAACGGATTCCCGGCAACGTTGGGATACGTAGTGTGGGCATTGACGATGATTCCAGCGGCCATTGTCGCATTGGTTATCAACAAATGGAAAATAGACTATGATCGAAACTCCATAATTTACGGAAGCCTGGTAGGACTCCTTGGCTCTATAGGGCAGTTGGTACTGTTTTTTACCCTTAAGATAGCCCCGGCCTACATAGTGTTTCCAATCTTGGCACTGACTCCTGTCGTCACCATTCTGATGGCAGTATTCATTTTGAAAGAAACGACCGGACGAGTTGGGTGGGCCGGCATTGCGCTATCGATACCTGCAATTCTCTTATTGTCTTATGTTACTCCGAATAATGGTGAGGTATCTGGTTACCTGTGGCTAGTGCTGACGCTTGTTCCGATGGTCGCCTGGGGTGCCCAGGGATTCTTTATGCGATTCGCCAGTAAAAGCATGAAATCGGAGAGTATATTTTTTTATATGATGATCAGCTCGCTAGCGCTTGTTCCAGCTGCGTTGTGGATGACTGATTTCGATAGTCCGATCAACTATGGACTGAATGGGCCTTTCTTGGCTGCTGCAGTCCAGATCCTGAATGCTTTTGGGGCATTGTTTCTGGTGTATGCTTTCCGATACGGGAAGGCGATAATCATAGCTCCAATGACCACGGCGATGTCGCCGGTTCTTACGGTAACTATTTCGCTGGTGATATATTGGTCATTCCCCCACCCGCTCATAATTGCGGGAATGGTCCTCGCGATGGTTTCGGCCTTGTTGATGGGAAACGCGGAGTCAAAGATGGAAGCGAAGAGCGACGCCAAGGCGAACGGGAGTTCTGCGTGAATTGCGCGCACCTTTTTGCTGGAATCCGTTCATGACGAACTCGCTCACTGCCGCCGCCGTACAGTTCGAGATGGCCGAGAATGACAAGGCAAAGAACCGCTAGAAGATAGCACATTTCATCGTCGAAGGCGCGAGGCGGCGCTGACATTGTCTGCTCGCCAGACACGTGCAGTATCT
>JAYVTR010000146.1:0-9197 GCA_043788625.1 Planctomycetota bacterium
CGCTCTGATAAGGTCAGCCATACCCGTTGCTCGGGAAGGAACGATGCATCTTTAAAGGTATAATGGCGTTCGTCGGTGACTGCCGGTAGTGAAGCTTTCAGGGTAGCGTCTATAAGTGCAGGCTGGGGAATGACTTCATATGTCCAAGAGCGTGCCACGTGCACGCGGGTCGCACTCGTATTGGTTATTACTACGCGAGCGGTGGGAATGAGTCCGTGACCGATTAATTCGCACGTAACTGTAGCTGTACCAATGGTTGATGGTACGGGTTCAGCCTCTGCCGGCATCTCTTCTGCACCTACTCCAACCGTCAACAGACACAGCGTGCACATGAGATGACGGAACATGATCTCAGAATGCGTATGCAGCTGGCACACGGAAGCGGCGCCTGAAACTGATAACATGCCCACCGCAGTGCCCTCTGCCGTTATTCATGCCGCCGTAGCGGCTGTACGTGACAAAATCGACGCGTCATGCGCGCGCGTGCAACGCGATCCACACACCGTGCGCCTGATTGCAGTAACCAAAAATCAAGATCCCGCCGTGCTCACCGCATTGGTCGAAGCCGGCATATGCGACGTGGCAGAAAACCGTCTTGAACACCATGCCGTGATGTGGGAGGCGGCGCAGGCAGGGGGCATGCAACTGCGCTTTCATGCCATCGGTCGGGTGCAAGGACGGCAGTTGGCCAAATGGGCACCACTGAGCGACGTACTCCATAGTTTATGTGACATTGATCATGTCGCGCGTCTTGCCCGGGCGTGTGACGGCAGGCGTTTCCCAATTTACGTACAGGTGAATACGTCGGGGCAAACCAGTAAGGCTGGATGCACTCCAGCTGCTCTCGCAAGTCTTCTCGACGCGGTGCGCGCAGCATCCACGCTGGAAGCAGTCGGTCTCATGACCATGGCCGCCGAGGGTGCTGCCGAAAGCGAGCTGCGCCTGACGTTTTCTCGGCTACGCGAGCTCGCAGAAAAACATGCACTCACCAGATTATCGATGGGCATGTCGCAAGATTTTCAAGTCGCTATTGAGGAAGGTGCGACCGATATCCGTATCGGCACAAGGCTGTTCCAATGAAATTCGTGTGGCCCAAAATCAAACCTCGCTTGCGGACGCCGCCGATCAAACCGTCACCCGCGCCACTCGTAAAAACCCCACACGGCCACACTTTTCGCATTGAGCTTGACCCGCGAATCGATCAATTAACTCAACAGTTACAGGGGGTGGTCAGCAGTATTCGCATCAATCATAATGAGCGTACTTTACTAAGCTTGCGCGGCTCTCGCACCGAGGGCATTCGCTTGTCATTGCATCAGGGTTTGCTTGATCATCCGGCAGCTCTAGCCGAACTTCCCGCGTGGATACGTGGCCGTGGGCGCGTACCCGGTGCGGCGCTCAAGTTGGCTATTGATACGGTGTTTATTTCTCTCGCAAAAAAAAGTCGCGGCGATCTTACGACAGCCCCGTATTTTGAACCCCTGGGCAGGCCGGTGGACCTCGAAGCGCTTTACGCTGAGATTCATGGCAAATGGTTTCCAAAGCTGACTCGGCCACCGATTTTATGGGGTCCACGTCTGCGTCCGACGCGCCGACGCCATATCCGTTTTGCTGCATATCATTCCCGCCCACAGGCACGAATTATCGTCAATCGACTGCTCGATCAGCCGTGGGTTGCCCGCGAGTTTATTGCCTACGTCCTCTACCATGAGTTGTGTCATCACGCCCAGGCCTGTGATCCGGTGCGCGGAGAGCATCCTCACAGCCCACGCTTCAAGGAATGGGAAGCGCGTTATCCGCGTTTTGACGAACTGCTGTTGTGGGAAAAAGCTCATCTCGACCGTTTTCTCGGCCTGCCGGGCTGATCTGCGCTAAGCTAATTTAAAGATTTTTCCCGGGCGGATGCACCGTGGGCAGCGGATCCGTCGGCATTTTTCTCAGATCAAGGCGGCGAGGAAATCTCGATAAAGTCGCAAGAGTTTTGAACATATTATCAACAAACGTCGTAAGTCGCTTAATTTAAGTTAGATGAGGACTATTTTAAATTACATAATATACATTATCGGACATTAATATACCATGTGCCATGGGTATCTAAGCTTCCGTGGCGGTGAATTGTCGACTGCGGATTAGCTGACGACTGGGTAAGGAATCAGCGGCCAGAGATGAAATTCACTCTTCAGATTAGGTCGGCGACGCCGTAAACCGTCATCATCGCTGTCTGTGCAAGTGTTGTTTTTTGCTAGGCGGCAACTGGGTTAATAGGCGCAAGCTGGAGCTGATAAATTTTCAACCTGAGATTCGTCGAAGTGATCACCTGCCATTAGGCTGCGATGCTAACACTCATAAATACAAAGACTCTGGTCCTCGGACCAGGGTCCCTACAATTTTACCACATCAGCCCCCTCGTCGGGAGTTGAATTATGCGGTGCAAATGGAGCGGTATAAAGCCTCGTAGTCCTGCGCGACATGGGTCCACGATAGGTCGTGCTGCATAGCACGCATTTGCGCTTCGCGCCACTGCGCTGGAAAATGTTCGTACAGGCCGAGCGCACGATCGATGACGCTAGAAAAATGTCCGAGGTCGATCGGCCCAAACGTAAAGCCGGTGCCTGAGCCAATCGCGACATCGGAAACCGTGTCAGCCAAGCCACCGGTAAAACGCACGATGGGTAAGGTACCATAACGCATGGCATACATCTGCGTCAAACCGCAAGGCTCGGTACGACTCGGCATTAAAAACACATCGGCGCCGGCGATGTACTGGTGGGCAAGGTTTTCATTATAACCATACCATGCATAGACCCACCCCGGATGGCGCGCTTGTAAGGCATTGAGCCGTTGCTCAAGGTGATAATCACCCGCACCTAAAACCACGAGCTGCAGCCGACCGGCAAGGATGTACGGCTCCATGGCGTCGATGACCAGATCGATACCTTTTTGCTCGACCAGACGACTAACCACACAAGCGATAACTGCATTCCCTGGGACGAGATTGGCCTCGCGTTTGAGTGCGGCTTTGCATGCCGCCTTGCCGGTCAAATCGGCGGCATGATAATTGGCAGCCAACTGTTTGTCCGTCGCCGGATCCCATTGTTCCGCGTCGATGCCGGTGGTAATTCCGGAGAGCTTGTAGCCATGACTGCGGATGACAGATTCGAGACCGAAGGCGAATTCGGCGGTCTGAATTTCTTCCGCATAGCGACGGCTGACCGTCGTCACCCGATCAGCGAAGACGATGCCCCCCTTCAAGCAATTCAACTTACCATAGTGCTCCAGTTGCAGCGGATTGAATAGCGCCCAATCCAGGCCGGTTAACTTCATGTCGAAGTGCCAGAACGCCCCTTGGTAGGCGATGTTGTGGATCGAGAATACCGTCCGCGTGGCCGGTAATGCATTGGTGAAACCACGCTCAAGCAGAGCCGGAATCAGGCCGGTCTGCCAATCGTGGCAATGCATCACATGCGGTTTCCAGCCGAGAGTACCAGGTAAAGCCAAGGCGGCTTTGCAAAAAAGTACAAAGCGGCGTGGATTATCTTCGTAGTCGTTGTTGGGGGTTGGGCCATAGATACCGTCACGATCGAAACATTCATTACAGGCAAGTAAGTAAACGGTGACCCCACCGATGCGCACCGTACCGATGCCGACTTGGTGATCGATGCCGCCAACCTCGATAGCCATGGGCGTAGGGCTCCACGTCAGGCCATATTTCTGCGCCGCCGCAATCGCCTTGCGATATCCAGGAATAGCAACGCGCACATCCATGCCGCGGCGAGCGAGCGCCTCAGGCAAAGCGCCAAGCACATCGGCTAAACCACCGGTTTTGATCAGCGGGTGCATCTCACTTGCGACATGCAGGACGCGCAAGATGTCCGTAACCGGCACCGCAGGTTGCGCGACCACTGTGGGCAAAACTGCTGGTGGAATCAGGCTTGGAATTACCGTCACAACCGCGGCAGCCAAGGGTGTTTCAACCCCTGCTTTATGGGCGGGCAATTTCTTTGCGGTAACAGGTTTTGTACGAACGGTCTTTGGCGTCACTGATTTGGGCATGTCGTTACTCGGTCGTATCCACCCCGCGCAAAGGCGGAAGGGTCGATTGCCCGCAGGCCGCCATGACTACCCTATTCGCCCATGGTGACTATCGCAGCAACTCCAGTGATGACTCTCGCATCGACCACTGGCAAGAGCGTCTATATCGAGACCTTTGGCTGCCAGATGAATACGGCGGATACCGAGGTTGTTCTCGCACGCCTCTCCGAGACCGGCTGGAGCACGGTGGAATCACCCGAAGACGCCGACCTCGTGCTCTACAACACCTGCTCAGTACGCGACAATGCCGAAGCGAAAATCCGTGGTCGCTTGGGCGATATGAAGAACCTCAAAGAGCGCCGTCGCAAAGCCGGGGGCAACCTCACGGTGGGCATTATGGGCTGCATGGCGCAGCGCGAAAAGAACGGTCTGATCGAGAAGTATCCACAGGTGGACTTGGTGGTGGGTACCGACCAGTTCGTACACATGCCGCAATTGCTTGATCAAGTTGCCGCACGTGGCCGCCTGGTGGCAACTGATTTCGGTGATTTTGAAGATCAGCTGTGGTCAGCCAAACGCGCCGATGGGGTCAATGCCTACGTCACGATCATGCGCGGCTGCAACTATAACTGCACCTATTGCGTGGTGCCTTTTACCCGCGGCAAAGAAAAATCACGACCTGCGCAGCAGATCGTCGACGAGGTAAAGCTGCTGGTCGATCAGGGCCATGTACAGGTGACCCTGCTCGGCCAGACCGTCGACGCCTATGGCAAGACCCTCGGTGACGGCAGCAACCTGGCGCGCCTGCTGCGCCAGCTGCACGAGATTCCCGGCCTCAAACGCCTGCGTTTCGTTACCAGCCATCCCAAGGACATCACCGACGAGCTGCTCGACGCGGTGGCCGAATTACCGCGCGTCGCCAAGCACCTGCATGTGCCGGCTCAATGCGGCAGCGATCGCATCCTGCGCCTCATGGGCCGCCGCTATACCCGCGACGAGTACCTGCGTTTCGTGGAGCGGGCACGTATTCGCATGCCGAAGGTCGAGCTCTTATCCGACTTCATCGTCGGCTTCCCTCGCGAAACCGACGCTGATTTCCAAGATACGCTGAGCCTCATGGAGCAGGTGCGTTTTGGTGGCTCCTACGTGTTCATGTATTCGGAGCGTCCGGGGACGCCTTCTGCCAACTTGCCGGATGACGTCGATCCGGAAGTCAAACGCGCCCGCTGCAATCAGTTGCTCGATCTGCAGATGAAGCATCAGGCCGAAGATTACGCCGCCCTGCACGGCAGCAGCCAGCAGGTGCTGGTTGAAGGGGTGAGTAAAAACGACGAGCAGATGCTGCGTGGCCGCTCGATCGGCAATCTCAACATCGTCTTCCCGCGGGCCGGCAATGACGGCCGCGTCGGCGACCTGGTCGATATACGCATCGAGCGTTCGACCAGCCTGACCCTCTTCGGCACCTTGGTGTCCTGATGCCGACCGATTATTTTGCGGTCAACGGTCACGTCGTACCGGCCGCCGAGGCCACAGTCAGCGTCCTCGATCTGGGTTTTCTGCGTGGCGTCGGCGCGTTTGAAACATTGCGCACATACGCCGGTCATCCGCACGCCGTCAGCGAGCACCTGCGCCGTTTGTGGGACTGCGCCGAAGCCTTCGACTTGGCGCCATTTTTCAGTGAAGGCGACGTGCGCAGCTGCGTGGCCGAGATCTTGGCCAAATCCGGGCATCCCGACCTGCGCATTAATTTCATCATCACCCCTGGCGAGCATAGCAGTGGCGTCTTCGGCGGCGGCAAACCAACCTGGGTGATGATCGCACGCGATCTGCATGCACCACCGCAAGCCTGGTATGACGAGGGTGTGGCCACCATTACTTTCGACGCGACGCGTCACCTGCCCACCCTCAAGACCACTAACTACCTAAGTGGTAAACGCGGTCTGCAGCAGGCCGAGGCGCAAGGCGCGCATGAAGCGCTTTACGTCGATGCCGCCGGCTATGTCACCGAAGGTGTCACCAGCAATGTCCTGGTCATCCAAGGCAAACGTTTAATGACGCCGATCGCCGATTGCCTGGCAGGCATCACCAAGGCCGGCTTGCGTCCGCTGGCCGAGGAGGCCGGCTTGACCTGGTATGAATGTCGTCTGACGCGCGACGATTTATATACCGCCGATGAAGTGTGGATCACCAGCGCCGTGCGCGAATTGCTGCCGGTGGTGCGGGTTGACGGCCGCCATGTCCATGATGGCAAAGTCGGGCCATGGGCTAAACAGATCCGCTGCACCTACCACCGTGCCTGCACCGAGCAGGCACAAGCCGATGCCCAACGTTTCGCGGTGCTCACTTGCGGCTGACCCATGACGCGCATCCTGATCATCTTGGTGCTGTTAGCCTGCGTTTACGCACTGTCCTATGCCTTGGCATATACGCTGCGCGAGCACTCGTCGACGGGCTTTCAGTATCCCCCTTCCGGGCGGCTCGACAGCGTGTTGTTTCCCCTATTCAAACCCATTTACAACCTGCACGGCGTCCTCGACCGCCAGCGAGACCGCCATGAACTCGACCGTAACTTTACCCATTAATGGCGCTACGCTGCTTCCCGGAGCCGCGCATTTCCACGTTATCGAAGAGCCGCAGTACGCTGCCTCTGGCGCTGGCGAGCACTTATACGTCGAGATCGAAAAAGAAGGCTTCACCACCGACGTCATCGCCGACGCCTTGGCGAAAATAAACGGCAAGCGCAGCGTCGATATCGGTTATGCCGGGCGCAAAGATCGTCATGCCATCACCCGCCAATGGTTCAGCATCCATTTCGGCGACGAAGCCAAGCTCGCCAACCTCACCGAGGCCCTGCCCACCGGCGGTCGCGTGCAGGTGCTGACCGTCACCAAGCACGCTAATAAAATTCGCCTCGGCCACCTGGCCGGCAATCGTTTTCGCCTGGGGCTGGGCAACATCGCCGATCCTGCGGCATTGCAGGCGGCGCTCACCGCCTTGGCTCATCAGGGCATCTGCAACCGTTTCGGCATCCAGCGCTTCGGCATCGGTGGCGCGAATCTGCACGTGGCGCGGGCGTTGGCGGTACAGGATTACCAGACGGCAGTAGCTTGGCTGGTCGATCCGCATGGCGTCTGGCAATGGGACCAAGAGCTGCCGGCCGGTTTCCGCACCGGCCCCGAAGGCCGCGTCTTGGGTGCATTGCGCAAGGGCGCCAATGCCGCGAGTGCGGTGCGGGCTGCCGGCGACCAGTTGCACAAACTGATCGTCTCAGCCGCTCAGTCGGCGGTATTCAACGCCGTCTTGGATGGTCGTCAGGCAGCCGGTATGCTGCACCGCTTCCGCGTCGGTGATATTGGCTGCACTTCCTTCGGCGCCGCCTTCCCGGTGACTGCCGAAGAGCTTGTGTCGACCAATGCCCGGGCTGCACCAGGCGTGCACGATGCTTTCACCACTGGCCCTCTGCCAGGTATGAATCGTCTCGCCCCATCGGACAAGGTCCTCGCCGAAGAGCAGGCATGGGCCGCATCGACCGAGATGAAGTGGTCGTGGTTCGCCAAAGGTGGCAAACTCGAGGCTCCGGGCGAACGGCGTCCATTGCTGATGCCGTTCCGCTTGCCACCGACAGTCCTGCCTTCCACTGATAAAGTCGAAGGCGGCATCACCTGGGTCGAGTTCTCGTTAGCCAGCGGTGGCTACGCCACGGAAGTGCTCAACCAGGTCGGTGTGGCGATTCCGGTTGATCGGCGGTAACTGAATCAGGCTCCGCCGGCACCGACGGGGCGTATGATTTTTGGCAAGCCGCCAAACAACCAGCCACAGACCACGGCTGCCACAGCGGTGGTGACGGCGCCGATGATCAATCGGCGTAAGCTGAAATCACCGAAGCCCGTCAACATGCCATCGCTGAGGCGCACGAGCACGAAGCAGCTAGCGGCCCACACCATCCAGGCAGCTGCACGGGTGCGGAATAAGAAACGCCGCAGTGGTAAAAACGCTACGCCTAGCAGGGTAAGTGTTAAGGTATGAAAACCACTACCGAGTGGATCCGCCAGGTCACGAGCGATGCCGGCGAGACAGGCGCGGCCGACGACGCCGTCTTCGGTGCCATCGACCATCGCCCAAGCGGCCAAGGCCAAGGACAGATCGGGAGCAAACCACCACGCCGACAAACAGGCATGGTCAAGCACCGCTGCCAGCAACACGAGAATGAAATAGAAGGCCAAGCGCACCCGCACAGCGTCGGCTTGCGGTACGCCACGCCAAGCGACCATCTCAGACATGCGCTATGCGGGAATCGATGAAGCGGGCTATGGTCCAACCCTGGGCCCCCTGGCAATTGGCTGTGCAGTGGTCGAAGGCGATCAAAACGTTGACCTAGGTCGGGCTTTTGCCGAGACAGGCGTACGTGACAGCAAATTGCTGCATGATCCCAAAGATCTCGCCCCCCTCGAAGCAGTGGCTTTACCAGCGATCGCCTGGCTCACCGGCTTCATGCCCGATACCGCGGCAGATGTATTTGCCGTCTTCGGTGAAGAACCGGTTTTTCATCTCGGCACCCCGTGGATGGAGAGCGCTGCCGCCATGCAGCTGCCGGTGGCCGCTACCAATCTCACTTCCTGGACCATACCTGAGCTCACGCCGCGCGGACTTACCGGGGCCTTGGTACAACCGCGCGCTTACAATGCCTATCTCCTCGCCCGTACGGGCAATAAAGCTGATTTGGAATGGTCGCGCATCGGCCAGCTCTTGGCCCGCGCGCATATTGCCACGCAACCGCAACAGACGGTCGTTGATCGTTTGGGCGGTCGTAAATTCTATCGTGAGGTACTGCAAAACGTCTTTCCCGCGACCATGGTGATGATCGAGGAAGAAACCGCAGCCGTCAGTCGCTATCACTTGCCGGACGCAGCGCACAGCGGTCATATCGTCGGCTTTTATGTTGGTGGCGAAAGCATCAGCCCACTGACTGCCATCGCCAGCTGCGTCGCCAAATATGCGCGTGAACTGCATATGCGGCTGCTCAATAATTATTGGTGCGAGCGTATGCCGTGGCTGAAACCCACCGCCGGTTATCCGCAGGACGCGCAACGCTGGCTGTATCAAGTCGGTGAAGGGTACGTCAACGCATGGCGTGACGATCTTATTCGCCAAATCATGCGGGAGGA
>JAYVTR010000147.1:0-46702 GCA_043788625.1 Planctomycetota bacterium
TCGACGACTGGCGTGCTCGCCCTGAACCGCCGTATACGGAACCGTACGTACGGTGGTGTGGGAGGACGGGGCCGGTAACGGCCCCTCCTACCCGATTAAATGGTGGCCATGGCGCAATAAGTACTTGCGCTATTATCGTAGTATGACGAGCATGCGGCAATGCTAAGAGCACCCCAACCAAAGCGTGATGCGATCATCGCCGCCGCCGCCGATCGATTTGCTGTCACAGGATTTGCCAACACGCGCATCAGCGATATTGCGCGTTTGGCAGAAATCGGCAAAGGAACCGTTTACGAATATTTCAATGATAAAGCTTCGCTGCTTCTCGAAGCCTGCTTGTGGAGTTGCCAGGTCAGTGAGCAGTCAGAAGTCGCATTAACTCAGCAGATCGACTTGGTCAATCCCGTACCCACCACGCACCGCTTGATGCGCGGGATACTTACTTTGTCGCCCGTGCATAGCCTGTCCTATTCACGGCTTTTTTTCGATTTGTGGGCGATCGCCCAAGACCAACCGGCTATTCTCGCCCAGGCACGTGAACGCTTGCAAAAGGTCTACCGACAACGCGAAAATACCCTCATGCAGGTGATTGTTGCTGGCGAACGGCTCGGGTTTTTCCGTGAGCTTGGGGATGCGAAATTTGTGAGCCGATGTTTTACCGCCTGCGTCGATGGCTTCATGTGGCAGACGACTTTCCGTGCCGATGTCGGCCCCGAACGCCTGGCCAATGAAGGTGCTGATTTCTTCGTGCAATTGTTACTGTGCGAGCCTCAGCGCTTGCGTGAATTCTGCCCACTCGAGTCAGCGATTAAAAAAACGACGATAGCTGTGTAGTCTCGCTGTGCCGAAGACCCTGGAGCATGTCAGAGATGACATGCTCGTAGCCAAGGTTATCCGCGCCTAAGGTAGCTAAGTCTAAGGTAGCTATGCGTCGGCATCGGTGTTTGGATCTACTCGATGCCTATCTTTTTTAGGCCTCTTTTAAGCGTTTTCAGATGAGGCTTGTGTGTGGATGGGGGCACCCCTGATGCGCACATGCGCGAACGGCACCTGATTGCTTTTTTGACCACGGTTCAGTTCGTGCACATGGTCGACTTCGTCATGATGATGCCGTTGGGACCGTTGCTGATGCATGACCTGGGTATCGGCACGGTCGAATTTTCGTGGTTGGTATCATCATATACCTTCGCCGCGGCGATCAGTGGCGTGCTGGCCGGTTTTATCATTGATCGCGGAGATCGGCGGGCTTTCCTACTGCCGCTCCTGGTGCTGTTTTCGCTGGCCACCATGGCCTGTGGTTGGGCGCCGACGTGGTCATCAATGATGTTGGTGCGCGCCGCTGCCGGTTTCTTTGGCGGGGCCTTGGGCACTCTGACCATGGCAATCGTGCCCGATGCGATTCCTCCCGAACGACGCGGACGCGCCTTGGGGGTGATCATGGCCTCCTTTTCGATCGCTTCGATTATCGGCATCCCCATCGGCATGACCTTGGCCGTACATCAGGGGTGGCATGCCCCGTTCTGGTGGTTGGGCAGTGCCGGGCTAGCGGTGGCGGTATGGGCGATAATTGCCTTTCCCACCATGGTTGGCCATATCCATGCCATCCGAGTTACACCCTGGCAGACTTTTGCCGCGGTATTCCGCGTCCCCACCCATTGGCGGGCTTTCGCCTTGTCGGTGTCGTTGGTGTTGGCTGGTTTTACGGTGATCCCTTTCATCAGCCCGTACTTGGTGGGCAACCTGGGGTTCAGTAATGATCAGCTGCAATATGTTTACCTCGCCGGGGGCATCGCTTCGGTGGTGACCTCGCCAGTGATCGGGCGCCTAGCGGACCATTTTGGCGCGCGCTGGATCTTTGCTGGCGTAGCGCTTTTGTCGGTGGTGCCATTGCTGGGGATCACCAATCTGCCCCCCGTGGGCATGACCCTGACCTTGGTCGTCACCACGGGTTTCATCGTCTTGATCTCAGGGCGTTTTGTGCCAGCGATGGCCCTTATCGCCAATGGCGTTGAGCCGCGCTTGCGTGGCAGCTTCATGGGATTCCACTCAGCCATCCAATCGTTGGCCATGGGTATGGCGGCACAAATTGCCGGACGGCTTGTGACCAAGGCGCCTGATGGCAGCATCGTGAACTATCCGCGAGTTGGCTGGCTGGCGGCAGGTTTCACGCTTTTGGCGATCGCGATCGCCATGACGATTCGTTCAGCACCGCTTCAACGCCTGATGATAAAGAGCCTTCCATGATGTACCTCACCCGCCGTTTTGGATTTTCATCGAGTCATCGCCTGCACGCCGTCGGCCTTGATGCGCAGGGCAATTCATGTGCGTTTGGCATCTGCCAAAACATGCATGGCCATAACTATAAGCTGGAAGTGACGGTACGTGGTACCGTCGATGAGCACACCGGTTTCTTCTGCAATGTCATGGATCTGCTGGCCCTGGTCGATCGCTTGGTGGTGAAGCCATGCGATCATCAATACCTCAATGATCTGCCGTTGTTCCAGGGGGTGACCACGACCATGGAAAACCTCACTACGCGTATTTGGGGTGCCATTGACGGTCCGCTGAGCGAACAGGGCATGGAATTGTATGAAGTGCAACTCGGCGAGACCGACGAACACTGGGCGCGGCTGCGTCGCGATTAAGTCGTAGCGTCTGGCGGTCGGTTGCGGGACGGCTGCCGCGTCCACACTGTTTCCCCATGCGTTATCAAGATGCCCCACACATGGACATGGGTAGCCTTTATGCCCGTGAACCTCACTTCGGCCGGATGTACCGCCTCTTGGGGTACTGCGGCATCATCATTGCCGCCTTTTTCTTCAGCGATCCAGATATTCTCGGACGGCTCTTGATCGCCCTGATCGTCGCCTGGTTGATGGCGTGGTATCGGATCGTCGGCGCTTTGTGGCGTTCGAGCATCGTCGCCGCAGCTCTGCTATGCGCGTTCTTGATGACCTTGCATAAACTGCACCTGTTGCCGCTGCATGTGCCAATGACCGGAGTCGCATCGTGACTTTTGCTCGCTGGGGCATCCCCACCCTGATCTCCGCCACGTTGTTCTTTGCCTGGGCCCTATGGCTGCTGCCCGAAGGCCCGGTGCGCTGGGTCGGCTACGCCGTGGCGGCCTTCTTCTGGTGCTTCACCCTGGCTTTCTTCCGCAATCCGGCGCGTACGCCACAAGGCGATGCGCGTTGCCTGACCGCCCCCGCCGACGGCCTGGTGTGGGATATTACCGAACTTGATGAACCTGACTTCATCAAGGGCCGGGCGCTGCGCATCGGTATTTTTCTGTCGGTATTCGATGTCCACGTCAACCGTTCGCCGGTCGATGGCGAGATCGTCTACGCTGCCTACAAGCCAGGTAAGTTCCTTGATGTGCGGCACCCCGACTGCACCCATGAAAATGAAGCCAACAGCCTCGGAATCATCGCCAGTCCAGCGGTGGCGTCGGGTCTCAAGTTGCTGGTGCGTCAGTTGTCCGGACTCATCGCCCGGCGCATCATCAGCACCCATGGGGTGGGCGATACGTTGAGCCGTGGCGAGTTGTACGGGATGATCAAGTTCGGCTCACGTACCGAGCTGTGGATTCCTGCTGATACCGCCCACGTGGTGAAGGTCAAAAAGGGGGATCGCGTCAAGTGTGGCGAGACGGTACTGATAGAACTTAAAGGAAATGCTCCATGAGCGACCGCCTGACCTCGGTGCGGGCGCGGATGCGGCGTTTGAAGACGCTGCCGGTGGCGCCGACCCTGCTGACCGCGGGTAACCTGGCATCAGGAATCACGGCGGTTTTATGCGCGGCGCATGACCAGTTGTTCGTCGGCGCGATCATGATCTTCGTCGCTATGGTTTGCGACATGTTCGACGGCAAGGTCGCGCGCATGACCAAGCAGGACGGCCCATTCGGCGCCGAGCTGGATTCCCTCAGCGACGTGGTCTCATTCGGCGTGGCGCCAGCTATCCTCGTGCACCGCTTAGTGCTCGGTCAGCCTGGCGTATTCGATGACGGCATTCGCATCCTGTGGTTCCTGACGGTTTTATACCCAGTATTGGCGGCAATCCGCTTGGCGCGCTACAATGTCGAGGCGTCCGCTCCAAGTGATGAGAAATCTGATAAATCACCGCATTTCCGTGGGGTACCATCTCCGGGTGCAGCGGGCTTGGTGTGTGCGTGGATTCTGCTGCATCAGCGCCAGCCCGAGTGGTTGCCAGCATGGTTGGCAAGTCCGGCGAGCCTGAAGGATTACTCCGGCTTGCTGCACATCGATGCCTTCCGTTGGATCATCCTGATGGTTATGACGGCGAGTGCCCTGTTGATGGTTAGCACCATCCGCTTTCCGCACATCGGCAATTCACTCTTTGGCCGCATTGGCTTCGGCAAGATGATCCTGTTGCTGATGGTAGCGGTGTTCCTGGTGTGGGCACCGGTGATCACTTTGGTGGTAGCGACCACCAGTTATGTGCTGTTTGGTGTGCTCGCGGCATTGGTGCGGGCGATATCGCGTCTGCGCCAGGGCAAATCAATCGACGAAGATGATGATGAAGACACCGAAGATGTCGGCCTGTCGACGGACACCTATACCCGGGTTGATGGCCCTGCAGAAGGGCGCTGATGCTGCTGCCTGGCGCTGAGCATCCCCATCCGGCGCGTCCGGCCAGTGAACTGGCGGCGTGGCTCGGCGTCGACCCTGCCCGCGTCGACGCTTGGGTAAGCGCCGGCCTGCCGACGGCTGCCGACGGCATCGATGCCTTTGCGGCGGTCAACTGGCTGTCGGATCGGCTGGATGAGGCGCCGATTCTACGCGCTCGTTGGCAACGTTTCCTCGGTTGGTTTGCACCCTTTGTCGCTGGTGAAGACCGCGCCGCGACGCGCCACGTGACGCGTTCGCACCGCTTGTTCTTGCCGCATGAGCCGGCCTCGATCCGCTGGTGGATCCCGCGCATCCAAGACGCGGCCAATGAAGAATGGTCGGTGCCGCAGGCGGTCACCAAGACGCATGTGAAGGTTTACAGCGCCGAAGCCGATGCCTGCGCGACCGTGAAGATTCGCCCGGAGCGGCGGGCGGCGTTTGACTTGGTACCTTTGGTCGAAGAAGTCATCGAGGGCTTCACCTATGGCTATCGCCATCATCGCCCCAATGACGACTACCACGGCCGGACCTCGGGCAGTTGCCTGGATCTGACTTTTGCCGTCGGTCAACGGCTGACTGACATCGGTCGTCCATGGCGTCTATGTTCAGGGGTCATTGCCCACACCGCTTTGGCCAATCCACATTTTTGGCTCGAAGTCGAAGCCGCCGGTGGCATCTGGATTCCTGTTGATCCGACCCTGCCAGCTTTGGCCAAACGTTTTGCCGCCCTCCACCGTACTGACTGGAGAACCTGGGTGCGTGCTTATACCGGCGGCTGTGATGCCCGACGCATCACCCTGTGTCGTGGCGAAGCTCCGCTGCGCGATATTCCCGGTGGTTCGACCATCGGCTCGACCATCGGCGAAGCGGTGGTCGATGATAGGAATGCCTGGTCGTGCATCGACTGGGTCTGTGGTGAGTGCCGCTGGGAGTTTGAACGCGGGTAAAAAAGCTGATCACCAAGGTGATCGAGGAGTCAGTCATGCGTGTGTTCGTCCTCACTCTTCTTACCTTGCCGACCATCGCCGTCGCAGCCTGTTGTTTGGAAGGATGTGCGCCATCGGCTGCTGCACCGGCTATCTCGACAGCGAATGGAGCGCCAGCCACGGCCGCTGCCTCAGCCGTATGGTTAAACGACTACCAGCAAGCGTTGACCCGTGCAACTGCTGAGAAAAAGCCCATCCTGGCGGATTTCACCGGCAGCGATTGGTGCGGGACGTGTATTGCCTTGAAGCGCGAAGTCTTCAGCACTCCTGCGTTCGTTGCCTGGGCGAGCGAGCATGTGGTTCTGCTGGAAGTCGATTTCCCCAACGACACGCCTTTGCCAGCTGCGCTCAAACAGCAAAATGAACAGCTGGCAACCACGTTTGTCGTCGATCAGTTTCCGACTATTTTGTTTATCGACGCCTCAGGCAAGAAGCTCGGCCAAACCGGCTATGTTGCTGGCGGGCCACAACCGTGGATCGCCAGTGCCGAGGCTATCATCGGGCATTAACCACGTATGCGCGCTATCCGCAGAGATTCTTGTCCAGCCATAGCGACGCTAAAATAGCCAGTGCAGGGGTCGTTTACGCAGATGCCCCCACTGGTCGAGGGTGCTGTATCCGAGATTTTTTCCAACGGTGAGCTCACGGGGAACTGCGCAACGTCACCACTTCAAATGGCGCTACGACCACGGCTACCGCACCGTTGTGCATCATGACCGATGTCGTCACTGGCTCGGTGCCACCCGGCCCGCAGCGCGAGATATTCATGAGCTGGTCTGGCAGTCCGGACATTTCCCTGATCTGCACCGTAACCATCGGCGAAATCGCCGGGCGACCTTCCTGATCGATATCCCAGGTACCGGTGTTGCCTTCCTCGCGAAAGGCAGTCGAGGTGTAATTACTGAGTCCGATGCTCCAGCCGCCATCGGGATGACGCGCGCAGGTGGCATTGAGACGCGGCTTCTTGCCATAGGTCCAGGTCATGTCGCCATCGAGCGAGCTCGTGCAATGGCGGAATACCACGCCCGGTGGAAAGGCGGCGGAAAGCTGACGGTAATATTGGAATTTGAGAAAGGTCGTCCAGCCCAAGCCATCCAGATTCAAGCTGAAGATGCGGGTCGCATTATCGTGCGGATCGTCGTTTTCAAAGCCCAAGAAGTGGATCCAGTGGGTAACCCCATGGTTAACATCACTGAGGAAACGGGACGCGAGAGTCGCCGCTCGTTTGGCATCGCCGGGTACTTCTGGGCCATTATCGCTGGTCTCTGACATCCAGTAATCTTTTCCCTGCGCGAGCTTCTGTGCCTGCTCGGTGGCGCCCATGTTGTAGGTGTGCGAAGCGACTCCCGACAACGCTGCCCAGGTGGCTGGATCGCGTTGGAAATAGGTCAGTGAATCGTAAAGAACTTGATCAGCGCTAGAAGTTTCGGGACCGATGATCTTCACACTGGTGAGTGTTGCGGCATCCAACCCTTTGCGCATACGCAGAATAATCACCCCGAGTTGTTCTTGGGAAAAAAATTCTTTGTCATTGGGCTCGTTCTGGATGCCAGTTGCACTGAGCACCACTCCTGTTTCATCCCGCAGTCGAACGATAAAATCGACGACCAGGTCTGCATAGGCTGTAGCCGCTGCATCGTCACGCAAAGCTCGACCCCGTTCGGTTTCGCGACTGAGGTACACCGGCATACCTTCAGGAGCCAGCAGCAGGGTGGTGACGCCATGACGCCGTGCGTCCGCCAGCACTCCAGAATCAATATAACGTTCACGGAATTCAGTGAGACGGTGTTCACCCGCGGTGGGGGCATATTCAAAGGTGTTGACCCACAGGCGGAGGATCTTGAAATTAAGGTCTCCCCATAATGCCTGCGATAGATGCTCCCGGTTAGCGGAGGAGAGCTTTTGATATCCCTTGCCCCAATTGCCGAGGCTCGTGCCGAAGCCAGCAAAAGTTTGTTGGTTGCCGGCCTCCGCAGTGATGGTGATCGCTGACACCGGTGTTCCCGCTGGAAGCGTGGCGATTGCGGCATGTGCGGGTTCAGCTGACCAACAGGTAGTCCAGGTCGCAGTAGCTATCGTCAGCAGAAAGGCATGACGCAAAATAACGAGCATAATGATTCCTTAAAGGCACGGGAAGAAGAGGTGTCAGGGAATGTCGCAGCGCCACAGCTTGTCGTTGAAGGTCGTCCAATTCGTCACCACCGGGATCGCCTGGACCTGAGTCTTGGTGTCTCCATGGCCGTCGAAATAGACGAATGGCGCACGCTTGCGATGGCGGAAATCAATGCCCCAACCGGGTAAACCTGAAGATGGATCAAGGTCTCGCCAATGCCCGACGGGATCTAGAGGTACGGAATCAGAAATGAGAAAGGATTCGGAAGGGCGTTTGACTTGGGTTTCGTGGATGGGCCGATGTCCCCAGTTGGTGGCATCCGAATCACTTAATCCACTGTAGACATTTTTTCCATAGGTGCTCGGGTTGGTGTTGTCCCACGTCCGCGTGGTGCTTTTCGGGCAGCGGAAGATACCCATCGAGGAATCACCGGCGTTCACTGAACGGTTTTCCATCGTCATCATGAGCTGACCCGACCAATACCGGGCGATATTATACGGCGAGTTTTCAATGAAATTTGGAACAATCCAACCATCATTATCTTGCGCATATTGCGCCGAGGCGAGCCCCATCTGCCGTACATTATTGAGGCATGAGGTCGTCCGAGCTGCTTCGCGAACCATGGAGACAGATGGCAACAGCATGGCCGCTAGGATAGCGATTATGGAAATGACGACCAATAGTTCGATGAGCGTAAAAGCGGTGAGCCACAAAGAGGTTTTAGTACGCATAGGTATAGTATTCTTTAACGCCGAAAATGGATTAGCAGCGATCTAGGAACCTGCCGAAGATAGGCGAGCACGTCTGACTCGGTCGTGCGCTGCATTACGGCACACTCCTTCATCATGCGATTTATCCGGTGACATACGCAGTGATCTTTGTTGGATGACTTCGACACGCTCCTATTTAATTGGGTTCTTAAGGCTACGGTTTAGGTTAGCGTCCCCAAGAAGAGGTTGCCATGGCAGAGCTGCATCCCGATGTGTCGTTTCCGCTCTTTGGCGGCGGCTCGACGGTGGCAGTCACGGATTACCTACGCCTGCGCCTGCTCCATATCGGCGGCACGACGGTTGATAAGGCCTGGGGCTGCGCCGATTACAAAGTTTCCTATTGGCGTATTTATGTAAACCTCGACGAGGGCATGACAGCGCAGTTAGCGGGTCAGCGTGAGATACCGTTACGTGCCGGACATTTGTACGTCATTCCTGCGTGGTTGTCGTGGAGCGGAAGCTGCCGTGGGCGCGTGCGTCATCTCAATGCATCGCTTGAATTGCCCAGTCTGCCGCGCGAACAGGTAATCCAGCACTGCCCGCGGATCTTTCACATCGGCGGGTCGGGTTCCCTGCAAGCGGATGCATGGCTTCGGCTGGGATGCGAGCTGGCCAAAGCTGAACGAGTCAGTGCCCTGCAGACCGCTCATGGCTACGCACTCGCTTATCAGGCCATTGCTGCGGTGTTTACCCAGATCGGATCGGTGGCTGACACGATGTTCGTGGCCCCTGGCGAGACTCGTCTTGAAGAGGTCATGGCCTGGATCGAGCGCAACCTCAGCGGCAGCTTTCAGGTGTCAGATCTGGCGGCAGCAGCGGGCTGCAGTCGTGCCGAGCTGGTACGGCGGTTTCATTCGCTCTACGGTACCTCGCCGGCGCGCTGGGTGCGGCAACGGCGGATCGCCGTTGCCGCAGACATGCTGCGCTGCACCGACGAACCGATCGAATTAATTGCAGAACGCTGTGGCTTCAGTGATCGTAGCCGCTTCACCAAAGCCTTTACGGCGGTGAAGGGCTGCGGCCCCGGAACTTGGCGACGTGTTGAACATCGCGTGTAATGACCGGTGGCGGACCACGCCACCGGTCGTTACAGAGGTGATGCGGTCAACCGCTAATGAGCTTCTTAATCTCCGCCAATTTGGCATCGCGTAGTGCGGCGCTATCTGCTTCCAAGTTCAATCGCACCACAGGCTCCGTATTCGATGCGCGGAGGTTAAACCACCAATCGGCAAAGCGCACCGTGACGCCGTCGAGTTCTTCGACTTTGCCGCCGCTGAGTGCCCTGGCGCGGGCGAAAACGGCGGCTGCATCGGCCACCTTGAAATTGATCTCACCGGTATGGAAGTACTTCATCAACGGCTTGATCAAGCCCGCTAAAGAAGTGCTTTCGCTGATGATGTTGCCCAACAGCAGGAAGGCGAAGAGGCCCGAGTCTGCGCCATAGAAATCGCGGAAATAATAGTGCCCCGACAGCTCACCGGCAAAAATTGCGTGGTGCTCTTTCATGGTCTGCTTGATGAAGCTGTGGCCGACGCGGGTCTCGATTGGCTTGCCACCCAGCGAGGCGATGAACTCGGGCACCACTTTTGACGAGCGCAGGTCATAGGCGACCGTCGCCCCTGGCTCTTTGGCCAGAAAGTATTTTGCCAACAGGGCGGTGGTCAGATCGCAGGTGATGATGCCGCCGGTTTCGTCGACCAGCGCGCAGCGGTCGCCATCACCGTCGAAGCCGGCACCGAAGTCGGCTTTCTCAGCTTTCACCTTGGCCACCAGGTCGGCGAGGTTCTCGTTCTTCAACGGATTCGCTTCGTGGTTAGGAAAACGGCCATCAGGATCGAAATAGAGGGGGATGATGGTCAGATTGGGCAGTTTGGGGGCGAGATGCTGAAACAGCGTGCCGATAATGCCATTGCCGCCGTCGACGACGACTTTCAGCGGGCGCTTGGGGTTCCACAGCTTGGCCAAGTAGGTGGCATAGGCATCGAGGGTGAAGGCCTCTTCGATGCGCCCGCCAGGAGCTTTGACGACCTGTGCCAGACGGGCGATGGTCTCGATCTCTTCCATGCCAGTGCCGCCACCGATGGGCTTGAAGCCGGGGCCGGTGATCTTGACGCCACCATAGCCGGCCGGGTTGTGGCTGGCGGTGATCATGGCGCCGCCAGCGGTGTCGAGGTGGTGCATGCTGAAGGTTACCGTCGGCGTCGAAACCATGCCGACGTCGATGACGATCACACCCGCATCGACCAAGCCGCGCATGTAGGCCTGCTTCAAGGCTGGGCCGGAGACGCGCATGTCGCGGCCCACGGTATAACGCTTGCCGCACAGCTGTAATACCTGCGCCGTGGCATTGCCGATGTGGTAGGCCAGCGTTTCGTTGAGTTCCTGCGGATAAAGGCCGCGGATGTCGTAGGCTTTGAACGGATCGGGCATGGTATGGTCGTGGCTGTTAGGTCGTAAAGACGGGTTAAGAAAAGGACTTAAGAGGGCATATGGTGTAGAACTAAAGCCGCCCGCCAACTGTCAATTTGTGGCTCGGCGGTCGACACTGGCCCATTTGATGATCGGTATACTCTCTGGCCCGCCATGAAGACCGCCCGCATCGACGTCCTCCCCGCCCTGAGCAGCATCGACCCGCATTTGGTCCATGAAGCTAAACTCCTCGGGCTTGACCTGAAGGACCTGCGCAAGAGTCGTTATTACCTCATCCAGGGTGAATTCGATGAGGCCGGCTTGGCCCGCGTCGCGCGCCTGCTGGCCGACCCCATCACTGAGCGTTCGGCGCTGGTGCCGCCGACGTCGGTTGGCCGGCGGGTGATCGAGGTCCAGCGCAAGACTGGGGTCATGGATCCCGTCGAAGCCTCGGTCATCAAGGGCGCTAAGGACCTGGGCGTGACCTTGACCCTGGTGCGCGTCGGAACGCGCGTTGAGATTGTCGGTGCCACCGACACCGAGTGCCAGACCCTGGCGTGGAAGGCCCTCGCCAATCAAGCCATCGAAGAAGTCGTCATCGACCCGCGAGAGGCCGTGCGCCTCAAAGCTCCGGGTGGTCAGTTGGTGCAAAAGCGCACTGAAGTCGCCATCGATGGCCTCGACGCCGCCGGCCTGATGAAGCTGTCGCAAGACGGCTGCCTCAGCCTAACCTTGGATGAAATGCAGACGATCCAGGCCTACTTCCGCAAGGAGGGCCGCGCTCCCAGCGATATCGAGCTCGAGTCTTTGGCCCAGACGTGGTCCGAGCATTGCGTACACAAGACCCTCAAAGGCCTGGTCGAATACACCGATCAGCACGGCACGCGTATCATCGACAACCTGCTCAAGCAGACCATCGCCCGGGCGACCAAAGAGCTCGACCGTCCGTGGTGCTTATCGGTGTTTAAAGACAACTCCGGCGTCATCGAATTCGACGATGCCAACGGCGTGTGCATCAAGGTCGAGACCCACAATCGTCCGTCGGCGATCGAGCCATACGGCGGCGCCAACACCGGCTTGGGCGGCGTCATCCGTGACGTGATCGCCACCGGCCTCGGCGCTAAGCCGATCTTCAACACCAACGTGTTCTGCTTTGGCGATCTTGATGCCAAGGCTGAGGAGCTGCCCCCGGGCACCATCCATCCGCGGCGCCTGATGCGTGGCGTGGTCAACGGCGTGCGCGACTACGGCAACCGCATGGGCATTCCGACGGTCAATGGCGCGATCCGTTTCGATCCGCGCTATGTCGGCAACCCGCTGGTGTTCTGCGGCACCGGCGGCCTGATTCCCAAGGAGCGCATCGAAAAAGCCGCGCTCATCGGCGATCACTTGATCGTTGCCGGCGGCCGCACCGGTCGCGACGGCATCCATGGCGCCACGTTCAGTTCGGCGGAGCTCACCGACAAGTCGGAAGTGGTGTCGTCGGGCGCGGTGCAGATCGGCAATGCCATCGAAGAAAAGCGCGTCATGGACACCTTGCTGCAGTGCAGCGCCAAGGGCCTGTTCACGGCCGCCACCGACTGCGGCGCCGGCGGCTTGTCGTCGGCCTGCGGTGAGATTTCCGCCGAGCACGGGGCGCAGATCCACCTCGATCGCGTGCTGTTGAAGTATGCCGGGTTGAGCTATCCCGAGATCTGGATCAGCGAATCGCAAGAGCGCATGGTGATGACCGTGCGCCCTGAGAATGTCGCGGAAGTATTGGCTATTTTTGCTTCGGAAAACGTCGAGGCCTTCGATATCGGCGACATCAGCGGTAGCAAGCGTCTGGAACTGTTCTGGCATGGCGAGCGCATGGCTGATCTCGACATGCATTTCCTGCACGATGGCGTGCCGCGCCTCAAGCGCTCGGCAACCTTCACCCCGCCCATCGAGCGCGACGCGGTCTACACCGCGCCGAAGGACTTGGCGAAGACCCTGTGCTCGGTATTGGCGAGGCCGAATGTAGCCAGCAAGGAATGGGTCATCCGCCAGTATGATCACGAAGTTCAGGCCGGCTCGATCGTCAAGCCGTTGGTTGGAGTGGCGCATGACGGTCCGTCGGACGCCGCCGTGGTCGCACCGATACCCGGCAATGATCGCGGTATTGCGGTGGCCTGCGGACTGAACACCAATTTCAGCGACGTCGATGCCTATCATGCGACGGCTTCCGGCATCGAAGAAGCTTTGCGCAATCTGGTGTGCGTCGGCGCGCCGATCGACAAGGTTGCCATCCTCGACAACTTCTCTTGGGCCAAATGCACCGATCCGGCGGTCTTCGGCGCCTTGGTACGGGCCTGCGATGCGTGCTACGACTTCGCCATGTATTACGGCACGCCGTTTGTCAGCGGCAAAGACAGCCTGTCGAACGAGTTCACCTTCGGCGGCAAGACCATCAAGATTCCGCACACCCTGCTGATCACCGCTTTGACGGTAGTTCCGGACATCAAGCGCTCGATCACCATGGATGCCAAGGTCGTTGGCGACCTGGTGGTGGTGGTGGGCGTTACCCGTAATGAGATGGCCGGCAGTGAATATCTCGGCCTTCTGGGCGTCAGTGGCGGCATTGTGCCGAAGGTCGATCGTGCTTTGTCGAAGCCGATGCTTGATGCCACCGCCGCCGTCATCCACGCCGGCTTTGCCAATGCGGCGCACGACTGTTCCGACGGTGGTCTGGGCGTTACCCTTGCCGAGATGGCCTTTGCTGGCGGCATCGGCATGGACCTCGATCTCGGTAAGGTGAAGGTCGAAGGCATCACCACCCTCGATCGGGTGCTGTTCAGCGAATCGCAGAGCCGCATCGTGCTGACCATTCCCGCCGCCAAGCTGGCTCAGGCGCATGCATTCCTCAAGGACATCCCGCATGCGCTGATCGGACACACGATTGCCGAACCAGTGCTGAAGGTGCGCGGACACGGTGCGGAGTTCACCGCCAAGCTCAGCGAGTTGAAGGCTGCCTGGCAGGGCACCTTGCGAGTGATGGAGCTGTAAGTGAACGATGCGTTGCTGTGGGCATTGGGGATCTTCCTCCTCGCGGTCAATTTCTTCTTCGTCCTCGCCGAGTTTGCGCTGGTGCGCGTCCGCGGCAGCCGCGTAGAAGAGCTGATAAATGCTGGCGACAGCCGGGCAAAAATCATTCAGCGCATCCAGGCGAAGATGGATGAATACCTGTCAGTGGTGCAGGTGGGGATTACCGGGGCCACTTTAGGAATCGGCATCATCATCGAAGGCGGTATCACCAGACCGATCGAGTACAGCCTGGCGATGATGTTCGGTGAGACGGCCATGATCAAAGCCATCGGCCACGGCCTGGGTTTTCTCATGGCCACCTACCTGGTCATCGTTGCCAGTGAATTGCTGCCCAAATCGTTGGCGTTTCGTTACGCCGAACGCTGCGCACTGCTTACCGCCAGGCCCATGCTGTGGTGCCATCATGCGCTGTATCCGTTGCTATGGCTGCTGACCTCGTCAGCCCAAGGCCTATTACGGGTGATGGGTCTGCGTAAAGATACCGTCGATACTCCGCATAGTGAAGACGAGCTGCGTATCCTGCTCGATCAGAGCCAAGAACACGGCCTGATGAGTTTCCGCCGTCTGTTGTTCATGGAAAATATTTTTGAGTTCGGCGAACTCACCGTCAAAGATGCCATGCGCCATCGCAGCCAGGTGCGTTACCTGTTGGCGGATCTGCATTGGAAGGACACCCTCGAATTCCTCGGTACCTGGCCATTTTCGCGCTTTCCACTTGTCGATCAGGATCCGGAAAAGCCGATTGGCTTCATCCATGTCAAAGACCTGTTCTATCAGCGTTATTTTTACCGGGCGCAGCAGGGCGACCCGATCGACCTGCGTACGCTGGCCCGGCCGTTGATGGTGGTGGCGGAGTCGAACAACCTCGAAAGCGTGCTCGCGGAGATGCAGCGTCGGCGCTTGCAGATGGCCCTGGTGCAGAATCCCACCGGCACATGGACGGGGGTCATCACCCTCGAAGATATTCTCGAGGAAGTTGTCGGCACCATCGGCGATGAATTTGAAAGCGAGACGCCGATCACGCTCATCGATCACCTGACGCCTGGACGGGTGGTATTGGATATCGACGCCCCCAATCTGGCTGAGGCTTTGCGCACCGCGTTTGCCCGGGTGCCCGCCGAAGAGCTGCCTCTCGAACGCGACCTGATCATCAAGGCGGTGATGGAACGTGAACGCCTCGCTGGGACCTACCTCGGCAAAGGCATCGCTTTGCCGCATGCGCGTTTGCCCGGCATCGCCAAAGCCGCCTTATTCATCGTCCGTTCGCGTTTAGGTATTCCGGTCGAAGGTAGTTCTGAACGCGCTCGCCTGCTATTCGTGCTGTTGACGCCGGCTGGTCAACCGCGCGTGCATCAGCGCATGCAGGCGCGCATCGCCGGAATGCTGGAAAACAGCGAATACGTCGAGGATCACCTGCTTGAATCGACAACGCCGGCTGAAGTGGTCGAGATCGTCCGCACCGGCGAACAAGCGGCGCTGGACTAACATGGATTTCGGCTCGGACACCATTATCGGCGGTCACGTGCGGCTGATCCTCATGGATTGCTTCGAGACGCTGGTGCAGCTGACCGACAAGGGGTATGTGGCACGCAACGGCATTGAACGTTTCATCGTGCATTTCACCAGCCAACGAGGCATCCCCATTGTGGTGATCAGTGATGCGCCCGAGGCGGCAATCGCCAACGCCTTGCGTCAAGCCGGCCTGCTGACGCGGATTGCGGGGATCTATGATACGCGCGCTGCCGACCAATTAGCGGATTCCCGTGCCCGCAAGCGTCTGGATGTGCCCTTGGCAGAGATGAACATCGACGCCAAATCCTCAGTATTCATCGGGGACAGTCCGTTGGACGCCGAGGCCGCCCGTTATCATGGCGTGCCGTTCATCCGCGTACCGCGCAGTGAAGATCGCTCCTTTTCATTTGTGCGGCTGATTGACGGACCTAGCCGGTATCGCAGCGGCGAGTTCATCGTCCATCTCGAACAGACCTACCGTACCCCGTGAGCCAGGTCATTCGCCCAATGCCCCGGCATACGTTTTTCACCATGTTCATCCAGGCCATGGGGGTGCTCATTCTGCGCCCATGGACGCGTCTGTGTTTCCGCAACCACGTGCGCTACGCGGCGCCGTTGTCGCATCCCTGCGTCTTCGCCAGCAATCACCGGAGTTTTGCCGATCCTCCGTTTGTAGCCATGTGTTCGAGCCAGCCGATCGCCTTTTTTGCCCGGGCCAACTTGTGGCGTGCTCCTGTCTTGCGGCAGATGCTCAATGCTTTTTATGGCATTCCGGTGGAACGTGAAAATCCCAGCATCAGCAGCATGAAGGGGGCCATCGAGCGCCTGCGTTCAGGTATCAGCGTGCTGGTCTTCCCTGAGGGCACACGCACCAAGAATGGATGCCTGAGCAAGCTGCGCGACGGACCGGCGCTATTTGCCCGGCGTGGCGGGGTACCGTTGATTCCGGTGTACGTCCACCGCAGCGAAGCCATCTGGCCGCGCGGGGCGATCTTGCCGCGGCTGTGCGGCAAACGCACCGAGATTCGCTTTGGAAAGCCGATCAGCGCTCCGCCAGGGCTGGAGCCACGCGCAGCTGATGCCTGGGTAACCCGTCAGCTGGATTTGTGGATGCACCAACAAGAGCGTGAGCTGCAGCACGGCTGACTCGGCTGGGAAGGCCACGCATTATGAGTTGTCGGCTGTTTCCGCTTTTTGAAACTAGCAGCCCATGAGCGTCGACCCTATTGCCTTCGAGAATCAGCGCCCCGAGTGGCAGCGTTGGCTGAACCAGTTTTGTGAAAATTGGATTTTCGCATTTTTGGTCGCCATGGCCATTCGTCATTTCGCCATCGAAGCCTTTCGCATCCCCACCGCATCGATGGAGCCAATGCTCTACGGTGACCCCGGCCTATTCACCGGCGACCATGTAGTCGTCGATAAGATTACCGCTCCATTCACCGGTTATCACCGCTGGGATGTCACGGTCTTTCAATTTCCCCGCCCTGAAATCGAAGGTGGAAAAGACGCTCGCCCAGCTATTACCGCCAACGATGAACGTCTCGATTCACCACTGCTGAATCCGCTGTATTGCCGCAACTTTGTTAAGCGCCTGGTGGCTCTGCCCGGTGATACGTTCTACATCGCCGGCGGTGATCTGCATCTCAAGCAGGCGGACGGCACCTTTGCCATCGCCCGCAAGCCTGAAAAAATCCAAGAAGCGGTATGGCAGGATATCTATGAGCACGGGGCGCAAGCCGGCTATGTGCCATGGGCAGCGAGCGGGTCATCGCAAGTCGCTGCTACTGGTGATGCGCTGACCTTCACCCTCAACGCCGGTGATAACGGGGTGTCGTTCATCCAGCCTTTACGCAATATCTACGTCAAACCCGGCAAGGTCCATGTCACCCGTCAGTTCGCCAACGATGGCGGCGGCACGGTGGAAGTTTCTATGACCAAGCCCATGTTCACGCTGGGCAAAGATCAGGGCAATTTATGGGATCTGGACTCGTGGAAGATTGAGCGGACCATCTCCGATGACCTAGATGCCGGGCAACGGCGTGAGCTGAATGTAGTCATGACTGAATGGGTCGGTGACGTGCGCATGGTGGGTACGCTGCGTTCGCTATCAGGTGGGGTCGTCCTGCATTTGAGCCAGGGTCTAGCGCCGTTGGGCCATGATTACGCCCTTGAATTGACCGCCTCGACCTGGCGCCTGACCGGTGATGGTGCCATGCTCGGCGATGGCAGCATCGCAACCATAGGTAAGGAACTGCGTTTTAGCCATCTTGACGGCCAAATCGTGGTCGCATTCGATAGTCATGAAGTCGTGCGTAAAGACGTCCCGGATGTGGATCCATCGGTATTGCGCCTGCGCTTGTCATTGAGTGGCGTGGGCTCTGTGGTGTTAGGTTCTCCCAAGCTGCAGCGGGATCTGCATTATTGTGCCAGCGGCATCCTGCGTGACGACTCGGCGGCGTGGCGGGCAAATGAATCCGGTAAGAATGCTGAGGACCAGTTGCTTGCGGATAAAGCAGGAGAAAATCAACGGCTCATGGCATTGGTGCGCACACAGATGCGCGGCAAGGACCTGACCGCTAAGCAGCTCGTTGAGCGTTGGGGAGTCAGTGCCGAAACCGCAATCACCGTACCACCTGATTGCTACCTGCTTATGGGCGATAACAGCCCGTTTAGCTGGGATGCCCGTTTTTGGGGTTTTGTCCCCGGTGCGAATCTGCGTGGACGCGTCTTTGCCGTCATGTTTCCACCGCAACGATGGAAGCTTGTGCGATGAACAGTTTGCTTATCTGCGGCCCGGCTATGGCCGCCGTCACCTGTCGGAAGACCGAGTTTTTGACAGGTTTTCCACCGTGGAATTATTCGCAGTTGCGAAACCACTTGGCGTTTAAGTACTGGTAAAATGGCTGTCAAATTCCGGTGAATAACTACATAACCACATGAATTAAATGAGCTTAAAAAACGAGCTCAACAACAGTTACTGACCTCATTGCTGAACCCATGTGGATTACGGCTCACTCGTAAGGCACTCGTTATTCACCGTATTATCATCGACCTGAGGTTGTTATGTTTGCTGTCAAGGGGCTATCTAAATCGTTCGGTTCACGGCAAGTCGTTTGCGGCTTTAATCTTTCCGTAGGGCCAGGCGAAGTGGTAGGCTTACTGGGGGCCAACGGCGCCGGAAAAAGCACCACATTCCGCATGGTGGTCGGGCTGCATACGGCTGACGCCGGCAGTATCACCTTTTTGGAGCGCGACATCACCCGCTTACCGATGCATGAACGGGCACGCATGGGTCTGGGCTACTTGGCACAGGAGCCGACCATCTTCGCTAGTCTGACGGTGGCCGACAATATCCGTATCATCCTTGAGGAATATTATCCCAAGCCGCAGATCTCAGTGCGACTAGATTCATTATTGGGCGAACTTGGATTGGCACATTTGCGCGACAGCCGCGCCAGCGGCCTGTCAGGTGGCGAGCGGCGCCGTTTGGAAATCACCCGTTCGCTGGTGGTCGAACCGAAACTCCTATTTTTCGATGAACCGTTTGCCGGTGTCGACCCCAAGAGTCGCGGCGATATCGGTTTGATCATCGCCACACTCAAAGCGCGCGGCGTGGCGGTGCTGATTACCGACCATCATGCCGAGACCATCCTGTCGCTGGTTGATCGTCTGTATGTAATGAAAGCAGGTAGCAATTTCGCTGAAGGCACCCCACGCGACATTGTCGCCGACGCGGCAGTACGGCGCGAATACCTGGGTGAGGATTTTGCCTGGCAGCCGGCTGCGGCAGGTTGAACGGCACATGACCGCCATCCCGTTACAACGTTTCCAGGCCATCGTAGGCCCCAGCGTGCGGCTACGCGACGCTCTCCTGGCCGAGGTCCTGACGGGATGGACGGGGCCGGTGCAACGCCTCATCGAGCCGACCGAATTGGCCACCTTACTATTGGACCTCGACACGCCGTCACTATTCGGCGGCAGTGCCTTATTGGTCATTCGCGCCGATCAGAACTTTGTCGTCAAGCATGCTGAAGCTCTGCTGGCCCAGCTCGGCCGGCCGATGGCAGCCGGTGCTTTGGTGTTGTTGGCGCCCAAGCTCGACCAACGATCAGCCTTGGTTAAGGCCCTGATCAAGGCCAAAGCCCTGCATCTTGCGGATGTGCCGGACGCCAAGGTGGTCGTCGACTGGTTGGCAGGGCAAATTGCTGAACATCCGCAGGGGGCCGATGATCCGCGGGCGATAGCGCTGTCTCTGGTCGAGCATGTCGGAGCAGACGCCGACGGTTTGCTCGGTGCGATTGAAGTGTTGGCGATTTACGCAGGCGAGGAGCCTTTGACCCGTGCCGGAGCTGAGGCTCTTCTGTCAGGCACGGCCGAACGCCCCATTTTTGATCTGACCGGCGCTTTCTTTGAGGGTAGGTCAAAACGTGCCCTCGAGTTGCTGCATGCCGGTAACGGCGCTGAGCCGGAATTGGTATTGGCTGCTCTGCTCGGTGACCTGCGTCGGCAGATCGCCTGTAGTGAAACTCCCGATGATGAGGAGGCAGCCAAATGGGTGGGTGCAAAGGGCAGCCTCTATTATGCCCGTAAACGTGCAAAAGAGTTAGGTCGACCGACCCTCTTACGGCTTTTCATCGGGGCTCTGCAATGCCAGCGACAACTGCGAACGTCCGGGATTGAGCCCACCATGGCTCTCGAAATGTTCGTGCTTCACGCACAGCGTGTGGTTGCGACCGGTCGCCGTTGATTGCTGCTAGAGATCGAAGGCTAAGACTTAGACTTATAAACCTCTGCTGGCACGTTCGCCGGGCAGGCAGTTGCGCGAGGAATCTTCGTGGGCCTGAACGTTTACTTCTGTGATGTCTGTGGTGTTCGTGTCACAGATGTCGATCTCCGCTCTGGTCACGGCATGCTCCGTGGTCAGGACGTGATCTGTGCTACGTGCCTGGAAATGGGCCATGGTAAGGAATGGCTAGCGGCGCGCGGGGGTGATGTGGCGCGGGTGGGTGCGGTGTCAGCGCCAGCGGTAAATGGCGGCGCCCAGGCAGCCGCCGACAATGCCAATTATAAAAAGCTCGTCGACCATGCCCGTGATCGTGCCGTCACCGTTCCCAATGAACACGACGTTGATTCGCACATGGCACATGAGCCACATCCGCAAGACTCCGCGCATGTGCGCCAATTGGACCACGAAGACACCGGCTTAGTGGATTCGATTCCCGCCGAGTTCTCTGGAGCTGCCGTCAGTTTTGCCGCTTTGACCCGGTCGCCTACGCACGGCGGCACGAGTGGATCGACTGGTGACGTGGCTGAAGATATCTCAGATGAAATCGATCCTTTGTTGTTCGTTTCGGCGTCGCCAGTAACCCTGCACGCGAACGACGAGCACCTTGCGTCGCCATATATAGAAAAACCGCCAGAAGATGACGACTCTTCGGCGCTCATAAATGTCGCTAAGAATATGTCTTCCGGGCGTAACAAGTCGTCCTCATCTGACGCCAAGGGGCGTGACAGCACGCGCAAATCAGCTGCATCATCGTCACGCGTGGGCAAGCTCGGTTCACCCTCGGCAGCCAGCAAAAAATCATCATCAAATGCGCAAAATACACCGGTAAAAGCCAGCAGTAGCAGCAGTAAAATCGGCAAACCCAAGACCGGACGTTCGGGAAAACGCAGTGTGGTGGGTGGCATGCCCATGCAGCTAAAGATCGCCCTCATCACCGTGCCATTGATCTTGCTGATTGCCGTAGTGATGATGGTTAGCCGCGCTGGCGGGGCGGGAAAAGCGGGCGAATCCAAAGACCTCAAAGTCCAGCAGGCGCACATTTTGCATAATTTTAGCGAAGCTCAACGCTTGGTGAATGATGCCTGGATAAGTAAAGATGTGCAGCAGATGAAGGCCGCGGATGCGCGCTGGAAGCAGTTCATGCTCGAGTGGGATCAGTTTTCGACGGACGTGAAAAAATACAGTCATTGGACAGACGAGAATTGTTTCGACTATTGGGAAGGCCTGCATGCGCCAGATGTCAATAGTCGCACGCGCCTCCTACGTGATGAAATCAGCAAACAAACACCCCACTAAATCGCATTCTCAATCCGCCTCCGGCGGTGCCCGGGTCTTGGCCCTGCGCGCCCTCCGGGCGTGGGCCGATGGTGCTTCGCATACGGTTGCCGAAGCCATCGATGCCCTGCGCGTCAGCGGTCCTGACGCGGCCTTGGCGCGCGAGCTGGCCCTGGGCGCCATGGCCCAACGCCGCTTGTACGACCATCTCTGCGATCGCTTCCTGCGTCCGGGGCGCCAAAGTGATACGTTGCGAGATTGCCTGCGCATTTTGGCACATCAGCTGTTCGCTCTCGATCGCATCCCACCGCATGCGGCAGTCGGCGAAAGCGTGCAGGCCCTGCGTGTCATGGGCGAGCCGCTGCTAACCGGTGTGGCCAATGCGGTGGGCCGTAGACTGGCGGCATTGCGACAAGACGAACGCCATGGCGAAGGCCCCTTGGGGCGGCTGGCTGAGGCCGATATTCCGCAGTCGGTAGGCGTGCGTTACAGCCTGCCCGATGATTTGGTCAACGACCTGCGGCCAGTTCTGCCTCACGAAGACAGCGATGCCTGCTTTGCTGCACTGAATCATCTGCCGCCCCTGTGCACGCGCACGCGCCCAGGCTGCTCGCCCCTACCCGGCAAACCATTGCGTACCGACGGTGAATGGACGTGGTGGGAAGATCCCGCCGAAGCCCTGGCCTTGGTCGCTGATGGCCGCTGCACCGTCCAAGACCGGGCACAGGGCGAGGTCGCTGAAATCTGCCGCATCCGCCCAGGCGAACGAGTGCTTGATTTGTGCGCCGCGCCTGGTGGTAAGGGCCGTGCATTGCTCGACCTGCATGGCGAGGTGATGCTCGCCGATGCCAGCTTGGCAAAGGTCCAGGACATGGCCAAAGATGCCGATTTCAAACGTCGTTTGATCGTGCAAGACGGCTTCAAGCCGGCTTTCGCGCACGGCTCATTTGATTGCGTGGTCGTTGATGCGCCCTGTTCCAATAGTGGCGTGTTGGCGCGGCGCCCCGAGGCACGGTGGCGTTATGACCATGCGCACCTGACGGCTTTGCAGAAGATCCAGACACGCCTGATCCGCAGCGCCGCCAACTTAGTCGCCGCCGACGGCCGCTTGGTTTATGCGACGTGTAGTCTCAGCCCGCGCGAAAACCAGGCGATCACCCATCGACTTGATGGCTGGCGCATCTTGGCTGAACGCGTGTCGTGGCCCGATGCCTGGCAGCTGGGTGGCTATGCCTGCTTACTGGTGCGTAGTTCCGCCTCGTAGGCCCATGCGCGGTTTAGTTAAGCCATCACGGCCATCATCTATGCGCATTGATGCAGCGAAATTGCCGCTCGGGTAAATTTCAGCGTGGTTGCAAAAATACGCATTTTCAGGGCGTCTTGCAAACAGGGCTGCCTTCATAACGTCTTTGCCTCATTCATCTCGCGCCGCATGTGGCGCACCCACCGCATGCCCCTCAGGGAGTTCTCCATGGCCATCAAGGTCGCCATCAATGGTTTCGGTCGCATTGGCCGCCTCGTTTTCCGCGCGCTCGTTGAGCAAGGTGCCCTCGGCACCGAATTCGACATCGTTGCTGTCAACGATCTCGTGCCTGCTGACAACCTCGCTTACCTGGTGAAGTACGACTCAACCCAGGGCAAGTTCGCCGGTACCGTCAGCTCCAAGAAGTCGGCCGCCACCGTCCTTGAAGACGATATCCTCGTGGTCAATGGCAAGGACATCAAAGTCCTCGCCTGCCGCGACAACTGGCCATGGAAAGACCTCGGCATCGACGTCGTCATCGAGTCGACCGGCCTGTTCACGTCCGACGAAAAAGCTGCTTTGCACATCAAAGCCGGCGCCAAGCGCGTCATCATCTCGGCGCCTGCGTCGGGTGATGGCGTGAAGACCGTGGTCATGGGCGTCAACGAAAAGGAATACGATGCTGCCAAGCATACCATCGTTTCCAACGCCTCATGCACCACCAACTGCCTCGCCCCATTGGTGAAGGCGGTTCTTGATGCCGGCTTCGGTCTCACCGAAGGTCTGATGACCACCGTCCATTCGTACACCGCGACGCAGAAAACCGTCGACGGCCCATCGAAGAAGGACTGGAAGGGCGGCCGTACGGCAGCCACCAACATCATCCCCAGTACCACCGGTGCTGCCAAGGCCGTCGGCTTGGTGCTGCCACAGGTCAAGGGCAAGCTCAGCGGCATGGCTTTCCGCGTGCCAACGCCGACCGTTTCGGTCGTCGATCTGACCTTCAAGACTGAAAAAGCGACCTCGCTCAAAGAGCTGAACGCGGTCATCAAGGCCGCTTCACAGGGTCCGCTCAAGGGCATCCTGGCCTATACCGATGAAGAAGTGGTTTCGACCGACTTCATTCACGACAAGCACTCGTCAATCTACGACGCCGGCTCCTCGATCGAGTTGAACGCCAACTTCTTCAAGCTGATCTCGTGGTACGACAATGAGTGGGGCTACAGCAATCGCGTTGTCGATTTGCTGCGCTACATGACCAAGCAGGGCATCTGAACGCCCAAGCGTTCGTCTGATCTCAGCTTGTTAGAAAGCCCCACGGGACCTAGGTCCCGTGGGGCTTTTTTATGATATCCACGCGTATGATAGTTGTTCTTCCGCTGGTCAAGCGGTGGCGCGCGCGTGGCAAGTTGCCAGAATGTGCCCATGAAATTGATCGTTACTGATGATCGCGAAGCCGCGGGCAAGCTGTTGGCTGAAAAATTGGCGGCATCGATTACTGATAATCCGCGCCTGGTGCTGGGCCTATCGGCTGGCTCGACCAGTCTGCTGGCTTATCGCGAACTGGTGCATCACTGGCACGAGCAGGGCGGTTTCAGCTTCAACAATGTCGAAGTCTTTTCATGTGACGAGTATGGCGGGGTGCGGCCGGAGGATCATCGCTCCACCCGTTTTATGCTCAACTACCACCTCTTTCGCCAAGTTGATATCCCGCGTGAAAACACCCATGTTCCGCGTGGCGATGCGCGTGATCTGGAACTGGAGTGCAAGGCCTATGACCTGCTGATCGAGGCGCGTGGTGGCTTGGACCTGGTGGTGCTCGGCTTGGGTCACAATGGTCACCTCGGTCTCAATGAACCGGGAAGCTCAATCAAAAGCCGTACCCGTCTGGTGGATCTCACACCGTCGACGATCGCTGCCATCAGCGGTGGCGAGCGGTTCAAAAATTTGCAAGACACCCCCAGCCAGGCCATCACCATGGGCTTGGGGCCGATCCTCGATGCCAAACGGGTGCTGTTGATCGCCTGCGGTCTGGGTAAGGCCGAAGCCGTGCGGCGCATGGTCGAAGGCCGGGTCGGCCCAGGCATGCCGGCAAGCCTCCTGACCACTCATCCTAACCTCACCGTGATCACCGATACCGATGCCAGCGGGCAGCTTGATGCCGCGATCATTGCCCGTTTGTCGGCCTGATCCCATGTCTGCTGTCACCGATAGTTCACTACTGCCGATCCAACGTAGTGCCTGCATCCTTTCGTTTGCGACTGTGGTCGCCGGCATCGGCGCAAAGTCTGAATTGGTCGATGCGGCGCGGCAGGTAAGCAAGCGCCCTGACAATGTCCTGGGCATGCTGTTGCGGGCCCTGACCCGTGAAGAAATTGCCGTCCTTGAAGATCGCGGCTGTCGCTGCGACGATTGGACGCTGCTGCGTGTGGCCCAGGATTTCGATGCCTTCCGCGTGCGCCGGGTGAACTTCAAAGGCGCCTGTGTGCTCGGGCGATTTACTGGTGAGGTCGAGGTCATACCCGGCTTCCGCCAAGCCACCGGCATCTACGACTGCACGCTCAGCAATTGCCAGGTGGGCAATGACTGCTTGCTCGAGAATGTCCGTTTGGCGGCGCATGTGGTGATTGATCGCGAAGCCGTGCTGTTCGGCGTCGGTTCGATTGTGTGCTCGGGTGCGGCCGTCTTTGGATGCGGTGGCGAATTGCCGATCGCTTGTGAGACCGGTGGCCGCGAAGTGCCCGTGTGGGCCGAGCTGACCATTCCCGATGCCGCCCTGATCGCCCGCGAGCGCGGCAACCATGCCGGACAGCAGGCAGTGCGCGAGGCGGTGGCAGCCTATACGCAAAGCATCACCAGTCCGGTGTGCTGGGTCCGGCGCACGGCGCGGATCCTGCATACCGAACGCATCCGCGACGCCTTCATCGGCGTCGGGGCGGTGATCGACAACGTCCACGAGCTGACCAATGTCGCCGTGCTGTCGTCATCCGATGAGCCGACGCGCATTACCAACGGGGCTGCGGTAACTGATGCGGTGGTGCAATGGGGGGTTGAGGTGGGCGGTAACTGCATCGTGCGCCGGAGCGCCTTGCTTGAGCACAGTGCGGTGGATGCCCACGCCACGGTAGAAGATTCGATCATCGGCCCCAATACCCATATCGCCAAGGGCGAGGTCACGGCGTCGTTGGTAGGGCCGTTTGTCGGCTTCCATCACCAATCGTTGTTGATCGCCGCCTTCTGGCCCGAAGGCAAAGGCAACATCGCCTATGGCGCGATGGTCGGCAGTAATCACACCGGACGCGCGCCTGACCAGGAAATCTGGCCCGGTGAAGGAGTGTTCTATGGCTTGGGATGCGCCATCCGCCTGCCTACCGATTTCAGCGAGGCACCCTACAGCACGGTAAGCATGGGCGTCTCGACGCTGCCGCAAAAGGTACGTTTCCCATTCAGTCTCATCTCGATTCCGGTTGATCCGTTGGACGAGAACGCCTCTGGTGTGCCACGTGCGTACAACGAGATCCTGCCCGGTTGGACCTTGGGCGAAAATGCGTATGGATTGGTGCGCAACGAATTGAAGTACGGCAAGCGCGATAAATCGCGGCGCCATTGCATCGACTACAAAGTGCTGCGACCGCACATCATGCGACTGGTAAAGGATGCACGCGATCGCCTGGCGGCGGTGACCACCATCAAGGTCGCTTATCTTGAAATCGATATCCCAGGCTTGGGCCGCAATTTCCTGCGCGAATCGGCACGTCTCGATGCCATCCGCGTCTATGATCGGGCGCTGGTGCGCTACGCGCTGCGCTTGCTGTTGAACGAAGCCGAAGGGCGTCTCGACATTCCGGGGTCGGCGGAAATCGCCCATGAGCTGGCTGACGCCATCCTTCCCGGCATGACCCTGCACGACCGTTTACAGCGTCTGGTCGAGATCGAACGCGAGAACGCCGAGCTGGTGCAAAAATCCAAGGTTAAGGATGATGAGCGCGGGGCGCGCATCATTCCAGGCTATAGCGATGCCCACACTCCGGCGGCCGATGATGCGGTGGTCAAAAGCGCATGGGAACGCGTTGCCCGCACCACCGAACGCGTCCGCGCTTTGGCAGTCAACATTTAAAACCCCCGACCTTCGCTTTACGAAAGCGAAGGTCGGAGGTGATTTTCTAACCGATCTTCACCGGTTCGCCGCGTGCAGCACTGGCGTAGACGGCGTCGAGGATTTCCATCACCAACAGCCCTTCTTCGCCGGTGGCGGTGTGCGGGGTGTTGTTGCGGATGGCGTCGATGAAGTGGTCGTACGCCGACTTCACCGCCGGGATCGGGGCGTGCGGGCTGAGGTCGTATTGCACGCCGGCCTTTTCAACGTGGATGGTCGAGGAGAAATCATAACCCTCGCCGACATTGTTCTGGATCAGGCCGCCCTCGGTACCATAGAGACGCGTCTCCATGAATTCATTGGGGCCTTGGTTGACTGCCCACGAGGCTTCGAGGTCGAGCATCGCCCCATCGGCAAAGCGGATCATGGCGAAGGCGCTGTCTTCGACGTCATAGGCCTTGCCCTGCTCCTTGGCCTTGCGCGTGGCGATCGGCGAAAAGGTATTGGCCAAGACCCACTGCGGACGCGGGTGGCCCATGAGCCACAAGGCCAGATCTAAGCGGTGAACGCCCAAATCGATCAACGGTCCGCCGCCGGAAAGTTTCTTTTGTCCGAACCAGCCGCCGAAACCGGGCATGCCGCGCCGACGATGCCACACCGTGCGACCCGCGTAGATCGAACCCAGCACGCCAGCGTCAACCTGTTGCTTGAGGAAGTAGGTCGCCGTTGAGAAGCGATAACTGAAATTGATCATCAACCGACGATCGGCTTTCTTCGCCGCCGCTAGCATGTTCCGGCCTTCTTCAGCATTCATCGCCATCGGCTTTTCGCACAGCACGTGGGCGCCGGCTTCGAAAGCCTGGATCGCCAAGGGCGCGTGCAGGGAATTGGGCGTGGCGATCGACACGACGTCGGGCTTTTCAGTCCGCAGCATTTCAGTGACATCGGCGTAGGCCTTGCAGCCGTATTCCTTGACCGCTTCGGCGCAGCGTTTGGCATCGAGGTCGACGACCGCCACTAAGGTGGCATCAGGATTTTCGTGATAGGCTTTGGCGTGACCTCGGCCCATGCCGAGGCCGATGACGGCGCATTTGAGCGTCATGGCAGAGATTCCGTAGATAAAGGGGGAGCGCCCGTCCCGCGCAATGCGGGACGGGCGAAAGCAACACCAGGCTCTCGGTCAGTGGACCGAGGCGCCCTTTTCAACCAATGGCTCCAGCGAGGCGCTGACGCCACGATTCGGGCAGCCCCAGGCGAACGTGCCTTCGGGTTTGGCCCACTTCACGGCGTTGGCCATGACCAGCTGCACATTCTTGTCGTGATAGGTGGGGTAGGTTTCGTGGCCAGGGCGGAAGTAGAAAATCTTGCCTGCGCCACGGCGGTAGGTGACGCCCGAACGGAAGGCTTCGCCGCCCTGGAACCACGACAGCAACACCACTTCATCGGGGTTGGGGATGCCAAACGGCTCGCCGTACATTTCTTCTTCAGGCAGTTCGAAATAAGTACCCAGGCCCTGGACGATGGCGTGGCCGGGGTTGCACACCCACAGGCGTTCCTTTTCACCAGCTTCACGCCATACGAGATCGCAATTGGTACCGAGCAGACGCTTGAAGATCTTCGCATGGTGGCCCGAATGCAGGACGATCAGGCCCATCCCTTCGAGTACGCGTTTTTGTACCCGATCGACAATCAGGTCATCGACCTTGCCATGCGCGGCATGACCCCACCAGGTGAGGACATCGGTATTGGCGAGGACCGCATCGGTCAGGCCGTGTTCGGGCTGGTCGAGGGTGGCGGTGGTGGCCTTAATACCCGGATTGGTATTCAGCGCATCAGCGATGCAGCCGTGCATACCTTTGGGGTAGATGTCGGAAACGGCCTTATGAGTTTTTTCATGGACGTTCTCGCCCCAGACAGTGACGCGAATAGCAGACATGGCAGAATCCTTAATGGGCCGTGGTGGTCAGAAATGCTCGGGTTTCCCCGTCAGCGCTGGGATCAGATGGATAATGTATGATCATTGCATGGCACTTCGCAAGCGGACGCTAACGATATGACTTGGACTTTTCCGATTCAGCAGGTGCCGCTAACGGCACCTTCGGTTCCACAATTGCGCCAGTTTGTCAGGCAGGCTCTGCAAGGCATCGCCACGCAGGTGCGGCAGGGTGGTTGTCCGGTCAACATCGCGCCGGCGCCGGCGGTTCCGGTCGGTGGTTGGAACCATTGGCATCCCTGGCCTGAATTATTTCTGCAGCTCGTTGGAGCTAGCCATTTCACCACTCCGGTGGGCGAGCTTACCGTCACCAGCGGCACCTGTCTGGTGATGCCGCCGCTGTTTGCGCATAATGAACACTGCAACCTTCCCGCAGACTCATTCTGCAACGTGGTGTTCACCCTCTTTGACCGGCGTCTGACCTATCACTTGGCCTTGCTCGATCGGACGGGCGCGCATGTCGGCCGACCACGCGTGGCTCAGCCGGATCTGATCGAGCCAGCCGACTATCAACTGGGCTTGGCGAGCTTGATGGGACTGTCCAAGGCCGGTGACGTGGAAGATGCCCGCGCTGGCTGGCTGCTGGCCTTTTGCACCTGGGCCATCAACGCCATTGCCGCTGCTCCGCCCACGGGGTTCACTGGTTCAGAGCGCGTCCGCCGCACTCAGGAACTGGTACATGCCCGCCTCGGTTCGCCACAATTGTCGGTGGTGCAGTTGGGAGCCTGGCTTGGCTGTCATCACGATCATCTGGCGCGCTTGTTCCGTCATGAGACCGGCGAGACGGTAGTCGGCCATATCCGTCGCCTACGCTTAGAGCGGGCACGCGACCTATTGGCAGACCGTACCTTGCGTATCGCCGACGTCGCTCGTCTGGTGGGCCTGCCGGACCCCGCTTATTTCAGTCGTATCTATCGGCAGGCTTATGGCATCCCACCTGCCGCCGCGCGGCGGGCGGTATTGGGCCAGGTGCGAGGACCCTGAGCCGAGAGCCTGTTGTCCGGGTGGTTTTAGGTCCATTATCGGCGGCATGCAACCAGCTCAGACCATGCCTGACGCCCGTGGCCGATTCGGAAAATTTGGCGGTCGCTATGTTCCCGAGACCCTGATTCCGGTCTTGGACGATATCACCCGCATCTATGCCGAAGCCAAACAAGATCCGGCCTTCCAGGCCGAGCTGCATCGCCTGCTGGTCGAATTCGTCGGCCGTCCGACACAGCTGACCTTCGCCGGTAAATTGTCGGCGATGTATAAGCGTAAGATCTATCTCAAACGCGAAGACCTCTGCCACACCGGTGCGCATAAGATCAATAATGCGCTGGGCCAAGCGCTGTTGGCTAAACGTATCGGAAAAAACCGCATCATCGCCGAAACCGGTGCTGGCCAGCATGGCGTGGCGACGGCGACGGCATGTGCCCTGCTTGGCTTGCAATGCCGCGTCTATATGGGTACGGAAGACATGCGCCGGCAGGCACCGAATGTCTTCCGCATGAAATTGCTGGGCACGGAAGTGGTCGGCGTTGAAAGCGGCACCAAGACTCTCAAAGATGCGGTGAACGAAGCCTTGCGCGATTGGGTTACCAACCCCACGACCACGCATTACATCATCGGTTCAGCGCTCGGGCCGCATCCGTATCCATTGATGGTGCGTGATTTCCAATCGGTGATCGGGCGCGAAGCCAAGCGTCAGATCCTGGAACGCGAGGGGCGTCTGCCTGATCTGTTGCTGGCGTGCGTCGGCGGCGGTTCGAATTCGATCGGCTTGTTCCATCCGTTCATCGACGATAGCCGCGTGCGCCTGGTGGGCGTTGAAGCCGGGGGCTATGGCCCCAATCTCGGCGAACACGCGGCCCGTTTTGAAGGCGGCCGCTTCGGCGTTTTCCAAGGCATGGCGAGTTACGTCCTGCAAGATGACGATGGCCAGGTGGTGGGTACGCACTCGGTAAGCGCCGGTCTCGACTACGCCTCAATCGGACCCGAACATGCGTGGTTGCGTGATCTGGGACGCGCTGAATACCTGCGCTGCAGCGACAGCGAAGCCCTGCGTGGCGTGCATCTGCTTGCCGAAACCGAGGGCATCATCCCGGCGCTGGAAAGCGCGCATGCCATCGGCGTCCTCGAAAAAATCGCGGCGACCGTGCCTGAGAACGGCATCATCATCGTCAACATCAGCGGCCGTGGCGATAAAGACGTAGCCGAGATCGCTCGCACCGAAGGTGTGACCTTCTAAGGACGCGATCTCGGCATAGGTCCAGCCCAAGTCGTTGACGCCATTCGGCGGTCAGATCAGTTCCAGACCCTGATTGAGCGGTATCAGAAACGCAAGAGCGCCGCGATGTCGCTGTGCTCAGGCATTTCGGCGACTGGCAAGACCTGCACGTGGGCATGGCTCGCCAGGCCCTGGATGATGGCGATATTGAGCAGGTCGTCGTCTTGGCACAGGCGTGGATGGTGCTCATGCAGCTTATCATTGCGCACGTCATAGGTGCCCCAACGTTCGCGACCACTGGCGACGAAGAGGGTTTCAACACGGCCCTGAAAAAGCGCGCGCAACACCAACGCCAACCTATGAGCAACCAGGTGACTGCCACGTAGATGCTCATAGCGAGCATAAACTGCGCGATCAGCCAACTGAAATTGTGGGCCAACCACATCCCAGGCACGTTGATGCAGCTCATCAGTCGTGAGCAGATCGGTATTGAGCGGAAGACCCGTCTGGAGCAACTGCGGATATCGGCTGACTTCGCGATAGAGCGGTAAAAGGTATTCGACTCCCACAATGATCAGCGGCATACGTTCAGTGGTAAAAAGCAGGTTGCAGAGATAGGCATCGATTCGTCGAAAAAAATGGCGCAGGTGCTCCTTTTCATCATCTTCGCCGGAAGTGCCAAAGTGACGGTCGGCGGTCGGCGCATCGCTGAGTTCGATTGGTGCCAATGAAAAACGTGATCCTGTGTATAAACACACGCCGTGTGCGGCGAGGTCGAGCAGATGAAACTGACCCTCGCCCTGCAGCAACGGCAACAGCGGTTTGAGGTGACAGCGATCGTTCACCACCACCTGTGTCGACGGTGCTGCGGCAAGCCACACCGGGTGCATCCCCTTATCGGTGCAAAAAAGTGCTGCCCCAGCCGGCGGATACGGCCCTGACCGTGGGGCGGCCAGCAAACGAGTGGCTGGTGCAAGAATGGCATCTGCACGTTGCGGGGCGCTTGCCCACGCGAGTAGGTCACGGGCCTCGCTGAGAAGGTTCTTTATATTGTCGTGCGTCGATGGGTGGCCGCTGCCGGCAGGATGGGTTGGTGCAAACAGCGACGCCGTCAGCGTGGGTAGACGCGCGGCCAGCTCGAGAATTGCGTTGCTACTCAACGTCGAGGCAGCGCCAAAGGTTGGATGCGGTTGGCGTGGTGCAGGCGCGACGGCGAAAGGATACAGTGAGGGCATTCTTGAAATCGGCATCCACATGGAGGGAGCTGAAGCGATTCAACTAATCCCATGGCAGAAGTCATGCCTAATATCTTCCATCACTTATAATCATCAAATAATACCAAAAATTACGGTTCTTAGATTGACGAGCATGCCGCCAAAAGAAAACCTGATGCAAAATGCAAACCAGGATGTTTCGTTTTAAGATGATTTTTATTTTTTTGTCACGGCAGTGACGGTAACTTCAATCCACTCAGGAGCCTTCAGCGATTCAGGTTCAGCGAAGCTTGCTTAAAGCGCGAATGGCGACTTCACAACGGTGTTGTTTTGCATGCCCAGGCCAGTTGCCGCCAACTGCAGCCTATCACCCGCTGTCAGGTATTTAGGCGTCGGCAGCATGCCCATGGCGACCCCCGCCGGGGTGCCGGTGCTGATGATCATGCCCGGTGTCAGGGTCATGAATTGACTGATGTAGGCAACGATGTGCAGGGGATCGAATAACAGATTGCGCGTATTGCCATTCTGGCGCATCTCGTCGTTGATCAGGGTGGTCAGGGTGAGATCGCCGAGAGCGAGTTCATCGGCGGTGACCAGCCACGGGCCGACTGGGGCGAAGTGGTCATAGCTTTTGCCTTTGATCCACTGACCGCCACGGTCTTTTTGATAGTGCCTCTCGCTGACGTCATTGACCAGCACATAGCCGGCAACCACTGCTGCGGCCTGGTCCTTGGAAAGATGGCGTGCGGTGGTGCTGATGACCAGGCCGAGTTCAACCTCGTAATCGAGGTGCTGCGAACCGGGTGGCAGATAGACGTCATCATCGGGCCCGCATACCGCACTTGGCGCCTTGCTGAACAGCACCGGCTCGCTGGGTAGCTTGGCTCCTGTTTCGCGGGCGTGATCAGCATAATTGAGACCGACGCACAACATGAACGGCGGCATCGGCACTGGGCTGCCGAGGCGTTCATCATCAGCGATCACCGGGCACTGCTCACGATTGAGCGCATACCACGTGGCCAAGGCGGGGACCCCGCCCTTGGTGAAAAAACGCTGATCGAAATCTGCGCTGAAGCCACTCACGTCACGACGGCTGCCATCGGCATCCAAGACCGCTGGTACTTCATGCAAGGGGCGGCCGCAACGGATGAGTTTCACCTTCAGGCCCCGAGCTTGGTGCGCCGTTCGATCAATTCGGTCACCACCGACGGATCAGCCAAGGTTGAGATATCCCCGAGATTGTCGGTCTCCTGCGCGGCGATCTTGCGCAGGAGGCGGCGCATGATTTTGCCGGAGCGGGTCTTGGGCAGACCGGTGGTGATGAGGATCTTGTCGGGGGTGGCGATCGGCCCGATATGATGGCGCACTTCGGCGATCAGCTGCTTGATCAGTTCCGGACTTTCGTTGAAGCCCGTCTTGAGGATGACATAGGCAAAAATGCCCTGACCCTTGATCTCGTGCGGGTAACCGCAGACCGCGGCTTCGGCCACCGCAGCATGCGCTACGAGGGCGCTTTCGACTTCGGCAGTACCCATGCGATGGCCTGAGACGTTGATCACGTCATCGACGCGCCCAGTGATCCAGTAGAAGCCGTCGGCGTCGCGGCGGCAGCCGTCGCCGGTGAAATAATACCCAGGGAAAGGCTTGAAGTAGGTTTCCAGATAGCGCTGGTGGTCACCATAGATGGTGCGCGCGATGCCCGGCCAGCTGGCCTTGAAGGCGAGGACGCCGTTGACGTCGTTGCCGATCAATTCAACGCCTTTTTCATCGAGCACCGCCGGCTGCACGCCGAAGAACGGCAGGGTTGCGGCACCCGGCTTCATCGGAATCGCCCCGGGCAGGGGGGTGATCATGTGACCACCGGTTTCGGTTTGCCAATAAGTATCGGAGATGGCGCAACGGCTTTCACCAACGACTTCGAAATACCAGCGCCAGGCTTCGGGATTGATCGGCTCGCCGACCGAGCCCAGTACGCGCAGCGAGCTGCGATCGTAGCGCTTCACCGGTTCATCGCCGTCGCGCATGATAGCGCGGATGGCGGTGGGCGCGGTATAGAATTGGGTGATGCGGTGGCGTTGCACCATGTCCCAATAACGGCCCGAATCCGGATAGGTGGGGATGCCTTCGAACATGAAGGTGGTGCCGCCATTGCACAGCGGGCCATAGATCACGTAGCTGTGACCGGTGACCCAGCCGACGTCGGCCATACACGCGAAGATGTCGCCCTCACGATAATCGAAGACGTACTTCTGGGTCATCGCCGCAAACAGCAGGTATCCGGCCGAGGTGTGGGCGATGCCCTTGGGTTTGCCGGTCGAACCCGAGGTGTACAGCAGGAAGAGGATGTCCTCGCTGTCGACGGGTACGGCCGGGCAATAGGGACGACGGCTGGCGACGGCTTCATGCCACCAGATGTCGCGCCCTTCGCGCATGGTGACGGCGCCACCGGTGCGGCGATGAACGATCACCGTGCCGACATTCGGGCAGTGGGCGAGGGCGGCATCGGCGGTGCTTTTCAGCGGCACGGTCTTGGCGCCGCGCAGGCCTTCGTCGGCGGTGATCAGGACGCGGCAGTCAGAATCGAGGATGCGATCGCGCACTGATTCGGCACTGAAGCCACCGAAGATGACGCTATGGATGGCACCGATGCGGGCGCACGCAAGCATAGCCATGGCGGCTTCGGGAATCATTGGCATGTAGATGGCGACGCGGTCGCCTTTCTTCACGCCCCGGCCTTTGAGCACGTTGGCCAGGCGGCACACCTCGCGGTGCAGTTCGCGGTAGGTGATGCGCCGCACATCGCCGGGGGCATCGCCTTCCCAGAGGATCGCGACTTGTTCGCCGCGCGTCTTGAGATGGCGATCAAGGCAGTTTTCTGAGACATTCAGCTGTCCGCCGAGAAACCATGCGTGGTAGCCGTCTTTAAAGTCGACGTCCTGCACCGAGTCGAAGTCTCGCTTCCAATGCAGGAATTCGCGGGCTTTGTCCCCCCAAAAACCATCGGGGTCACGGACACTGCGATCGTAGAGTGCCTGGTATTCCGCCATGCCAGAAATGTGCGAGCCCTGACGGGCACGTTCGATCACTGGATAAACGTCTTTAAGCGGCACGGGATTTGACATGGATTGCAGGATGTCGTCTGAACGTTTGCGTCCAGTCTGATGCATGGGCCGTGTCCTGTCATGCATCAGTCGCATGGATCCATACGCCAAAAGCGTCTTTACCCCTTTTATGGCAGCAAGGCAAGCTCAGCCGGGAGCGAGAATTTTCCACCGTTCGTGCAACAATTTCACGGCTTCAGCCGGGGCGAGGGCCGTCCATGTCTGGCCTTGGAGGTTAGCCAAGCCGAGTCGGGCCAACTTCTGCAGGGCATCATCGACTTCGAAATCGAGGGGCGTCTGAAGACGTTGCACAAACCAGTTTTCCACCCGCGTATCCAACTCCGCCTCGGTCGACGGGCCGCTGAGCAGAAAGCGATAAGCGAGCACGGCTTCCTTGATGTCTTCTTCTTGCGCGTCATCCAAGACGCGGTGGAAAGCACCGGCGTTGTTGTCGAGATTGCGAAAGAATAGATTATCGGCGAGGGCTTGCAGGAATTGAATCTTCTTGAACTTGTAGCGACCGAATTGGCGACTGACGAACATCGCTAGGGTAAAGGCCGCCACCGCCAAGCCCGCCCAAAGTGCACCATTGATGGCCGGCGAATCGGGATGCAGGCCCATCCAGTGCTTGAGCAGCAGCAGCAAGAGTGTTGCCGAGCCCGCGATTTTTATGGCGATGCCGATGAAACCGGCAATGGCCGGCACGCCGATCACTAATTTATCCATGGTCTTCATGCGCACTTCGCTGTTGGGAAACAGCATTTCAATGTCGGCGGCAGGAACGTTGGCGAAGAGCTTTAATTGCGTCGTGTCGGGTTTGAACGGCAGCGCCTTCGATTTTTTCTTGGCCGCGAAATAGGCCGCATCCTGAAAATGAACGTACATCAGAACGCGTTCAAAATAGGTGACGTCGAGCGTACGCTTTTTCAATCCGAACCAGCTGCTGATGGTTTCTTGGCGCTGGCGCTGACCGCGGGTGTAAATAGTAAGTTCGCGAAAGTCAGTCAGGGCGGTATGGAGCTTGACCTGGAACAACGACTCTGCCGTCAGCGCATGGTCCAGTTCGGCTTGGCTGAGGGCACGATAATTGGCGCGCTCTAAAAGACCTTTCAACTCGTGAGAAAAAGCACCCGGTTCGCACCGCACTGCCGCATCGGATATCGGCTTGGTGTCGGCATTGGGGTCCATGCCGTGATACAGATCCTTCAGACGGTCAAGGCGGTCCTGAAACTCCTGCCGCAGGATGAGCGACATCAGTGTCAGCGTTTTGGCAAAGGCATCGCCCCCCGGAGCGCCTTCATAGGCGAGACGCGCGATGTCGGTTTGGCGAAAGGGTATGAAGTGGTCGGTCACGGTGCAGTCGGGGTTGTCTTGGGCTGAAAAAGTTTTTGTAGATTGGCGCGGTGCTTAATCACCACCAATGCGGCGAGTAAAATCAGGAATATGGTAATCGGGAGTTCGTTAGGCGACCATGGCTCGGGGCAGGTAATGGTAAGGAACAGCCGCGTCGGCGGCACCGCCAAGGCGGCGATCACCGAGGCCAGGCCCACTGCCCCCGCTTTGCCGAGCTTGCCGAGTTTCCAACCCAGGCCCCAGGCGATCACCCACACCCCCAAAGCGATTGCCGCCACCGGCCACACCAGAGCGGCGAGGACGCCGAGTGAAGTCGCCACCGCCTTGCCGCCTTTGAAGCCGTGGAAGCAGGTCAGCACATGACCGAGGATGGCGGCGGTGGCGGTGGCCAACAACAGCCAGGAACGTTGTTCAGGCGGGCATGGCAGCAGGTGGGCGGCCAATACCGGAAGGAAGCCCTTGAACACGTCGGCGCTGAACACTGCGGCAAACCACTTGCCGCCCAAAACTCGGCCGGCATTGGTCGCGCCAAGATTCCCCGAGCCATGCTGGCGCAAGTCGACGCCATTTATGCGACCGGCCAGATAGGCAAAGCTCACCGACCCCAAAAGGTAGGTAATGGGTATCAGCAGCCAGTGCATCGCCCCGGTTCCTTAGCCGTCTTCGCGATCTTTGTCATCCAGCGGCGCTTGATCGCTGGCTGGGGCTTCACGGTCGGGACGGAACTTGCGCGTCGTACGCTTCGAACGCAGAGGGATGACCAGGCTCGCCGTGCGGTCGGCTTTGTTACGGCCTTTAACGACGCGGCGTTCATCGAGTCCGTCGTGGAACTTCGACTCACGGGCCTTGAACAAGATGCGTAGGGGAATGCGTTTGAACGGTAGGCGTTCGCGGAGGAAGCTTTCCAGATAGCGCGGATAGTTCGGTTCGATCCAGTCCGTGCGGTTGACGAAAAAGATGAACGTCGGCGGCCGCTCGGCAGCCTGCGTGCCGTAATAGATCTTGGTCGGTTGGGCGCCCATCTTTTTCGGACGGCGGCGGGCGACGGCGGCTTCAATCAGCTCGTTGACCTCGTGGGTGGTGACGCGGGCCTTGGTTTCTTCCTGTAAATCCTTGGCGGTCTTCAGCAATGTTTCGACCTGATAACCGGTGAGGGCACAGGTGAAGATCACCGGCGCATAGCGCAGGCCGGGCAGGCGATCGCGTAGCCAGATGGTGTATTCATCACGTGTAGCGCCGCCGGCTTCGGCCAGATCCCACTTATTGATGACGATCAGGGTGGGCTTGGCTTCAACCTCGCAAAAATGCGCGATCTTCTTGTCCATCATGCTCAGCTCGTCGGAAGCATCGATGATCAGCATGATCACGTGCGAACGGCGGATGGCGCGTTCGGTACGGCAGGCGGCGTAGAACTCGATGTCGTCCTCGATGTTGCCTTTTTTGCGCAAACCAGCGGTATCGATCAAGGTGAATAGGCCGATTTCACGATCGAGCGGAATATCGATAGCATCGCGGGTGGTGCCCGGCAAGTCAGCGACAATCACCCGGCTTTCACCGCACAGAGCATTGGTCAGGCTTGATTTGCCAACGTTGCGTCGTCCGGCGAGGCAGACTTTGATACGCGTATCATCGTCGGGGTCTTCTTCGGCTGCTCCATCATCGATGGCGGCTGGCATATCGTGGCACAAGGCTTGCAGCAAATCGTGCAGACCGGTGGCCTGCGCCGCACTGATGCCCAACGGCTCGCCCAGGCCGAGCGCCGAGAAGACGTGGACTTCATGCTCGAACTTATCGTGGTCGATCTTGTTGACCGCCAGCACCACCTTGTGCTTGAGCGGGCGCAGCTTGTTGGCGATCTCCCGGTCAAGATGGGCGATGCCTTCACGGCCATCGACCATGAACAGGATGCGATCCGCAGTTCCGATGGCACGCTCGACTTGCTGATAGACGTCAGCTTCAAGCTTGGCTTGGTCGACAATGCCGATGCCACCGGTATCGATGATGTCGAAACGGTACCCGTCGCGACGCACTTCATGCAGCAAGCGATCGCGCGTCACGCCCGGGGTCGGGTCGACGATCGCAATCGGCTGGCCGACGAGACGGTTGAATAAGGAGGATTTGCCGACATTGGGTCGACCGACAATCGCGATAGTAGGACGCATGGCCCGCAATTCAGATAAAAGGGCTAACTAGGGCGCTACTGAACCATCAGCTGGGAGAGGGGCAGGAATCCCCCCGGCAGCCGTTGGTGCCCAGACACGGGCAAGCAGCGGAAGCGGCAGGGTAAAACCTGGCACCCGTTCCAGCAAGCCCCAGGCCGGCTCGCGTCCGGCCACCTCTTGCATGATTAAGGCGACCGCCAGAGCCTGTGCATGTGGCATGCGGACACGCCAAATGCGCGCCGTCGCCGCCGCGCTGCCATCCATTAAGACTTGGTATTCCGAAAAGAAGCGGGTGATGCGGGCGTTCGATGAGAGTTGGTAGAATCCGTTGCTTCTCGTAATATTTTCAGCGATTTTCGGGCCGAATCGATGCTCGAGCAATTGATCAAGTGCATATGCCAAGGGATCGGTGCGTACCAAGTCAGAGCTGATCAAGGCTTCTCGCAAGGGGGTAAGCAAGGAGCGCTGACGATCGCCCGAGAGCGCCAAGATCACCAGAGCACGTGCTAGCAACCGTTCACGCGGCGGAACGCTCGGTTCTTCACAGGCCCGCAAAGCGCGATCTTCGAGGTCGGCTCGCCGGGTTTCGCTCTCGTGCCCCAGGGGCATCAATTCGCGGCGCTGGGCAAAGTAGTCGAGGATGCGCGTACGCAGGCCGATCGCCGGCACGGGGTCCAAGTCCACATAGTTGGCGAGATAGGTTATTGCTGCGGCGGCAGGCCCCTGGTTGCCGGCCAACGGCGGGAACGAATCCATGCGCGGATCACCACCGGAAAAAGCACGCCAGCGCCCGGCTAACCATTGTGGAGCATCAAGTGCCAGAGGCAGGGGGACGCTCAGCCAGCCGGTGCTGGTCGAACTGATCGAGGGTACCTGCGCAGTCGCTATGTCGCCATGTGCCAGACACCCCGTTGCATGCAGCAAGAGCCGTACCTGGGCGACGTCATCGGCAGCCAGATTGCTGCTGGCCAAGGTGTCGATGCGGGCGATGACCCGCCCTAAGAGATCGATCCAACGTTGGCGATAGTCGAAGATGCGCTCGTTGACCAAATCCGGCTGATCGGTGATCGCCGCCGAGGGGATGGCACAAGCGCGTTGCGCGAACGGCTCGGTCAAGGATAGCAGAATACCCACCAATTCGGGAGCTGCTGCACCATGACGCAGGGTCTCATCGTGGTCGGTGACGGTGAATAAGGTGTCGACGTCCTCCTCCACCAAGCGGAAGGCGGTTTCGTCGCCAGTATCGGGAAAAGTCAGTTGCCAGCGGATGCGTGCCAAGGCGAGCCACAGGCGCATGCGGGCGCGATCCGGCGGGGTGAGCCCGCGGCCGGGTTGCTCTTCATCGCGGACGCTGCGCCGTGACCCCAGTTGCTCTTGGGCCAGGCCAAACGCCCAAGCGATCTGCGTGGGTGTGCCGCCCGCCTGCAAAGCTCCACGTACCGCCAGGAAGGGGCCATCGGCAGCTGGCAGCTCATCGTTGGCGGTGACGATTTCAGCTCCGGCCGCTCCCCAGCGCGGTACCGCCAGCTCAACTGCCTGGACCGTCAAAGTGGCATCGCCCAAAGTGCCGCTGGTTGAACAGCCCCACGCTTGCGGCGTGTCGTGTGGCGGGCCGTCGGGATCTAGGCAGCGTAAGACCTGCGCGTCGTCAGCGATGACAATGAGCTGGCCACCACGACGCTGGAAGGATACCTGGTTGGGCATGGCGCCTAAACGGCACGAGCCGAGCAGAAAGCTGCCTGGCCGAGCGCGTTGCACTTGGAGCACTTGCTGTTCGGGCAGCCAATGCAGTTCATAGCCTTCGCCGGGGTGCTTGCCCTCGTGGAGGATCCATGGCCACCCCGGTGGACGGATAGAAGGATCGAGCGTCAGGTCCATGTCCCATGAGCGGTGGCTGGTGATGGGACCAATGCCGGTCTCGCTGCTGAGAGCGGTTTTTTTTACTGCGGTATCGTCATCATGCAGCGACAGGGTGGTGCCGGCGTTGACCTTGGCCTGGCCGATGAGGCGTGAGTGAGGCCGTGAACGGATGGCCATCACTGAAAACCAAATGACCAACGCCAACACCCCGAGGTGCATCAAACGCAACGGAAACCGAGAGGCTGAATACGGCATCGAGGAATGCGAATGTAGAACCGGGCGCGCCCTGGACTAGCCTCTACCTGGACCAAGCTTATCGCCAACGAGGTACGCCATGGCCAAGATCCCTGCCTTTTCCCTGCCCGGTTCTGACGGCAAGACGTGGTCGGCGAAAGAACTCAGGGGTACGTCCTTCGTGCTGTATTTCTATCCCAAGGATAGCACCTCTGGTTGCACCACGCAGGCCTGTGGTTTTCGTGATAATCTAGGACGTTTAGCCCAACATGGAGTGACCTTGCTGGGGGTCAGCCCTGACAGCCTCAAGAGCCATGCCACATTTATTGCCAAGCACGACCTCAATTTTCCCCTGCTGGCCGATGCCGACCACGTTTTTGCTGGAAAGCTCGGGGTTTGGACCGAGAAAAGCATGTATGGCCGACAGTACATGGGAATTGACCGCTCAACATTCTTGGTTGCCGCTGATGGCACCATCGTCCAAAAGTGGCGCAGCGTGAAGGTGCCGGGTCATGTCGACGCGGTACTGGCGGCAGTTGAAAAACACCTGGGAAAATGACGTGCTAACGGCTTCTTTTATATTCGCCAAGGGCTTGTCCGAAGAACTCGAACGCGCCTTGTGGTCCAAAGGTCTCATCTCGTGGGAAATCTTGCGCCAATATTCCGACGAAGCGATTGCGATTCTCGGTAATTCCCGTACGCAAAAGCTGGTGGAACAAGTGGCCGAGGCGCAAGCCGCATTGACTGCGAGAGACGCCGCGTGGTTTAAAGCCAACTGGCCCGAACGTGAAACATGGCGTTTGTGGAAAGGTTATGCCGATCTCGAGCATACCGCCTTTGTCGACATCGAAACCACGGGTTTGACGCCAGGTTATGATCAGATCACCGTCATCGGCCTGGCCGATGGCACCAAAGTGACGGCCTATGTCGCCGGCAAGCCGCAGGTCGGTGATGAGCCGATCGAACGTTTTCGCGAAGCGATCAAAGCGTATCATCTGCTCGTGACCTATAACGGCACCAGTTTCGATTTGCCGTTCATCGAAAAATCCTTTCGTGACGCCAACTTCAAATTCACCCTGCCGCACCTCGACGTCATGCTGCCGGCGCGCACCATTGGGTTGCAAGGGGGTTTGAAGGACATGGAAAAGCAAGTCGGCATCGTTCGCCCAGCCGACATCAAGGATATGCGCGGAGTCGAAGCCATTCAGTTGTGGGGCCAATGGAAGAATGCTGGCGATGTCGCGGCCTATCGTCGATTGACTACCTACTGCAAGGCGGACTGCACGAACCTGCTCGAATTTACCGAATTGATCTATGCCAAGCGCTGGAATACCGTGTACACACCATATGCCCGACCGGTAGATTTCGCCAAAATCAAAGGTCAGCAGTTATCAATATTCTGATTTTGACGCTGAAACGAGTTAAGAGGTGTCAATGCAACCCATGCTATGATCCATTTCGCTTGACGCTCAAACTGGTAGACGACAGAGGGATGGACAAATTGAAAATCATAGGTCACACTTAGTGTCGAACGATGAGCGATCTGCACGAAAATGAGTTAGGATTCTTTGTCGACTCGCTGTCGCCACATCAGCGGGTCTACTTACAGCGCCTCATTGGTGAATTCTTGACCTCCTTTCCAGGTGAGGGCGAAGAAATTCATCCCGAGTGGTTGCAGCTGCACCGGCAAAGTGCGCAAACCTTGTTTTCGCTGATCGAATTGATGCGTAAATTCCAAAATGATGATTCGGACAGTGACATCCGGCCATATGCGCTGTCGATTCCCGAACCAGGTCACGCCAGGATTCAGCTCGCCAAACGTTTTTTGCATTGGCGCGGCTTATGGGATGCCAAATCGCATGATTGGGCAAAGGAGATTAAACTCGGACGCCTCACCGTCGACCTCAAGTCGCTCGATGAGATCACCTCTTCGGCGATCGCCTGGCTGGTCAATCTCGCCAATAGCTTACCGAACCGGCGCCTCTATGTGGTAGGAGCGTGTCCGATCATTCGCCGTTCATTGATCGTGTTGCGTTTGAACGATGTATTAGTGTTGGTCAACGAGGATACATGATTATCTCAAGTTGTACCCCCACCACGCCCTTGCGAGGCAGATTGGGATTGCCCGCCCAGCGGCCATACGCTAAGTAGGATTCATGTACGAGCTGGTGTTTCTCAGCGGTCCACGAGCAGGGGAGGTGGTACCCGTTACCCGCAATCTGCTGGCAGGGCGCAGCCCAGATTGTTCTCTCGAAGTTCCAGACCCCAATGCCAGCCGTAAACACACGCAGATCCTGTACGACGGCACCAGTATTTCAGCTGCCGATAATGGCTCGTCAAATGGGACCTTCGTCAACGATGTGCGCATTACCGGCGCCGTAGCCCTGCGCCACGGGGATGTAGTACGCCTTGGTGAAACCAAGTTGCGCATCCAACACACAAATCGCAGCGGCAATCCCAGCGCCAGCTCCATCTTCTCGATTAAGGACGTCGACGCCGACTTATCCAATTCGATCGTCATGTCGGTCAGCGAGATTTCGCGTAAGCAGCTGTCTCCGGATCAGCTGTCGGCGCGTCTGAATGCCGTCATGCGCGTTGCCAAGGCGCTGGTCAACATCGATCAGCAGGAAGTCGTCTACCGCGAAATCCTCGACGCCCTGTTCGACGTCTTTCCGCAAGCCGAACGAGGCTTCCTGATGAAGGGGGCGGAAGTCGAGAAGCTCGAGCCGAAAGCCATCAAGCACCGCGGTCGGCAAGATGATGGCGTGCTGGCGGTATCGAAATCGATCTGCCGCAAGGCGGTCGAATCCAAGAGCGCCTTCCTGTTCAATGACCAGAATGCGGGCGACTTCGATCAGGGCATGTCGATCGTGTCGTTGCGCATCCGTTCGGCGATGACCGTGCCGTTGATGGTCGAAGATGCGGTGCTAGGTCTGATGCAGATCGACACCGATGATCCGGCGCGGGCATTTACTTCTGAAGACCTCGAGCTGGCGGTCACCGTCAGCCAGATCGCCGCCACCGCTTTAATGAACGCCGACCGCTTGGAATCCCTGACCCGGGAAACCGCGACTCGTAATAATCTCATGCGTTTCCTCCCCGGCCCGTTGGCCGAGCAGGTGCTCAGCGGCAATCTCGACATCGCCCTCGGCGGGCGGACCTATCACGGTACTATTTTGTTTTCGGATATCATCGGTTTCACCCGGCTGTCCGAATCGATGCCGCCAACCGAGATCGTGTCGATGATGAACGAGTACTTCGCTCGCATGGTGCCATGCATCGAGCGCGAAGGGGGATCGGTCGATAAATTCATCGGCGATGCGATCATGGCCTTCTGGGGCATTCCATTTGATAAGGGCGAGGCCGCCTCTTCAGCAGTGCAAGCGGCGCTGCATATGCAGAACGCCTTGATCGGTTTCAATTCGTTGCAAGAAAAAGACGGTTTGCCGGTGCTGCAGACGGGTATCGGACTCAATTCGGGGATGACCGTTGCCGGCAACATTGGTGTGGCGCAGCGCAGTGAATACACCCTGCTGGGCGACGCGGTGAACACCGCCTCGCGCATTGAGCATGCGGCTGGAAAAAGCCAGGTACTTATCAGCGGCGCAACCTTAGGAGAACTTAAGGGCGGCGGGCACGGCATCGCCATGCCACCATTGAAAGTAAAGAACAAGGCCGAGCCGCTGCAGGTTTTCAGCCTGCGTGGCCTGGTCATTGGTGATGAGATCGTGCTGCATGTGCCGATCACCGCCGCTGGCCATCCGGCCTACCTCTTGCGGCGCTTGTCTGACAAAAGTTTTATCGTGCTGCATCCCAAGGAATGCGACATGTGTAGCGACGTGGTAGTTACGGCGATGCCCGAATGGCACAATATCTCACTCGGCAAGCCAACCATGATCAGTGTCCTGTCGACACAGGCTTCTGACGGCACGCTCATCCGCAGCCAGATCCACTTTGACGACAGCAGTCTGCAGGGTTTGTTGAACGGCACTGATATTGCCTGTCTCGTAGGTTGGGATCAGCTGATCCGTTAGCTGATCTCACAGTTGGTCCGCGAATTGCTGCTTTGGCAAACCGACAAGGGCTTCATCGTGTACCCATGCCCAGTCTGCTTGATCTGGTCGGCAATACGCCGCTGCTTGATGTTTCGTCGCTCGTCGCCAAGCCGGGAGTGCAGATTTTTGCCAAATGTGAAGGCAACAATCCGGCGAGCTCGGTAAAGGACCGCGCCGCGCGCGGCATGATCCAGGGCGCCATGCAGCGTGGCATCCTGAAACCCGGCATGCGTCTCATCGAAGCTACCAGTGGCAACACCGGCATTGCCTTGGCCATGATTGCCCGGGCGCTCGGCATCGAGATGCATCTGGTGATGCCAGAGACGCTGACGGTTGAACGTACGCAGACGATGCAGGCCTTCGGCGCCACGGTGCATCTCATCGATGGCAACATGGAAGTTGCTCGCGATTGGGCGACGGCGCGAGTCGCCGAAACCGCCGGTCGTGCTGATGCCTTTGTCATGCTCAACCAGTTCGGCAATCCCGACAATCCCTTGGCCCATTACCAATCGACCGGTCCTGAGATCTGGCGCGACACCAACGGCGCGGTCACTCACTTCGTCTCGGCAATGGGCACCACCGGCACCATCATGGGCACCAGCCGCTACCTCAAAGAGCGCTCGAGCACGGTCACCATCGTCGGTTGCCAGCCGACTGCCGGTAGCCAGATCCCAGGCATCCGCCGCTGGACGCCTGAATACCTGCCGACCATCTTTGACGCCAAGCGCGTTGACCGCATCATCGACATCGCCCAGAGCGATGCTGAGAAGATGGCGCGGCGCCTGGCTATGGAGGTCGGGCTGTTCACCGGCCCGAGTTCTGGCGGCGCCTGCTGGGCGGCCTGCGAGTTGGCCATGGAGCTGAGCGAGGGAGTGATCGTGTTCATTGCCTGCGACCGTGGTGATCGCTATCTGTCATCTGACCTCTTCCGCCCTCAGCCGGTGCGTCAGCCATGAGTGTCACCCGTTGCGTGTGCTACCAGCGGACCTTTGCAGAGCTTAAAAGCCTGTGCAAGGTCAACGGCTGGAGCACGGTCGGCGAAATCAGTTTTGAGACCAAATGCGGCCTCGGCTGCGGCTCGTGCCGGCCATATCTGGCGGCCATGCTCGATACCGGCGCAACTTCCTTCTCGGTTGCCGAGCCAGGTCAAAAACCCAAGCCAACCGCTCTCGATCCCTGGGAGGTCTCCTGTTGACGAGACGTTTGTCTGGCCTACTGTTTCGCGCCTCACGATAAGCCGCATTCCTCGGTAGCTCAGCGGTAGAGCAGTTGACTGTTAATCAATTGGTCGGAGGTTCGAATCCTCCCCGGGGAGCCATAGTTGGCGCATCTAAATGCGTGATTTAAGCCCGATTTACGAAAGTAAGTCGGGCTTAAATCTTTTTAAGAGGTTTCCTCTTCAGACCAATGAGGTGATCTTCCCCCGGTTTTGTTGACTCGGGGTTTAGCGAATCAGAAAAATGGGCTCTGCGTCATTTCGTGTGGGTCCTTCCTAGGTCAAGCTTCCCTGCAATAAGATAGGCCATGAGTATGAATGTGGGTGATTTCTGTACCCGCGCGCTTTCCGTTTGGCTGCCGGCACAAGACTGTTGAGAGCTTCCATAATGCCAGTTGAGACATGGCTGACATGCCAG
>JAYVTR010000148.1:0-16485 GCA_043788625.1 Planctomycetota bacterium
GGGCCCCGAAAAAATTCCGCAGGCAACTGTCAACTATAAAATCAACATTGGGCGTGAAAATCGTGTATAGTATGGACTACGTGAATGCCATTGGCCCACGCGGGGATCGACCCTGAGGTTGTGATATGTGGCATGCCCGCGCCAGGCCTGCCCCGCCCACGCGGGGATCGACCGCTTTTAGATGAGGCACGAAAAGCCATTCAGTAGCCTGCCCCGCCCACGCGGGGATCGACCGCTTTAAGCTCAGCGCGATCCATGGCATCAAGAGCCTGCCCCGCCACGCGGGGATCGACCATCAAGCCACACGAATGTATTGTCTCAGGTCCAGCCTGCCCCGCCCAGGCGGGGATCGACCTTTAAATGCCATTGAAGTCACCTGCCGTACCGGGCCTGCCCCCGCCCACGCGGGGATCGACCGACTCAACTAAATACCCGTCCGAAGATGAAGCGACCTGCCTCGCCCACGCTGGGATCGCCCCGTACATCGTAAAGCCGGCGGTGAACCAGCAGAGCCTGCCCCGCCCACCGATGACAGTCGCCGTACGTTGGCGGCGGACGTCGGCATTGCCATGTGCGAGGGTACCGAAGTTGGCCATGAAAAGCGCTGATATCACCCTCATGCACGGTGACTTTTTGTGGTATTGCCAAAGCCATCCGCTTGAGTTGCGCGACGATGGGCAAGATCAGGCAGAACCTGTTTTTTGCGTTTCTCTAAAACGCTTTGGGCATCCTGATTGCCGCAGGCCTGCTATATCTCTTCTTCGACCTAATGCTGAGCCCGATGATGGCAAGACCCGCCATGAGTGTGATTTTTTTATCGGTGACCGCGAATGCCTTGCGATTACGCACGATGAAGCTCTGACTCGACGGCGTGATCCTATTCTTTTAAGAGTAGGAACGAGATAATCGTTCTTTTCATCGGAGACGTCATCCCCCTGCAGGTGTCCATATCAATTGCTGCGGTCGGCAGCATTTTACCCGGCACAAGTTTCGTGAGACAGCTGATCTTGCGGCGACCTTTACGGGGTAGAAGGAATCACGTCCATGCGCTTTGCCCTTCCCGTCACGGTCTTTTTCTTTTTACTGACCGGAGCCATCCAGGCTGCTGAGACATCGGGTGCGCACACCGCCTCCAAGCCTTATCCCCTGAAGACCTGCCTCGTGTCGGGTGCCGCATTGGGGGACATGGGCGATCCCATCGTCAAGGTTTACGACGGTCAGGAGATGAAGTTCTGTTGCGGTGGATGCCCGAAGGCGTTCGAGAAGGAACCCGCCAAGTACATCGCTGAGATGAATAAGCAGATGGCGACTCTACCATCAGCAGCACCAGCAGCAGCAGCGGTTCCGGCTGCGAAAGCTGGCCAGACCGGCGTAGTCATGGACTGCTGCAAATAATGAAGCCCGTGTCGCACCCGCTCGGCCTCGTGTTGTTGCTGGCACTGAATGGCATTGCCGTGGGGGCTGAGCCCACGGTGGCGCCACTTCCTGGGAGCGTCACGGAAAAAAAATCATCTGCTGGCTTCCTCACCGCATTGGCCCAGTCGCCAATGGTTGCTGCCGCCCATGCACGTCTGACCGCCGCACGTCGTGGCGGCGAGGCTGCTGGAATCTTAGCGGATCCCAAAATCGGGGTCGATGTCGGTCGAGAGACGATGCGCGCGGGGAATGCCAGTCCCCTGTACGGCGTAACGCTCGAACAATCCCTTCCGCGTTGGGGCGAACGCGATGCCCAACGTCTGACGGCCACCGCGCAGATCCGCCTGGCAGAAGCGGAGCTCTCTGCAGCCATCGGTGACCAGGCGGCAATGGTGGCCGCCGCCCTGGCCGAAGCGCGGGCGAAACACGCTACGCTCGCCCTTGCTCGTGAAACCGAGCAACGCGTTCGCCTGCTCAAGGACGTGCTGCACGGACAGCTCGCCAACGGAACGGTCCCGTTGGGGGCGGCACTCGCACTGGACACCAGAGCGCAGCAAATCGAACTCCTGATCACCGATGCCGAACGGCAAATGGCTGACGCCGAGGACGAAGCCCGTGGCCGTCTGGGGCTGGCACCCACCAGCCCGCTGCCAAGCGCCGCCTTTCCCCAACTCGTCGGCATCGATGTGGCTGCGACACCGTTGGCATTGCGCGCTACCGCGGCCCATGCCGCAGCCGAAGCGGAAGAGCGCGGGGCCGCTGCCCGTAGCAATCCCGAAACCAGCGTCGGGGTCGGCTGGGAACGTGAACAGGCGGGAACTGAAGAGCAGAACGACAAATTCAGGTTGTCGTTCACCATGTCATTGCCGGTGCACCGTGCGGCCTATGAAGCCATGGCTGAAGCGGCGCGCTCACGGGCGCGAGCCGCTTCGCACGAAGTCAACGGGAGTCGCTGGATGGCTCGTAGCTTGATCGATCGTGCCACCCGCGCTCAGGCCCAGTCGGCACGCGCGCGCAGTGCCGCAGATGCTCTGACCGAACGCACCCGCACAGAAATGAATGCCGTCACCCACCAGGTCGCCACCGCTGGCGGCTCGTTGGTCCAAGCCATGGATCTGCTGGATCGCATTACCGCGGCTCAGCAGCAGGTGATTGATGCCGAACTCACCAGTTCCTTGGCTTTGGCCGATCTGTGGCGCTTGGCGCCGCCGATCCTGCCGGATAGCGCCGCCGCGCACCACCCTGCTTTATCTGCTCCTCCGCTATCTGCTTCCACAGGCGATCACCCATGACCCGCCATCTTTTTATCTTCTTCGTCTGCTTTCTCAGCGGAGCCTTGATCACTACCGTCATCCGCACCCGTCGTCACCAGCCATTCGCTGGATCTGCCGGACCGCAGCCGATGGACCATGCGGTGAGCGCGCCGATGTCCACGCAGACACCCATGCCGGCCTCAGCGCCATCCGTCATGCCAGCCGCGTCGATGACTGACGCACCGGTATCTGCGATTCCGGTCAACACCATCTGCGCTATCTGCGGCATGCCGGTCAATGCGGCGCTGCCGACGGCGACCTACCACGGGAAGGTGATCGGGTTCGGCTGCAAAGTCTGTCCGGAAAAGTTTGCCAAGGAGCCGGATAAATTCGGGCCGGCGGCACTCGTCAACCGTGTCGTGGAGGAATGATGACGACGGTTCCTGGACGGTGGCGTGGTTGGATGACTGCCATGGCGGGCATTGTCAGTGGTTCGCTGTTGATACTGGCGATCCCAGCCGAGCACTTCTTTGTCACCCAGATGCACGGAAAATCCGATCAGCCGACCGGCGAACGGTGGGCGTGTCCGATGATGGATTATATCGGTACCAAACCCGGCCTGTGCCCGGTGTGCGGCATGCGCCTAGAGCGGGTGACCGCCGGCTCAGTGACCAGCGAACAGCAGAAGCGCATGGGCACGGCGACCTCGCGTATCGAGACTGGGGCTGCTACGGTCGTGGTGCGTGCCTACGGTGCGGCTGAATACGATGAGCGCTTTTCACAGACGGTCATTGCGCGTGTCGCTGGCCGTATCGTCAAGCGCCATCCCGCGACTTTCGGCTGTTGCCAAGAGGTCGCGGCCGGCGAGCCGGTGGTCGATCTCTACAGCCCCGAAGTGTTTCAAGCCCAGGTTGAACTCGCCGCAGCGCTGCAGGGCGGCCAACGGGAATTGGCCCAGGCCATCACGGAGCGCTTCGCCCGCTGGAACCTCAGCCACGTCGCAGCAGCGATCGTCGCTGGCAAGGCTCCGGTCGATACCATCACCATTCTCAGTCCGATTGCTGGCCAGGCCTGGCTCGAAGACCAGGGCATGGTCAACAAAACCTTGATGGTGGGTGGCGAGGTCACCGCCGACATGTCCTTGCTCAAGCTGGTCGACGGCAAACGGCTGACGCTGGTGGTCCATGTCCCCGAACCGCGGGCACATTTTGTCCGTGCAGGCCAGGCCGTGCGCCTGGCATCGGATGATCTCGGCGAACTTCCCGATGTCAGTGCTGTCGTGGGCCGTGTAGCGAATGAGATAAATCCCAAGATCCGTACGCGTGAGGTCCGCATCTTCCTGACCGATAGCCGTCGTCGCCTGTTGCCTGGTTCGCTGGTCCGGGCTCGTTTCCAGGGCGTGCTCGGGCCTGATCTCGAGGCAGCTGATCCCGCCGATAAGACGACATGGGGTACCTTCCCATTGGTGCCCAAGACCGCGATCCTCTCGACCGGTGTGCGGTCGGTTGCGTGGCGGGTCGCCCAACGGAAAGCCGATGGCACCGTGCTCTTCGAGCCGGTCACGGTCGCCCTCGGGCCGCGCCTGGAGGACGAATCCGGCAATGATCGCTACGTCGTCAGGGCAGGTCTGGTGGCTGGCGATGAAGTCGCCACCAAGGGATTGTTCCTGATCGATGCCCAGGCGCAGTTGGCTGGATCGCCATCACTGCTCTTTCCCGATGGCGCGTTGTCGGAGGGGGGAACTGCAACCATTCCCGCCTCTGCTCCGATCACCGCCCCCATGCCGCAGCAATGAGCAGTGGCATGATCTCATTCGCCATCCGCAACGCCTTCATCACCCTGGCTATGACCATCGCCCTGGCGGGCGCGGGCTGGTGGGCGTGGCGCCATGTACCCGTGGATGCGATTCCAGATCTCTCGGACAACCAGGTCATCGTGTGGGCCGAATGGGCGGGCAAGAGTCCTGAAGATATCGATGAGCAGGTGACGCGGCGGCTCGCGCGCGGACTCCAAGGTCTTTCTGGTGTCACCGCGGTGCGCGGCATGTCCCTGGCGGGCAGCAGCTACGTCTACGTCATCTTCGATGAGCACCGGAATCTCTACGCGTGCCGCACCCTGACCTTGGAGCGGGTGACGCGTCTGCAGGGCGATCTGCCGCCGGGGGTCACCGTGCGGCTCGGTCCCGATGCCACCGCGATGGGCCAGGTGCTGGCATTCACCCTGGCCGGACCTGCCGACACCGAACGCAAACGCTTCCTGTTGGATCAGGTGGTCATTCCTGCCCTCCAGTCTGTCCCCGGTGTGGCCGAGGTCGCAGCGGTTGGTGGCGTGGTCCGCGAATACCAGATCGAGGTCGACCCGACCCGCCTGGAAGAGCAGGGCCTGACCATCGATATGCTGATGATGGCGGTGCAGAAAAGCGGTCGCGACGTCGGAGCGATGAGCATCGAACAATCAGGCGTCGAGACGATGATTCGAGGCCGGGGCTTTCTGCGTTCAGCCGATGATGTGGGGCGCATCGTGATCCGTGGTAATGATGCCCAGAGCGCCGGATTGCTGCTGCGCGACATCGCCGACATCCAAGTGGGTGGAGCAGTGCGCCAGGGGCTGCTGGCCGATGCGCATGGTGAACAGGTCGGAGCAGTTGTCGCGATGCGCGTGCAAGAGGATCCCCAGGCGGTCATCGCGGCGGTGAAGCGGCGCCTGGCCGACCTGCGTCCGGCGCTGGCCGCTGACGGTCTGACGGCTGAGCCATTCTATGACCGTTCTCAGTTGATCACTGAAACGAACGCGACTCTCGCCCATACGCTCCTCGAAGAGCTGATCGTCACCTGCCTGGTGATCGTGGTCTTCATGTTGCATGCGCGGGCCAGCTTGACCGTGGCGATCGCTTTGCCGCTGGGCGTGCTGACGACCTTCCTGGCCATGCATCTGCTCGGCCTCAGTGCCAACATCATGAGCTTGGCGGGTATCGCCATCGCCATTGGCGTGATGGTGGATTTCGGCATCGTCGTCTGTGAAAATGTCACCCAGCACCTGGTCCTGCTCACGCAGCGGCGCATCCAGGCGGGGCTGCCACCGCCCACGTCTCCGAATGATCCACAAGTCATCGATGCGGTGATCGCCGGAACCAAGGAAGTGTCCCGTGCGCTGATGACTGCGGCGGCGACCACCATCATCAGCTTCATCCCGTTGTTCCTGCTTGATGACCAGGCCGGTCGGCTGTTCACGCCACTGGCGTTGACCAAGACCCTCGCCATCGGCAGTGCGGTGATTTTCGGCATGCTGCTGGTACCGTTGCTCTGCCGTCTGCTGCTTCCGCCATGGCAGGCGCGTAAACCATATGTCTTGGCGATTGCCGGACTGGCAGCGGGAGCGGTCTTCACCTGGTTCCTGCCCATGGGCATCAGCATCCCCTTGGATCATGGTCGATGGGCCGTGGTCTTGCCCGGGTGGGTGGTCGCGCCACTGCTCGCCGCCTTGACCGGTTATGTATTCTGGCGCCTAGGACGCGAACAGTTGGTCAGCTATGATGAGAACCCCATCAGCCATGGCATTGCCATCGCCTATGATTGGGCCCTGACTCACCTGCTGCAGCACAAAGTCGCCTTCACCTGTCTGATCGCGAGCTTCGCTCTGACGGGCTGGCTGGTGGGTGTGGGTTGGCCGATCTTGTCTACACCGCTGCGTGCCGCCATCGCTTGGAGCGGTGGTGATCTTACCCAGACGCGGCTGGATGCGTCGCTGAGCCGCCGGTTTCCGGGCATCGGCTCCAGCTTCCTGCCGCCGTTGGATGAGGGCTCGCTTTTGTTCATGCCGTCGATCCCGGCGGCTGGTGGTCTGGGCGAATCCCAACTGGTGATGATGAAGCAGAACCGGCTCATCGCTGCCATCCCCGAAGTCGCCCAGGTGATGGGCAAGCTCGGCCATGCCGAGACGGCGTTGGACCCGGCGCCAATCGGCATGATTGAAACGGTGGTTGCCCTGAAGCCCTACCGCGATTGGCCACTGCATGAGATTGCCGGTGCTGATGGCGGCCTGGAAAACCGCCCCCGGACCTTGAGCGAGGTCCGCCAGGCCCTGGCTGCCGCCAGCGACATTCCCGGAGTCGCCCCGAGCTGGCTGCAGCCGATCGAGACGCGCGTGGTCATGCTTTCGACCGGTATCCGTTCGCTGATGGCGCTGCAGATCCAGGGGGATGACCAGCATGCCATGGAGGCCTTTGCCGAACGCGCCGAAAGAGTCCTGCAGCAGGTACCAGGTGCGGCTGATGTGCAGATGCAGCGGGAGAGCGGTAAGCCCTATGCTGAAATCCGTCTCGACAGTGAGAAGATGGCACGCTTCGGGATTACCGCTGAAGCGGTCCTATCCACGGTCGAGACGTCGCTCGGCGGCATGCCGCTCACGTTGTCGGTCGAAGGCACCCAGCGCTATGGCGTGCGCCTGCGCTATGCCCGTGAGCGTCGCGACGATCCAGATGAACTGGCGATGGTCCAGGTGCCGGTGGCCGCCGGCCACGGGGCGATCCCGCTGTCGCTGCTGACCGCTTCGCCAATCGTCTATCGCCTGGCCTTTACCGGCATGACGCCAGAGGTGTGGCGCCGGACGCAGCCCCTGGACATCAGCCGCAACTTGGTGCCCCTCAATGCCACCACCGCTGAACTGACCCTGCCAGCGGGCGAGCCGTTGCCGGCCGGCATCGATAATCCCCTTGTGCTGCGTCCGCCCGGTCAAGTTCCGAGCAGGTCATCCCCGATCACGGTGACGGCTGCACGTGAGGACCCGCAGGCCCTCACCTGGACCATCGGCCCCATGGCGATCCGCAGTGAAGGGGGGAAACGCACGCAATACATCCTCATGAATGCTGACGGCCGGCCTGAAGTCGAAGTGGTGCGCGACGCTGACCAGCGGCTGCAGGCAGCCATCGCCGCCGGCGAGCTGACGCTGCCCCCGGGCTCGACCTTCCGTTGGGTCGGACGCTTCGAACAGAAGATGAAAGCCGACAAGACCATGACCTGGGTCATCACCCTGGCGATGGGCGTGATGATCATCCTGATCTATCTGGGCACACGCTCGGCGCTCACCACCACGATCATCATCACCTGCAATCTCACGGTCACTACCGCCGGCGGTTTCATGGCGGTGTGGTTGTCAGGAGCGGATATGACCACCGCGGTAATCGTCGGCTTCCTGGTGCTTTTTGGCGTGATGTTCAATGACGGCATCCTGCTCGGTACCTACCTGCATGATCTGTTCAAGATCCCGCCGACGACCATCCCCGAGGTCCATCGTCGTGTCTTCGTCGCAGGCCTTCGCCGCCGTCGCCCGGCGATCATGACCAACTGCTGCACGCTGCTGGCGCTGGTGCCGATCCTGTGGAGCGATGGCCGGGGCTCTGAACTGATGCGGCCGATGGTGCTGCCGGTCATCGGTGGAATGCTCGCGGATTACATCAGCTTGTTCAGCGTGCCGATCTTCTACGCCTGGTGGTGGGAGCAGCGGATCATTCGTGCCACGAGGGCAGCTGATGCGGCAGCATTTCCGTCACCCCACCCCGAGGCCCACTTGGCCGCTGACGAGCTTGGCAGCTGACGAGCTTGGCCATTGACGACCCGCTGTCGGTGACCTACTGATCAATGCTGCGATTCACCCCAAGGTCATCGATCTGGCGGTCTCCGTTCGTCAGTGTTCATCCTCACCCGACAGAGCTCTTCTCATGGCCCACACCCTGACCGATCCCACCATTCCAGCGACTACATTCGTCGGGCCTGCCGACCGCGATCCCACCGCAATTTTTCGGCCCGTGGTCACGGCCGGGGACCTGGCGGGCGCAGTCGCCCTGGTTGCCGACCACCAGGGCACCCTCAGCCACGGTGCGGTCGGTTGGGCTGATATTGCAGCCCGCCGGCCAATGGCGGCCGATACGCTCTTCTGGATCGCCTCGACGACCAAGCCGATGACTGGCACCCTGACGATGATGGTGGTCGAGGACGGGCAGCTGAACCTGGATGATGTGGTAGAGCGGTATCTGCCGGACTTCGCCGGACTGCAGGTGATGAGCGCTGCCGATGAGGCACAACGCGTACGGCTTACCAAACCAGTCCGACCGATCACCGTGCGTGACTGCCTGGCGCACCTCGCCGGTCTGCCTTTCATGTCCAGGGTCGAAGCCGGCTTCATTGACCGCCTGAACCTGCGCGAGGCGAGCATGAGCTATGCGCTCACCCCGATGATCTGCGAACCGGGCATCGCCTTCAATTACAGCAATGCCGGCATCAACATCGTCGGCCGGATCCTGGAGGTTGTGACTGGCCAACGGTACTCGGACTTGATGCAGGAGCGTCTGCTCGCACCCCTGGGGATGGCAGATACCTCCTTCTGGTTGGATGCGCGTCAAGTGGCACGGCTGGCGATCACCTATCAAGACACGGATGCACACGGTTTGACCGCAATCCCCACACCCCAGCTCACCTATCCGCTCGACGACCGCCATCGGCAAGCGAGTCCGGCCGGCGGTCTGTTCTCGACGGCGGCGGATGTGGCCAGGTTCGGGCGCCTCATCCTCGCCGGCGGCAGCTTCAATGGCCGGCGTCTCTTGAGCGAGGCCGCGGTGCGTCACATGACCAGTGACCAGTTGAATATTCCAGGGAAATTCTACGGCCTGGGCTGGGGTAACGAAGCTGACGAATTCGGCCACGGCGGTGCCGTCGGCAATGAACTGTGCATCAGTCCGCGAGAGGGTTTGGTCAAGGTGTTCATGATCCAGCAATCCGGACGCGTCGGCATTGATGGAGCCAAGTTGCGCAAAGATTTTCGCGCGGCGGCGGCGACCTCGTGGGCGTCTCAGGCAAGGATGCCGACCACCCAGCTGTCATAGCGTGTCGGAAAGAAAACCGAGTCAGCCGGCCGGACCCATTCCCGGCCCGTGGCATCCTCGGTCAGCGTCCGCCCATCCCGGCCCGTAGCTGGCCCGGGGTGCAGCCAAGCTCGCGGCGGAATACCGCAATGAGGTAGCGGGCATCGCTATAGCCGCTCTGGCGGGCGACCTCGGTCAGGGGGTGGCTGGTATGCAGGAGCAGGGCCTGGGCATGAGCCAAGCGGGCACGGGTAAGGAGAGCCTGGGGCGAGGGGATGCCCGTCTGGGCGCAGGCATGCCGGAGCCAGTGCGTGCTGGCTCCCAGCAATTGCGCGAAATTTTCCACGCCGGGGATTTCATGTCCGCGCTCCGCCGCCAGACGCAGGGCGTGACGCGCCAAAGAGGCTGCCGGCCCGGACATCGCGGTCTGCTCGCCGATGCGGCAACGTGCGACGATGGTATGGAGCACGGCCTGCACACGAAGGTCGGCGATGACCGGCTCGGTGGTGGCGATTCCGGAGGTAAGCCAATCGAGTTCGGCCATGGTCGTCGGATCATGGCCCACCTGGGCGGTCCAGCAGCGGTCGGCGATGAGTGCCGGCGGTGCAAAATCCCGGACCAACAAACACCAGTCATCTCCGGCAGTGGCCATGATCTGGTCGTGGGCCACTTGCGGTGGATTGACCACCACGTCACCAGGGCCGAAGGCTATCTCAGCTTCAGCGAAGGTGGTGATGCCGCTCCCCGTCGGATGGAAGACGATCTCCCAGTCGCGATGGGTGTGCAGGCCGCAGGCGCGTCCGACCGACAGCTGGTGGCGGAATCCGATGAGAAGGCTGGCAGGCATGGCGATCCTCTGAAGAACGTGCCCAGACGGCACCCGTCTGTACCAGTCTCCACTGAAGATGCCGACCGGAAATCGGTATCAAAGCCGAGAAGCACTCTTGCCGTGCCGCGCCCGCCTGGGCTAGAATGGGGTCATGCGCAGCAAGCCTCTTATCCTGGTCGATCCCCATCCCCGAGCCCGCGATCTGATCTTCGATGCAGTGACGATAGGCCGCCTTGAAACGATCGGTGAGGTGGTCTGGCACGATGGCACCAGTCCCGCTGAGGCCGCGGTCATTGACCGCTGGCTGCCGGAGGCGTGCGCTCTCATTGGCCAGTCGCCAATGCCCCAGTCGCGGTTGGCGCGGGCGCCTCATCTAAAGCTGATCGCCAACGTGGAGAGCAACTTTTTGCCCAATATCGATTACGACGAATGCTTCCGACGGGGCATCCATGTGGTCGCCACCGGACCCGTATTTGCCAAGCCGGTGGCCGAGATGGCCCTCGGCCTCGCCCTGGCCTGCGCTCGGCGTATTCCCCAGGCTGATGCCGCGCTGCGCGCCGGCACCGAGACCCTGTACGGCACCGGCGACAATTATGATAGCATCCTGCTTTCGGGCCGCCCGCTGGCGCTGATTGGCTGCGGTAATCTCGGTCGCGCACTTCTGCCGTTGCTGCGCCCCTTCGGCGGCGAGATCCTCATCCACGATCCGTGGATCCATGCGACGGTCATCCGTGAAATGGGAGCCATCCCGGCGACGCTGGAGGAATGCTTCCGCCGGGCCGCCTGCGTGTTCATCCTCGCTGCGACCACTACGGAAAATGCCGGATGCATCGGCCGCCCGCTTTTCGAAATGATGGTCCCAGGTGGCATCGTGGTTCTTGCCAGCCGTGCCGGCGTGGTGGATTTCCCCGCCCTGCTCGACACCGCTGCGGCAGGACGCATCCGCGCCGCCATCGATGTCTGGCCCGAAGAGCCGATTCCGCCGGGCTTCCGCGGCCGCCATGTTCCCAACACCGTGATCCAGGCCCACCGCGCCGGCAATATCCCCGAGATCTGGCCAGAGATGGGCCGCATGGTCGTCGATGATTTGGAATTGGCCTTGCGCGGGTTGCCTCCTCAACGCTGTCAGCGCGCCGTTCCCGAGACCGTCGCCCGACTACGCAGCAAGCCGGTGATCTGATCGCGGAAAAAGTGCAGGTGCGTGGTCGGCTCTGGATATCACCATGAGGATGTTCCATGTGCTCAGCGGGCCCACGTCACATGCAGCTGGTGGTCACCGCCATGTCATGCGTGCCTGGCTTGTCGCTGCAGTACACCGATGAGCCCGAGACGGCGCGACCGGCGGTTCGCGGATATTCACCATCGCCGTAGGATCACCGTACTCATAAGGCTGCTTATCCACACCGTCGCAGGCATCCGTTGACCATGTTCATGGCCAGCCGGCGCGGCCTCACATCACCGGCCGTCTATTTCAGTGGCTGGCTGAGCTCGTGGAGATGGAGACGCACGTACGCAAGCTGCGCTGCGGCGATCTCACGGCGCATGGCCTGGAAATTCTTGAGGTTGGACGCAGGCACGGTGCCGGGGCGGCCCGTGGCCGGATCAGGCGGTACGCAAGCATCAACCAGCGCTGCAGCGCGTGGCAGACCGAGCTCGGTGAAACCGGCCTTCATCTCCGCGGCCGTAGGCATTCCATCGGCGTTCATCCACGGGATCGTTTCACTGGCAATCATGCCGAACCGCCACGTCGTCCACATGGTGCGGGCGGGTAAGGAGAGCGCGCGCCAATCCTCGCCTGAACGTAGCAATGAGGTGGGATTCTGCACCAAGCGCCATGCCAGATCATCGCCAGAAAGTATTGATTCCGGGGCATCGGGCGGTGGTTTTTCGGTGACTAGCCAAAAGCACAGCAGCGCGGCCAAAATGGCGACGGTCAGCATACCCAGCAGGGGAACGGTGCGAAGTACCATGATCATTATTCCCCTGTCGATACGCCATTCGTCCAGTCCGCGTAGCTCGGGATGCCGCCCTCATCGCCGACCCAGGACGAGCGCAGGTTGTTTGCCCGTACCGCAGCGCCCCGTCCATCCACATAGGAAGCGATCACGGCTCCATGATGCGGGGCGGAGGCGGTCACCTGCATTTGTCCGTTAAGCGTATAGGTGTCGGTGTAGTTGACGAACATCACCCGGTCACAGGTGAGGACAGTCTTGGAGGCGTTGGACTCGCTGGTCCTGAGGCGCGCCGTGGGCTTGCCCGTCCAATAATAGGTTCCCATGACCCAGTCGCCGGAATAACGATCAGTCCCAACGTAACCCAGGTTCGCTGCATAATGGTAGGCCCAGTCGATACCCATGACTTGGCGGAAACCGACCACCAGCTGTGCACGTACCGAGTTCGATTGCGGGCAGACGAAGACCCGGGTCGTCGGCAGGTAGCCCTGATCAACAAGGTGGCTCGTCCCTCTCGTCTCACCGGTGGCCAGCTGGACCTGCGTACTCCATCCCGGTGAGCCGGACGAGGGGAGGCGATCCTTGTGTTCGCCAGCGAAAGCGAACAACGCCACGTGCGTCTGCCGCTGATTGTTCATGCATTGCACGGTCCTTGCGGAGCGCTGGACCATGCCCAGCAGCGGCAGAGCGAGGGCTAGCAGGATACCGATAATGCACGCGACGATCAGCAGTTCGACCAGTGTAAATCCCCTCTGTTGGCGCGAATGCGAATGCGCCACGAATCTGCGCAGGGCATCTCCTGAGAACGAGGTGGGGATCGCTTCGCGTACGGTCATGTCTCCATTCTTTGCAGCGGCAGCTAGGAAGGCAATCCCGGTTCGCTGTAGGAACCCGGCTGGGTGAAATTTCGTCGGGTTTCAGGACATCGAATACGCGCAGAGAGGAATTTCATCGAGCTCAGGGGCGCTGTCGTCGCCTTGCAAAAAATAGCGGTAAATATCGTTGATATACGGTAATTCGCTAGGGAATTCAGGTTCAGGAAAGTCACCTGCGGACGGCTTTTAGAAGCGCAATCCATGATTCATTCCGCGATTGAATCGCCGCGCGAGGCGCAAGCTCGCCAGGCGCATGCTGGCGCACACCATTTCCTCAGCGACGCCGGCCCATGGCACCATCTTGGCATTCAGAAATCATTGCTAGCCTAGGACATGCGGCGCTCTCGAGAGTGGATTGAACAAGTATTGCGACGGCGTATCCGCGAGGGCAACTATGCTCCTGGCGAAGCCCTGCCGACCCATCGTCAGTTGATGACGGAACTCGGGGCCAGCTCGGCCACCATCCAACACGCCTGCCATCGTTTAGCCGAGCTGGGCTATGTGCACTCAACGCCGCACGGCACCACCGTTTCGAGCACCTTGCCGCACGATGCCTGCATCGCGCTGGTGCTGCCGGTGGATTCCGCGGGTGATGGTGGAAGCCGTTTCTATGCCAATGCCAAGCGCGTTTGCGAGGCATGGGCCGAGGGCGAATTCCGCTTCCGCACCTACGCGTTGCACGATCGCCGGCCCGACTCTGCGGCGCACAAGCGCCTGTGCCAGGATCTTGCCGCCGGAGGTCTCGCCGGGGTTGTCTTCATCCATCCGCCGTACTATCTCCCCAGCTCACCGATATTCACCGCCGGCGTACCGTTGGTATGCATCGACGCGCTCGGCCCCGAGGTCGATATCTTCGGCATGTCGGTGATCGTGGCGGTGGTCGATGATCTGGTTGAGCGGATCTTTGCCCGCTTCCAGGCTGCCGGGCGCCGGCGCCTGGCTGGGATCCTGTCGATGGCCGATCCCTCGCCAGAGGCCTATCTGCAAGCGGTGCGCAGCAGCGGACTGGAGACGCGCCCGGAATGGTGGCCGGCTCTGCCCATCGACATCAATGTCGGCTGTGTCCGCGACGTTGTCCGTCTGATGTTTGCCGGGGCCGAGCGCTTTCGGCCGGATTGCTTGTTTGTCGCCAACGATCACCAGACGCCATTTGCGGTTGCTGGCGTGCTCGATGCCGGACTGCGCATCCCAGCCGACGTCGAGCTCGCTCTTTATGCCAATTTCCCCACGCCAATCCGCGCCATGGCGCCATGCCTCCATTTCGGTCCGGATATGCGCGAACTGATCCGTGCCGCGGTCGCCGAGGTCCGCCACCTTGCTGGCGGCGGTCCGCCGCGGGTGGTGCAGGTGCCACGCATCCTCAAGCCAGGCAGCTGATCTGCTGGGTTGTGCTTTAGGTCCCTGCTATTTTGTCGCTGCTACTTTGTCGCTGCTACCTTGTGCCTGCTACCTGGACCATGCGAGAGTGATCTATTGGCGGGATGAATCACGGTCAGCATGCACGGGGATCGAGGCGAACGCGTACGAGAGGTCGTCGTATGCTCAAGAAGTCCACGTTCCTTCTCTGTGTAGGATATTCATGCCTCGCTTCCGCATCAGCCTGCTGCTCCTGATCACCTGCCTTATCGCCAACGCTGCCGAGGGACTGGTTCCGGCCACTACGCTGGTTCCTGAGATGGGCAAAGACGACCTCGATCCGGCGACCTTCGCCGAGTGGATGGATGGCAAGGAGACCGCCATCGGCCCGGACCGCCGGCGCGAAGGCCCAGCGTGGTTGGTGTGGACCAAGGACTCCGAGGCGGGGTGGTACGGGCAGGAGTACGGCGATAGCAAGAAACCAGGTGCGCGGCATATGCGCATCGGCTTCACCAAGCCGGTGGTCGTCGGCACGGTGTTCGCCTGCGCTGGTGATCTCAGCGTGCTCAAGGCATCGGCGGCGTATCCGGGCAACCTCGGGGATGATTCGCAATGGGTGAAGGCCCAGTGCCTCAATCGCGATGGCCGCGTCGTTGATGCCGACGCGCCGCAGATGGCCACCTGGGTCCTACCGCCGGGAACCACCACTCGGGCCCTGCGCCTGACCCATGTCGCACAGCCAAACGATCGCCGCTACAATGGCGCAACCGGCGGGATCATGATCCTTGCCGAGCGCTACGCTAACCTCGCGCCGCAGGCGGTGGTCAGCGCCAGTGCCAACAGCGAGGCTGCCGGCAAGGTCAACGATCAGGAAGAAGGCGGGCCGTGGAGCAATTGGGAAAACGGCGAACAAGGGCAGGAGCTACCGGTCTCGCCTGAGCATCCGGCCTGGGTCATGCTGTCGTGGGCCCAGCCGCGCACGCTCAACGGCCTCATCACGCTCAGCGCCGGCGCCAGCCTTGTCGAGGTGCAGATCTGCACCGCCCCGGCCGATCAGCATCCGACTCAGGCGGCGGAATCGGCGTGGACCACCATGGTCCCGGAGACGCAGGTAAATCCGCATTATCCGCGGTCTTTTCCACGTGATATCCTCGCCTTCGGCAAGAGCGTAACTACCCGTGGCGTCCGCTTGCGCTTTATCAAAACCTTTGACGACGCCAACTGCCATGGGCATATCAATGGCTCTGCCAAAGGCGGCAAGCGGGTGTGGCTGGGTGAAGTCCTGGCGCTGTCGCCGCTCGGTGATCGGCCGCTGACAGCCATACCGCTGAAGAAAACCGATGACGAGCACCCGCCGATAGCCGTGCCCTTTCATCTCGATAAGGCCGCCTTCGTCACCTTGGTGATCGAAGATGCGCTGGGAAACCGCATTCGCAATCTGGTGAGCGAGACGCGCTTTCCGGCCGGTGACAATACCGCCTGGTGGGATGGACTCGACGATCACGATCGCGACTACGAGGCTGCCGAACACCATGTCTATCGCATCCCGGGCAAGCTGGTCGCACCGGCCAGCTATCGGGTGCGTGGCGTGGTCCGCGATGCGGTGACGCTGACCTACGACGCGGGCTTTTACACCCACGGCATCCCGCCATGGGACACCGCCGACGGCACCGGCGGCTGGCTAGCCAACCACAGCCCGCCGCAGGCGTGCGCCTTCATTCCGGCCGGCTTCGCGGGTGACGGCAAGCCGGTGATGTTGCTTGGCAGTCCGATCACCGAAGGCGGCTCGGGCTTGGCGTGGGTCGATCTCGACGGGCACAAACGCGGTGGAGTGGGCTGGATCGGCGGCAACTGGACCGGCGCGGCGCACCTCGCTGTCGATCATGGAGCCAAGCGCTTTCCTGGCTTTTATGCCTACGTCGCCTCGGCTGGCGAAGGCGAGTTGCGC
>JAYVTR010000149.1:0-4889 GCA_043788625.1 Planctomycetota bacterium
CGGCGTCAAGGCTGCCCTCGCCGCGAACGGCTCGGCGCGCAGCGCGGCCTTGACCCCTGTGCGCGACCAGGCTGTGGCGAGGCGAAAGGACACCTCCTAATGCCGCGCTACTTGAATCTCCTCGTTTGGAACCACGCCCGGAAACTGGTGCAGAACATCAGCGAGGTGACCCGCGGCACCCGCGGCGAGGGCGACCTCATCTCGCAGATTCGCCGCGCCAGCCTCAGCGTTGCTGCGAACATCGCCGAAGGTGCTGAACGCGGCAGCGACCGTGACTTCGTCAGATTCCTCAAAATCGCCGATGGCTCCAATGCTGAGACACAGGCCCTCACCCTCATCGCCGGCGATGCCGGCATTTTTGATGCCAAACAGGTCACCGAGATCGTCGCTCAGACCAATGAAATCGGCCGCATGCTGGGCGCTCTGATGCGCAGGTGCAGCGGGTGAACCAGGACCAGAGACCAGAGACCAGCTGCGATTCCAAGTGCTCGACTGGACGCTAGTCACTGGTCACTGGTCTCGAAGCTTGAGACCAGAAACCCGAAACCAGCGACCAGCGACCAGCGACCAGCTGCGAGATTCAAAATGCTCGACTAGTCTAGTCACTCGTCACTAGTCTCTAGTCGCTGGTCGCTAGGCATTGAGACCAGAGACCAAGACCAGCCCACAGCGCTTAAGCCCTCAACCCGCGGATCCAGGCGATGACCTGCCCCTGCTGCTCCGCCGTCAGATCCGGATAGCACGGCAGCGAGAGGATGCCTGGGTAAACACCGTCAGCGCCGACCAGATCGCTGGCGCGAGCAGCCTTGGCCAGGATCGGTTGGTGATGCAGCGGAATGTAGTGCACCATCAGCGACATGCCGGCGGCGCGAGCTTCGCTCATCGCCTGGGCCCGGCTGCGGCCGGTGACCGCCCAATTGATCTGCGTCGAGCAGATGTGCCAGAACGGCTGCTGTTCCGTCGCCGCTGCGGGCGCCATCGCCCACGCCGGCAGCTCGCACCGATAGCGTTCGACTTGCGCTGCGCGGGCAGCTTTGAAGCGCGCCAGCTTGCGGCATTGGCTGGCTCCCAACGCCGCCTGGATGTCGGACAGCCGCTCATTGGTCGCCGGCTGATGAAATTCGTGATACCAGAAACCAGCCGCCTCGCTGGCCGCCAGATCACCGCAGAAGCCATCGCGATGGATGCCGTGATGACGCAGGCTGCGCAGCTTGGCGGCAGTGGCATCGTCATTGACGCAGATCGCGCCGCCTTCGCCGGTGGTGATGTTCTTCACCGGATGGAATGACAAGGCGGTACCCAGGCTGTGCCGGCCATCGCCGCAGCGCCAGGTGGGCGCGGCAGCGTCGCTGCCCCACGTCGAACCGAAGGCATGCGCGCCGTCATCGACGATGCGCATGCCCTTGCGGGCGGCGACCTCGGCGATGCCGGCCATGTCGCACAAACGACCAGCGAAATGCACCGGCACCACGAAATCGAGGTGTTCACGACAAGCATCGAGAATTGCCGGGGTCAGGTTCAAGGTCGCCGGATCAACGTCGAGCAACACCACTTCTGCCCCCAGCAGCATGGCTTGGCTGGCGGTGGCGACGAAGGTCAGGGCCGGCACGCCAACGCGTTTGCCAGGGCCGATACCGACTGCCTGATAAAGCAGCTTGAGGGCGCTGGTACCATTCGACACCGCGATCGCGTGCTTGGCGCCAGTGACCTTGCGGATCTCGGCTTCGAAGGCATCCACCGCCGGACCACAGGTGAGGTAATCGCTTTTCAGCGCTGCCACCACGGCAGCAATATCTTCGTCGTCAATGCTTTGGCGTCCGTAACCGATCATGGCTACCATGGTGGTGCCGGTGACGCACGGACAATACCGGCCCGCACCACCACGACTTCCGCTTGGCACGGTGCATGCGTTGCTGTGTCCAGGGGATCCGCCATGACTCTCGGCGTCAATTACAACTCAACGGCGGTTCGCACCCATCAGTCCCTGACGGTTGCCGACCGCGATCTGTCGCGCGTCATCGAGCGCTTATCCACCGGTGTACGCCTGAATCGTTCCAGTGACGACCCGGCGAGCATGGTCTTGGCCAATAATCTGCGCTATCAGCTGAGCGGCTTGCAGCAGGCCACCGCCAACAGCGAAGCCGGGGTCAATCTGCTGCAGACCGCTGAAGGTGCGCTCGACGAGACCTCGAACCTGCTCAATCGCATGCGCCAGTTGGCCATTTCCGCCAATAACAGCGGAGCCAATGACAACAATCAGCTCTCAGCCCTGCAAGACGAACTCGACGCCGCGATCTCCTCGATCAACCGTATCTCGTCGGACACCCGTTTCGGTTCGCTGACCCTCCTCAACGGTTCACTGGGTGGCAATCAACTATCAACCTCGTCGCGACCTTATGTCGAGTCCATCGATTTCGATGCCACGCAGTTGCCGGGCGGGATCAAGAAAGGCAGCCAGATCGGCATCACCATGCCCCTGGGCGGCCTGACCCTGGATAAGGCCAAGACCTCGGTGGTGCTATCGACGGCGGCCGGGGTGGTGACGCCACCGACCCTGACGACTCCGATCGTTGGCCTGTTTCAGGACAACGCCGCGTTCGCCGCACCGGTGCAGTTGAACACCGTTCCGGGTTCGCTCTCCCTTACCGGCGCCACCGGCACGCAGACGATTCCCCTCAACGCCGGCACCACGGTGGGCGATGTCCTGGCGCAGATCAATGCCGGCGGCGCCACCTATGGCCTGCAAGCGGCATTCGACAGCACCACCGGCGCCTTCACCATCGAAAGCAGCCGTTTCGGTGCCGGTAATCTGGCGATTTCCGGCACCGCCATGAACGGCAACACCAGCCTGTTCAACAGCGACATCACCGCCCCGGTCAATGCCTTCGCCACCGATGGCACCAACCACCAGTTGCAGATCAGCTATATCGATCTCAACAGCACGGCGCGCTTCGTGACCCTCGATCAGAAAGTCACCAGCGGCAGCGGCCTGTCGTTCACCAATCTGGCCGGCGGCCCCGAGGCCGCACCACCGTATACCGCCTATGGCGTGGGTGCCTTCAACGTCACCTTCAAGGATCTGTCGAGCAAGATCGTCGGTGCCGCCTCGATCATCCCCTACGACACGACATATAGCGCCACCCGCGACAGCACCACCATGATCCACACCGGGGCGCTGTCGAACCAGCAGGTGGCGGTGGATATTCCCGACATGCGCGCCAGTGCCCTGGGCAGTAGCGCCAATCTGGCCTCACGCGGCCTGGCGACTTTGCAATCGCTCAGCAGCACCAAGGCCTTCCTCACCGATCGCGCCAGTGAAGCCCTGCAGGTCATCGATGCCGCCATCAACGAAGTCACGACCACGCGCGGCAAGCTCGGCTCGATCCAGAGCAATGCCATCGAGACGACCCTCAATTCGCTAGCGACCTCGATCGAAAACCTGACCAGCAGCGAAAGCCATCTGCGCGATACCGATTTCGCTCTCGAAAGTGCCAACTTCGCCAAGCAGAACATTCTTTACCAGGCGGCGACGGCGATGCTTGGCCAGGCCAATCAGGTGCCGCAGACGGTGCTGAAGCTGCTGCAGGAATAATTCGACTCCGAGGAGTCAGCGAACTGCGGTCTGACGCGTCCGCCTCACCGGTGCATCTGCATGGGTACGCATGTACAGACGCAATGCATTCAAGACGGCCCGCGTTATTTCAAGTCCACGACCCGTTGCTTGAGACGCCTTACTTCTGATCGAAGAGCATCGACCAAATCGCAGGTATTTTGCGGGCAATGAGATAAATATCCTGTTTCGAGAAATGTCCGCCTGGATTCGCCCGCCAATTTCAAAGCCTCTGCCCAAAACTCTATCTTCTTGAGCGGTGGAGGTCGTCTCCCGGCAAGAATTCCCGAAAGATAACCGGGGTCGATTTCTACTTTCGCCGCAAATTCTCTTACTCCCATCTCGCGAAGACCCAAGGTCGCCCGCAAGATCTCGCCAAATTTCAGACAGTAGGAATTTCGGACCATACCTCATTATGTAGACTTTTTAAGCAATGAAGCGTTGACATAATAAGTCTACGATAACCCTATTAGCAGACATGAAGCCCTGGTTGATCAACATCAATCCCCGCAAGGTTACCATGGATGCCAAAGATCCGGATGCCTTTCCACCGTGGCCGACCTACCGGTTCGGTGGACGCGATCATCCAGCCGACCTATATCTCGTTCCGGGAATACAGGCACCCAACCTGGTGTTTAGCGATGGCACGATCCACTGCGGCATCATCAATACGCGCAAAGCGCTCGCGCCCGGGGTTGGCACGCTGTTCCACAGATCGTTTGCAGATCTGGATAGCGCCTCCGCAGTCTCAGCCGCCGCAATGCGCATGGGGCAACTGGCCATCCGAAAGTGCATGCTCGAACAATTGATCCAGGAGACCGTGCAGGTGCAATATACTTTGCTCCAGGCGCTGACGGCACTCCAAGCCGACAACCTCGACCGCTATGTGTCGCTCTGCAATGACGCCGACGGTCTGACCTGCCTGCTCGCAATCCGAAGCAGTTGGCTGACGGGCATCATAGCAATCAAGGGCGGCCCAGAGGATCCTCTGCTGCGACGTCATCCGCAACCGACCCGCGCTGAGAAACCAAAAGGGCGGACACGGGGACACGGAGTACCAACTAACGAAAACCGTAGGTCGCCGTCCCCGTAAAGAGCCCGATTCCAAAATCGGCAGGGCTCGGCACAGGACAGGCAGCGGATACGGGCAATAAAACAAAGCTCATCAATCGGGTAGAACGGGCCGTTACCGGCCCCGTCCTCCCACACCACCGTACGTACGGTTCCGTATACGGCGGTTCAGGGCGAGCACGCCAGTCGTCGATGTTCTTGGATGAGG
>JAYVTR010000150.1:0-9373 GCA_043788625.1 Planctomycetota bacterium
ACTGCCCCGGCCAGCGAGACTGCCGGCATCCCCGTGGCGCTGCGCCGGCAATCGGCCTACCTCACCCACGAGGTCTTTCATCGTTATCACACCGAGCACGAATTGCTGCGCTACCTCAAGCGCCTCGAGAACAAAGATCTGTCACTGACCCACGGCATGATCCCGCTTGGCTCATGCACCATGAAGCTCAATGCCACGGTGCAGATGCTGCCGGTCTCGTGGCCGCAATTTAGCAACCTGCATCCGTTCGCCCCGGCGATCCAAACCGCCGGCTGGCGCACCATCTTCGCCGATCTCGAGCGCTGGCTTGGAGAAATCACCGGCCTGCCTGGCGTGTCCCTGCAACCAAATGCCGGTAGCCAGGGCGAGTACGCCGGCCTGCTGGCGATCCAGGGTTGGCATGCCAGCCGTGGCCATAACGAACGCACCATCTGCCTCATCCCGATGAGCGCGCACGGCACCAATCCCGCCAGTGCCGTGATGGCCGGACTCAGCGTCGTGCCGGTGGCCTGCGATGCGGCGGGCAACATTGATGTTGCCGATCTCAAGGCCAAAGCTGAGCTGCACCGCAAAAAACTTTCGTGTCTGATGGTCACCTATCCCAGCACGCACGGAGTCTTCGAAGCCGCGATCACCGACATCACTGCCATCATCCATCGCTGTGGTGGACAGGTGTACATGGACGGTGCCAACATGAATGCGCAGGTCGGCCTGACCAGCCCCGGCGCCATCGGTGCCGACGTCTGCCATCTGAATCTGCACAAGACCTTCTGTATCCCGCACGGCGGCGGTGGACCGGGAATGGGGCCGATCTGCGTGGCTGCACATCTCAGTCCGTTCCTGCCCGGTCACCAACTGGTCAGCCCCAATGGCCGGACATCCGATGCGGTCTCGGCAGCCCCCTGGGGCAGTGCCAGCATCCTGTTGATTCCATGGGTCTATATCACGCTGATGGGGCCTGATGGTTTAACCCAGGCAACGCGCATCGCCATCCTCAACGCCAACTACCTGGCGACGCGCCTCAAAAACTTCTATCCAGTCTTGTACACCGGCGTCAACGGCACCGTCGCCCATGAATGCATCATCGATCTGCGGCCGTTGAAAGCCTATGCCGGCATCGAAGCCGAAGACGTCGCCAAACGGCTGATGGATTACGGGTTCCACGCCCCAACCTTGAGCTTCCCGGTGGTCGGCACGCTGATGATCGAGCCGACCGAATCAGAATCCATCGAAGAGCTCGACCGCTTTGCCGATGCCATGATCCGCATCAAGAGTGAGATCGATGCCATTGCCGCCGGTTCAGCCGACCGCAAAGACAATGTCTTAAAGAATGCCCCACACACCGAAGAAGAAGTGTGCGCCGACATGTGGACTCACCCCTATCCGCGTGAACTCGCCGCCTTTCCGGCACCATGGGTACGGGGTCGCAAATTCTGGCCGGCGGTAGGGCGCATTGATGCCGCATGGGGCGATCGCAACCTGATCTGTTCCTGTGTGGGCATGGAGGTTTTTTCTGCTTAGAAAACAGCTGCGAGCTTGAAGCTTCGAGCTTCGAGCTGGACCACACGTTAACCAGCGATCAGCATCTAAACGTGCTCAGCATGAAGCAGCCGCAGCCACTTGTTGTATTTTCAGCGATCAACTCGGTGAGGTGAGTGCATGATGCAAGGTCATGTAACTCCTACCGAAGTTTTCTTAATTTCAGCTTGGCATGCACCGTGCTCATCACTGGCGGAGATCTGAGCCATGCCGAAAAATATCCCGCCCAAACAGCTGCGTCCGAAACAGGAGCAAGAGCATCAACCCGGCAGCCAACAGCGCATGACTCCGGCCCCCCACGCCAGCGGTGAAGGCTATCGGCCCGCCGATAAACTGCGCGGACGTGTAGCGCTGATCACTGGTGGCGATAGCGGCATCGGCCGAGCGGTAGCGGTCGCCTTCGCCAAGGAAGGCGCCGATATTGTCATCACCTATCTCGCAGAAGAGAGTGACGACGCCACAGAAACCCAAAAATTAATTGAAGCCGCTGGCGTACGTTGCCTGAGCATCCCCGGTGACATCGGGCTCGAGAGCACCGCCAAAACGCTCATCAAGCGCACCATCGAGACTTTTGCTCAGCTGGACATCGTTGTCCACAACGCCGGCGAGCAGCATCCGCAGAAGGATCCACAGGCGATCAGCGCCGAGCAGGTCGAGCGCACCTTCAACACCAACATCATCGCTGCCTTCCATCTTTTGCGCCATGCATTGCCGCATCTTCAACGCGGTGCGAGCTTCATCACCACCTCGTCGGTGGTCGCCTATCGTGGCAGTGCCGAGCTGGTCGATTACGGTGCCACCAAGGCCGCCCTCGTAGGCATGACCCGCTCGTTGGCCCTGGCTCTCGCCGAGCGCGGCATTCGCGTCAATACCGTCGCCCCAGGACCGATCTGGACACCATTGATCGCCGCGACCTTTCCTGCCGACAAGGTCTCCACCTTCGGCTCGACCGTGCCCATGAAACGCGCCGGTGAGCCCGACGAGGTCGCACCGGCATTTGTCTACCTTGCCTCTGAGGATGGACGCTATGTCAGCGGTCAATGCATCCACGTCAACGGTGGCGAACCAGTCAATGGCTAGGCATTTTTATGTTCGCCCGTGTGGAAACAAGATTGTACGGCGGTTGTTGAGGCGGTGGCGCGGTGGCTTATGACGGCGTGCAGAATGCGGAGTCATCCGTCCTGTATCAGCGGCTTTTTGCACGATCCTTTGCGCAGACGCGGCTTCGGACTTGGCATGCGCGATGCATATCAATGACTGACAGCTGAGAGCAGCTGTTGGAGGGATCATGAAAATTAACCACAAGCCACTCGCAGAGCAGGTCATCGTCATAACCGGTGCCAGTAGCGGGATCGGCTTGGCTACGGCCCAGGCGGCGATCACACATGGCGCGCGCATTGTTGTCGCTGCGCGTAGCGGCAAAGACCTTGATGCGCTGGTAATGGCAGCCGGTGGCCCGCTTAAGGCCGTTGCGGTAGTTGCTGATGTCGCCGATATCCAACAGGTGCAGCACATTGCTGATGTCGCCCTCAGCCATTTCGGCATTTTCGATACCTGGGTGAATAATGCCGGAGTGTCGATTTATGGTCGGATCGAAGAAGTATCCGAAGCTGACAATCGGCGCTTGTTCGACACCAACTTCTGGGGCGTGGTCAATGGCTCACTGGTAGCCTTGACCACCCTCAAGCATTGCGGCGGGGCGCTGATTAATATCGGCAGTGAAGTTTCTGAGGCGGTGATTCCGCTGCAAGGCATGTACAGCGCTTCCAAGCATGCGGTGAAGGGTTTCACCGATGCCCTGCGCATCGAACTGCATGCCGAGCAGGTTCCGGTGTCGGTGACTTTGATTCAGCCGACGGCCGTAAACACGCCATATCCTGAGCACGCGCGCAACTATCTCGAATATGAACCCAAACTGCCGACCCCGCAGATTCAACCAAGCGCCGTGGCGGCAGCCATCCTCCATGCCGCCGAGCACACTGATCGCGATGTTAAAGTGGGGATGATGGCAGTTGTCAATACGACCATCGCCAAGTTCGCACCAGGCATGAGTGATCGCATGGCTGAACAACAGATCGGTCGACAACAATACAACGTTCCTGCGCGGCATATCGAAGGCGCCCTGCATGCAGCCGGCGGTGGCGGCCGTACACGCGGACAACCACCTCTTGGCACGACCTGAGGAGTCCATGATGCAAGCTCTCCGCTGGTATGGCACGCGCGACGTGCGCGTCGAAGAAGTCGCCGAACCAACTATCATTGACCCTGGTGACGCCCTCATTCGTATAACGCGCACGGCAATCTGCGGATCAGATCTGCATCTTTATCACGGCTATATGCCGACTATGGAAAATGGCGATATCCTTGGCCATGAATTCATGGGTGAAGTTGTTGCCATTGGAAAAAGCGTTCGTCAGTTGAAAATTGGCGACCGCGTGGTGGTGCCTTTTACCATCAGCTGCGGCCAATGCTCTTTTTGTGCCCGCCAGCTGTGGTCGTTATGCGATAACAGCAATCCCGAGGCTCCTCGGCAACGGCAGATGTTGGGGGCGGCAACGGCTGGCTTGTTTGGTTACTCGCACCTCTATGGCGGATTCCCAGGTGGGCAGGCCGAATACGTGCGCGTACCCTTTGCCGACATCGGTCCCATTGTCATTCCAGAAGGCGTGAGCGATGAGGCGGTCCTTTTCCTTTCCGACATTCTGCCAACAGCGTGGATGGCAGTTGAGAATACCCGTATCCGTAGCGGCCAGACCATTGCTATCTGGGGGTGTGGCCCTGTGGGTCAGCTCGCTATCCGCTGTGCTTGGCTTCAGGGGGCGGGGCGAGTAATTGCCATAGATCGTCTACCAGCGCGTCTGGCCATGGCCCGTGATAGTGGCCGGGCTGAGACCATTGATGCCAGCAAGACTCATGTCGACGAGATTCTACGTGAGCTCACCGGTGGCCAAGGACCGGATGCCTGCATTGATGCTGTCGGCATGGAGGCGCACGGGACTTCGCTGGGGGAAATCTATGATTACGTGAAACAGGCAGTGCACCTGGAAACAGATCGTCCAAATGTTTTGCGGCAAGCGATCATGGCCTGCCGCAAAGGCGGGACGATCTCGGTGCCGGGAGTCTATGCCGGCATCATCGACAGCGTGCCCTTTGGTGTCGCCTTCGCAAAAGGGCTAACTTTTCGCATGGGCCAGACACATGTGCAGCGTTATATGCCCCAGCTATTGGAAAAAATCGTCACTCATCAGATCGATCCGGAATTCATCATTTCTCATCGTCTCCCGCTGAGCCAGGCTGCTGAAGCCTACCGTTTATTTAGCGACCATAATGAGGACTGCACCAAGGTCGTGCTTACCCCTGGTCGGTAATAACTTGTACAGGAGCTGAACATGTCTCTTTCCCAAAATTTTTCTGTATCTTTTTTTCCAAGTTTGCTGTTGGCGATTACCACCGTCACTTACTCAGCAGAAATCGATCCACGCCGCGAACCTCCGGCATCGCCGCTGCCGCATCCCTCCACCCCGGAAGTCATACCGCCGGGCTTAACACCGTCGGTTGTGCAGCCACCGGTAGTGCAGCCGCCGGTAGTGCGACCACTGCCACGTGCCGATCTCCGTAGGCCGGATAATGAACCTACTGTCGACGATCACAGTGACGCCCGCGGTAAAAATGACGGGGAAAAAGACGTCGGCAACACCGGCGGTAACACTGGCGGTAAAACTGGCGGCAGCACGACGCGGCCCGATCTTCTTCCTACGCCATGATTATTATCTACGGCACAATCATCGCACTGGTGCTGGGAATGGCCATCTTGGTCGCCCTGGGCTACATGGGTGGGCGGGACCCCCGGGATCCGCCTTAAGTGTTTATGTTAAATCACGTCTCAATGCGGATATTTCGGCAATGACGGGTATGCAACTCAATTTCATCGAGATCGTGCACTAAAATCCCATTGAGACGTAAATTGGTAAACGATACATCTTCGACGAGATGCGTGGCGTCAAAACCGCCGATCTCTGAAGTGGTATAGCCGGCATTATAGATCGACTGTCGCCAGTTGATGTCATTGAAGCGGATATTTTTGATATGACCGCGTTGGCTATCACGACTCCACATCGAGCGCATGACGCGCATATCGATGAAGCGAAAATAGGCGTGCTCGACACGAATGCGTTCATAGCTGACATCTTCCACTACCGCCCGATCCCCATTGCGGATCGAAAAGGTGATGCCGAATTGATGGGTGGCGATGACGTCGCAATCGTGGAAACGGATATTACGGATTGAAGCGGTGCACAGTTCGTGGCCGATCTCGAAAGCGGCGCCCCCATGGGTGATGATGGTGCAATGCGAGAACTCGACGTCCTCGACATCGCGTGCCCACGGCAAAAGTTCGCAACCAGCATGCGGGCGGTTGTTCAATGATTTCACCACCAGCGCGTCATCGGCGGTGCGATAAAAACAATCGCGCACCCGCACCTGACGACAGCCGACGATATCGATGCCGTCAGAAGAGATGATGTGCGCCACTTCCTTGACGCCGCTTACCGTCACACCATCGCATGCGCCGAACACCATCTGCCACTTGGGACTGTTGATCAACAGTACATCGCGCACGACGACCTGCGGGCAGCGATCGAAAACGATGAACGACGGGACATCGGGTTTGCCGAGGAATTGGATGCCGTCGAACACCCCGCGCCCGCATACCGTCACGTTCTTGGCGCAACTGACGTGCAAGCGGCCGCGCAGCACCGCCCCACCTTCGATCCACAGCGTGTCGCCGTCGCTCAGCGACAAGGCGCCCACGTCATAGATCCGCCCAGCTTCAAAACGCTGCACGCGGTTGCCCACGGGCAACTGTTCGGCCAAGGGATCAGCGAACAAGAAAAGTTCCTGGCCATTGGGCAGCACCAGCAACAAGCGCGTCGGCCCGTTGATGGTGAAGGCCAGCATCTGCGGATCGTCGACATTGAGTGTGATGCCCAGGCTGAACGGATGCACACTGGCACCGTGCAGCGCACCGCCCGGCCGACGCACTTCAACCCGACAATCGCCATCCACGGCACACGTGGCAATCGCCGAGGTCCCCACCGCCAGCACATCGAGCTCGACGCCATCGATGGTCACCTGCAGTCCAGCCCAACGCGGCTGATCGGCATGATAACGATATGCCTTAACCTGACTCATAACTATGACCCCAAATGGAAGGACTTACGACGTGAACTCAAAATTATGATAAGGATTTCAAAAAAACTCAAATCGGTTCCGGCAACCATGCCCCTGCGCGACGCAGATGCGCGCGCAGCAGCGGCACATCGACCGCATGTACATCAGCATCCGCGGCCGCGGCCATGGCGGCAGCGATGCCGGCAGCTTCGCCCGTTGAAAGACACACTGGCATAACCCGCACACTACCGTTCACACTGCGCTGCGTCGAGATGCAGCGCCCTGCGACCAGCAGATTGCGCAGTCCCGGTGGAGTCAGGCAGCGGTAGGGAATGCCGTGGCTTTCACCCGGCGCGTAATGGGCGAAGGTCTTCTCGATGGCGGCCTGTTTGACCCCCTGATTGGCGCCGCCGCGGGTATGGATGTCGATGAAGTAGGCATTGCGGCAGATCTCGTCGGGGAAGGTGCGCCGCGCCAGCCAATCGTCCGCAGTCAGCATATAATCGCCGACGATGCGCCGCGTCTCGCGCACGCCCATGACCGAACCGGTGACGGCCAGCCAGCCATTGGCGAAGGCGGCGGGGAAGACCTCGGCAAACGCATCACGGTAATCCTTGGCCATGCGTCGACCCTCGGTCATCGCCCGTGAAACCGAATAGGGATCGGTGGCATCGACACCATCGAGGTGACCGGCATTGAAGCCCACCGCCCCCGGCCCGACCAAGCTGTTGCAGCAATGCCGATCGGGAATGCGCGGATAGCGGCCACTGGCCAGCACGTGGTCGATCAGTTCAGGACCAGTGCCGCAACCATGCCGCAGGCGGCCTTGGTAGTGATAGGCATAGACGTCGACATTGGCGATGACGAAGCAATGGGTGGTCGACATCAGATGGCCGTCCTCGTCACCCTTCTCGTAGGCCGCGCCGGCGCGGAAGGCGAGATCGGCATCGCCGGTGGCATCGATGAACACGCGCGCACCGATGGCGGTCAGCCCGGCCTTGCTGGCGACGATCACCGCCTGCACCGTGCCCGCATCGTCGCGCACGCAGTCGACCAAGCTGGTCTCGAAGAGGATGCTGGCCCCGGCCTGCTCGACGAGGTCATCGTAGAGGCGTTTGAGGTGCTCGGCATCGATCGACACCCAGTCGATCTTGTCCGCCGGCTCGTGCGGCGTACCGGCCTTGGATTTATCCAGGACCTCGCGGGCAATGCCGCTGTAGATGAAGCGCTGGCCATCTCCGAACGGACACCACGCCGGCACCAAAGCCGCCGTGCCCATGCCGCCGAGACAGGCATTGCGCTCAATGAGCAAGGTCTTGGCCCCAGCCCGCGCCGCGCCGGTCGCCGCCGCGCAGCCAGCCGGCCCGCCACCGAGCACCACCACGTCCCATTGGTTGTCGAAAGGAAGGGTACGGGCTGGCATGGAAAGCGTGGTGATCATGCCCACACTTTAGCCACCCACCGCTCCCATCGGCAATGGACGCAACCCGCATCATTATTACCATTACATGCTGTGCCTCTAACCACCCCGACCTTCACCGATCTCGCCGCCGACCCGGCATTGCTCAGCACTACGGCCGACCTCAACGCAGCTCTCGAGCAGCTGATCCACGCCACCGAACAGCAACTCAAATGCCGTGTAACCCTCCACGATCTGGCCGGTGAATTGGTATCAGCCGATGGCACGAAACTGCTGAATCTGCAACGCGGCCACCACCTGCACCGCAACTGCCTGAGCGCCCGCGAAAAGACCGCCGCCGGCGGCAGCCGTTGCGTCGCCCACTGCATGCGCAGCTGCGGCTCCCGCGCCGCCGACAGCCAGGTAGCTTTCCAACACACCTGCTGGGCCGGCCTCAGCGAGGTGGTGATCCCCGTGTGGTGGGACGGCCGCCACCGCCTGACCATCTTCCTCGGTCCTTGGCCAACGCGCACACCCCCGTCAACGAAACTCCACGATCAAGCCGCCACGCTCGGCCGAGCCCTCAGCGATGCCCTAGCGGCAACCATCCAGCGCAGCTCATTTAGCGACAACCGACCAAACCACGACCGCCGCGCCATCCTGCATGCCAGCGCCCGCGCTGGCGAGACCCTCACCCACGTCGCCGGCCGCATGGGCCTCTCGGTCTCAAGAGCCAGCCGCGTGATCAGCGCCATGCGCGGCCACCCCTGGCGCCAAGTCCTGCGCAACGAACGCCTCCGCCAAGCCCGCACGCTGCTGAGCACCACCAACCTCACCTGCGCCGCGATCGCCGAAACCCTCGGCTACGCCACCCCCGGCCACTTCAGCCGCAGCTTCCACCGCGCCGAAGGCCTCCCCCCCAACCAATGGCGCCTCAAATCAAAGGCCTAACCAAACAAGCGAGCGCAGCGACGCGGTTCACGCGGTCCAGCACATGCGCGGGTGAGGAGAGCCCGAGAGGGCAAAGCCCTTTCGGGTCGGGGTCCAGGGAGCGAAGCCACCCTGGGCGAGCGCAGCGAAGCCACCCTGGGCGAGCGCAGCGACGCGGTTCACGCGATCCAGCAAAATCAAATGAGCGAGCGCAGCAACGCGGTTCACGCGGTCCAGCACATGCGCGGGTGAGGAGAGCCCGAGAGGGCAAAGCCCTTTCGGGTCGGGGTCCAGGGGGCGAAACCACCCTGGGCGAGCGCTGCCCGGCAGCGCGCT
>JAYVTR010000151.1:0-6610 GCA_043788625.1 Planctomycetota bacterium
CCAAAGCATGTGAGGCCCTCGGCACCTCTCGCGACGCCTTCAGACCCGTCATGCCACGGCCACCTGGGATTATTTCGTGAACCCCAGGAGTGTACGTCATGACCGTCTTCGGAGCGAACGGCACCGGTAAGACCAACCTCAACCCCGCTCTGCGGCTGCTACACGCCGCGGCGTCGGGGCGGCTGGTGGAAGCATTCGCTGATGAGGGTGGCGTGCCTTCGGGCCTCTAGGCCGGCTTGAAGCGCCGCGACGAGATCCATGGCGTCCGGCTCAGTGTGGGCGTCGACTTCGACAGCTTCTCCACGGCTCCGGTGTCACTGCCGCGGCTGGGCGTGTGTCCTCCGGTGTTGGCAGAGGACGGTGCCAACCTCGCCGCCATACTGCAGACCATCCCGCGCGCTCAAGCACGGCAATGGTCAGCTGGACGCGGCGATCGCCAACGCCTTCCCGGGCTGCAACCTTGAGATTGCCAGTGGTAGCCGGGGCCTCATGTCGCTCACGTGGTGGCAACCGGGCATCCACTATGCGTTCGATGCACGCGAGTTGTCGGACGGAACCCTGCGCCTTCTGTGTCTGGCGGCCGCGCTGCTGACGCCACGCCATCGAACTCGCTCAAGAGTGACCGCGCTGACGGGCTACCAGCCGATCAGTCTGTTCATGCACCAGGGCCAGACGCGGTTCGAGGGCGATCCGCCCTTGTCGTCGAGACGTGAGCCAACTGCTTTCATCGGTGCATGAGAACGCTGCATGCCTGATACATTCGGCTATGAAAACAAGCGCGACGAAAGCCTAAAAATATGGATAGGGTGATGAGACTCCGCATATGTGTTTTGCACTTATCATCCGTGCCCAGGTTGAACCACCGGCGGCCAAGGAATCTATGAAGCATTTCATCCGCTCCGCTTGCTTGGCGGGTCTGTCTCTTGTGGCACCTGCGGTCGAGTTCGCCCTTGCCCCCCTCATCCATGATGGCGATCGCCTGGTCTTCGTCGGCGACAGCATTACCGGGCAGAGCATGAATGCCGGTCCCGGAGGTTTCGCTCATCTCGTGCAGCATGCCCTCAACCAGGCGCGACCTGGCAACGGGATCGAAATCATCGCTTTGGGCGGCAGCGGCCAAGGAGTGGGATCATGGCAGGGAATCCTGGCCTCCAGTGCCAAGGGCGAGACCATGCTCGACGTGCCGAATGTGGATGTCCGCGCGACCCTGGCCAAGCCGGTCGGCGTCCTGGTGATCATGCTCGGCATGAACGATAGCCTGTCGCCGTATATCAGAGACGATGAGATGGCCGTCGAGGCCTGGGCGACGAGCTACCGCACATTGATAAATGGGTTACGCGATCGCGCCAGGCCGCGGGTCATCGCCTTGGGTACGGTCACTCCGAACAGCGAGGATGAAACCTCGCCAAAGAACAGGCTCATCGCCAAGCTCAACCAGCGGCTTGTCAGCTTGGCCAAGGAAGTGGATGCCATCGTTGTCCCCAATGGCGAGTCGATGCGCGAGGTGTTGGCGCGCGGACGCGCTTGCCGCCCTGATTTCCACGTGACCTATGATTTCGTCCACCCCAATCCCGCCGGCCATGCCGGCATCGCCTATGGGATGCTCGCCGGGCTCGGAGAAACCGCCGCGGCTGCGGTCATCGCCACCACCGTGATCGAGCCGCTGTTGGCCAAAGAGCGCGAGTCGCTGCCGTCGTTGGCGTACACACTGCAGGCCACGCTGCCGTCTGGCAGTGATCAGGCCGAGCTTGCCTTCGCCTGGAATTGGAATCCGGCCGCCGGCGCGCCGATCCCGGCTCATGTCAACCTCGACGTCCCGGCTGGCTGGACGACCGAGTCGGCTGGACAAACCATCCGCGCCATGGGTCCACTGACCCATCTGGTTACCCACCTTGCCCTGCATGCCACCGATGGCCGCGTGACCCGTACTCTCGAAGTCCCCATCCCCGCGCCGTGGCTGGTCGGACATGGCTTCACCAACGTGGGTATGTGGGCGCGGCCGGATTGGCACTTCGCTCCCGAATCCGGGCGTTTGCCGGGCGAAGCCGATTTCATGCGCGGCATCGGCCTGGGCTCTACCCCCGCCGGTTGGCAGGAGTCTCCGCCCGTGTGGTGCCGGTATCTCGCCTCGGTCGGCCAGACCGGCGGCGCTACCAGCGGCAATCTGAACCTGTTCGCGATCGATTACTCCCCGACGTTTGCCGCTGCCTTCGCGGCACGATGGATCCGCTCCGATCGTGAGCGAGCGGTGCAGGTGATGCTGGATTGCTCGACCTTCGCTGGTTCCACCGGGTTGCAGGTCGCACTCGGAGGGGTGCCGTTGTACAGCGGGGTGATCGATAAGGAGGCCAGGCGTCCGTTGTTGATTGCCGCTAAATTGCATCCCGGCTGGAACGCCCTTGTCGTCAAGGCCGGACATGTGAACTGGAAGTTCCAGGCCTCGATCGATCTCCAGGCTGCACACCCCGGCGACCTGGATGAGCTGGAGATCTCGACGATTCCGAAATAGGAACTGACGGCTAAAGACCAGCGTCCAGCGACGAAGCTGGTCCCTGGCCGTGATGAACCTGATACACTTTCGCATGAAAACAGACGCGAGAGGATCTAGCTAAAGCAAGTTGCTGAGTAGGCTGGTTGTATGTGCACAAGCCCACGGACAAAAGTTGTAGTCGAATATAATGGTTTCACGCTTATCGAGTTGCTGGTGGTGATTTCCATCATTGCCGCGCTGGCGAGCATGGCCATGGGTCCGATCGCGATGGTCCGTGAAGCGGCCACGCGCGCTGTGTGCGCTTCCGGTTTGCGACAGGTAGGTATGGGCTGCATCGCTTATGCTGGCGATTGGGAAGGGAAATTTCCCATGCAGAACCCCAACCCTAACTACTGGTCACGGCCCGGCGGTGGGGTCGGGCTTGGGAGCATCATCGAATTCCTCGGCGGTGACGGGAAGGTCCTGTTTTGCTCAGGTGCGCGGAAAGCCTCCAACTCGCTGTATACCTGGAATAAAACACAGATCCAAGCCGGTGACTGGCTGAATTGCTCTCATTACGGCTACACCTACAACGGCGGGTGCGTGGATACGCTGGGTAATTGGGGCGATCCTCCCTTCGCTTATGGGCCCGCATCGCTGGGCTCTTTGGGCATGGTCATGAAGGCCAATAATAAAAGCATCATCTCGACGACGAACGTCTTGTCGGTCAGTGGCAAGGCGCCGCTGTCGAGTGCCGTTCTGGCGGCTGATGCGATGTACAAATTCGGGGTGGGTAGTTTGTGGCAGACCACCGCCATCAATCACCCCGCCGGTGGCCCCATGGGCGCCGGGAAAAATAGCGGCGGCAATGTCGTGCATGGTGATGGTCACCTTGAATGGTATTCGTATCCGGCGGATATCGTCGATGGCGGCGGCGGTTTCTGTGCGAATGTACCGTGGAAATTGGAACACGTGAACGAATGATCCGGGTATTTCAGCGGCGGTCGGCGTTGGTGATCGCCATGAGCGGATTGGCGTCCATCGCTATCATGTGGCTGATCTTCCATGGTCCTGATCACCGCACCTTGCGGATCGTACAGGGATTTACCGATCCCGCGGTTGACGAGACCCGGCCGTTGGGGGAGCTCTTTACCGGTAATGCGCATTTCTCGGAAGCGGTGTGGACGCCGTTCTGGTCGAACGATGATCACCTGGTTGCAGTAGAGGTGCGTCTGACCAGCCTCGATGAGATGAAGCTGGCGCATCCAGCCTGGCTGCAATCGGTCGTCAAGCAGTGTGCTTTGAATCCGGCGTGGGCCGGGATTGCCTACGATCAGCCGGCAACGCTCCTCATCAGCTTCAAGGTCGCGGTCAACGCAACGGGTGAGATGACGGTGGAAACGACGTCGCTGCGTTTCCTCGAACTATGGATCGACTACAAGGCCTCAGCGGTGGATGCGTATGAGGACTCGATCGAAAAGGCCATTGCGAGCGTCGATGATGTAGGGCAGGCAAAAAAATATCGCTTACGCCATGCCGGTGAACGGGCTCTTTTCAACGCCGGTCTGAGCAATCCGATGATTGCCGGCGCGGGTCTTGATCTGGCGGCACCGGCTACCCTGGCGGCTCTGGTACATTGGCATTAAGCGACTCACCAGATGCCACACTTGGCAGGTGAAACAACTTCCGGTGTCACCTTCTGGGCACCGTGAACGGACTTAGGGTACGGCATGCATATTGATCTTGGTTGCGGCTTCACCATGGAGCTTTCGCGCGCGGCAGACGGAGCATGTCCTGGAATCGGCGCCGTGGCGTGGAACGGACAGGCTCTGCGCGACGCACGTTTGCCCTGGACCGTTGCGTTTGAGAGCGAAGCCGGCTTGAGTTTTGCCTTAGCGCGGCTGGCAAAAGTTGAACGCGAGAATGATACCACGGTGCTGGTGTTTGAAGCAGATGGTCAGTGGCTGATGCGAGTACAAGAAGCCGACGCCATGGGCGATGCGCGCATCCGCACGCGTCGGCTGACATCGGCCCAAGCGACGGTACGCTGGAGTTTCCGCTCCTATGAGCAAACGGTGTGGGGCCAACCATGGTCGGGACTGGCAATGCGCATCGCAGTGGCGAACCCCGGGCATCCCTTGCACTGGTTGTTGGAAGATGGCACCTGGGAATTAGGCGGTCAGGCAACCGGCTGCACCCTCATCCAACAAGATGTGAGTACCATCGATTTGGAGCAGGTAGTGCATCGGGACTCTGCTTTTTCGACAATCGAGAAATTCGTCACCGCCGGTTGGGGCGGGGCCTATCCGATGGACATGCTGCCGCGTTGTGCCGGCTCAGCGCCGTGCGATTTCCAGACCAAGGGCGATTTGGCGTTGTGCCTCTTTAGCGAACGCCCGGGTTTGAGCCGCGCGCGGATCGAGAAGTTTGCCGATGAAGATGTCATTCATTATACGGATCGACCCTTCTTCCGCCTCGCGGAGCAGGTCGAGGCCCCCGAACGCACATTGCTGGTCCATCGTGCGGCAGCGCCCATGCCGCGGCATGTGATTCGCAACCTGTGGCTCGATTGCTTCACCCATGTCCGTGAGCGTATTCACGCCGCTTATGGTTTCACGTTAGAGACCCCGCGCCCCATGGTGCAGGCGCATTTGTGGGACGCGGATATGCAGGCGCGTGGCCCACGCTGGACCGAAGCGCTGACGGCAGCCATGCCGCTCTATCGTCACCTCGGTTACCGTGATGTTTTCACGCATGGCATCTGGGAATCGGTCACCTCGGATGAGCAGCGCGGTCCCGAAGATGGGAATATCTGCGCACCATACCGGTTTCGCTTTGCCGAGAAGTTCGGCGGCGATGCCGGCATGAAGTCCTTGAGCTTAGCCGCCAAGGGTGCCGGCCTCGAGCTCTTCCAATGGTACAGTTTTCACCTGTCGAAATTTGCGCCGGTGTGGAAAGAGCATCCGGAATGGATGCTGCGTGAAGCCAATGGCGACCCATATGATGCCAACTACGGCGTCTTGTACGCGGGCCGTTTGAATTCGGGGTATGGCGAGTGGTTCGAAAGTGATATCAAGCATTCATGCGCAGTCGGAGGATCTGCCGGCATCTTCTGGGATTCGTACCAGAACCTCGGCTTGACGGCGATCGATTGGAGCAGCCCTGACAAGGCGCCGCACGCTGAATTCATCTGGCACATGCAGGCACGCCAGCAGGCAGCAGGCTTGCGTCATCGGCCAGAGATCTCGACCATCTTCGGGGTCAGCCAGGTGTCGATGTTCGGATTTGCCGAAGATGAATTCCGCCGTCGGCTGTGGAATGATGTGATCACCGGCGATCACGCATTCACGTTGCTCGACATGTCACCGGGATTCTTCTCCCAGCGGTATCCTTTCGGCAGCAACGGCGTGAATGCCGAGCAGTATTTTTGGCTGGTGGCGCATCGCTGCATTCCCTGCATTGGCGCACGGCCATGGTCAGAGCCGGCGCAGGCAGAGCATGGCGGCCCGGCCTTGCCTGGTGGCGACCAGGTCGAGAGTTTTGCGCGGGTCAATCATTTGTTCAACAGCTGCGATTCCTACCAATCACGCTTGCGTCTCACCGCCGAAGGGGCCTATGTACTGTGGCTGGATGTGGCGGGCGTGCCGGCCGTGGTGTGGGCCTTCCGCGATGTGGTGGTACCGGACGTGACCATCGCCCATGATTTGGAAACCACCGTGCGTTGCGATGTGGCGGGTCAGTTGCCTGCTCGTGCAGGGCATGTCTATCGCCTCGGCTAAACCTTGCTACACTGCTCGACTGAAACGGACTACGTCAGCTGGCAACGCGAACTTTAATTTTCCGTACTCTGTGGTGGAGCAATTACATGCGAGCCTGTTTCTTTATCTTCCTGTTGGCTCTGTTTATGCTGACGGCCGATCTGTCAGCAGCGCAGACGGATAACCATGGACTCCATGCCGTGCCGTTGAGCGGACCGTTGTTAGTGGACGGAGACCTCGCTGATTGGGATCTCAGCGGTAGTGCCCTGATGTGCTATGATGTCGAGTCGCTGAAAGATATTTATTCGGCTCGCGTGGCGATGATGTACGATGCGGAAAATCTCTATGTAGCTATCCGCTGGAAAGACCCGCAGCCACTGGG